>JBMFWA010000012.1:0-41045 GCA_049965715.1 Thermoplasmata archaeon
ACACAATTCCCAAACATGCAGGTAACCAAAGATAATTTATTAGATCTATCTGAAATTCGATTATTTCAAAGGTTCATGATCGTGAATAAAGCCAATTTGAATCTGTACTAATAAATTGTTGTTTTTCCATGCACACGAGGATCGGTGCCCTGCCTTAAGATGCTTTTCACAGTTATGGCATGAAAATGTAGAGTGAATGATCTAAGTTATCACCGAACTGGTAAGTTAAGTAATGAACCATAACAATACAACTGTTGATCTCCCTCATCAGTTGGTACCGCGACACAAAAGCAGAGAGTTCGAGGTAAGCTGCTGTAATTACCAGAATAATAGGGTCATTTCCATTTCTCAACCCGCCGTTTGACAAAAAGATGATAGCGGGAATATATCAAAAATATTATATACTATGTTGCTAATAGTAGCAGACATATGTATGACAACAATTCTCTCTTGCTGGAAACCATGCAGAAAAAGGTAGAAGATGACCTTGGCGGAATAGAGATCATAGGGGATGACTACAAATGCCCACAGGATGAACACATTGCAAAGGCCGCACAAATGAAGAGGGTACGCATTAGAATAGCAGGATGCGGAGGAGCTGGCGCAAATACAATTACCAGATTATACCAGATGGGTATCGAAGGCGCAGACCTTCTCGCGATCAATACAGATGCGAATCACCTTGAAAAACAGACCAGATCCAAGGCAAAACTTCTCATCGGTTACAAGAGAACCAGGGGCCTTGGATCAGGCGGACTTCCAAAGGTAGGAGAGGATGCAGCCATGGAAGACATCTCCAAGATAAGGGAACTCATGAGAGGGTCTGATATCGCTTTCATCACCTGTGGATTGGGGGGTGGAACTGGAACCGGTGCAGCCCCAATAGTCGCAAAGGCCGCGAAGGAGTCTGGAGCTATTGTGATATCAATTGTCACACTTCCGTTCAGGTCGGAGGGAAAATTCAGAATGGATAATGCAATGCACGGGCTCGAGAAGCTTTCCAGATATTCGGATACAATTCTCACCATACCAAACGACAAGCTGCTCACTGAGTCTCCCAAAAAGAACACAGAGGAGGCTTTCAGATACGCTGACTCCATCATGACGAGAACAATGAAAGGATTGACCGAGTTGATTACTAAAACCGGGCTCATAAACGTCGACTTTGCAGATGTGGCAAACGTTCTAAAAGCAGGTGGAGCGGCGATGGTGGGCTATGGAGAGTCCGCAAGAGGGGAAACGAGAATCATGGAAGCACTCAATCAAGCCATAACATTTCCTCTCATAGAAGCCGATATTTCTCAGGCCAGAGGATGCATCGTAAGCGTGACCGGCGGTTCTGATATGACCGTGAAGGAACATCTGATAGCGATGACGGAGATACATTCAAGAATTCATCCTGAAGCCACCATAAAATGGGGAGCGAGAGTAGAAAAGGGTATGGAGAACAAGATAGCAATCCTGGTCCTTATGGTCGGTATAAAATCCCCATATGTCATCAACAGGCCGGAGGACATATCCAACCTTGAAAAAATTGTACTCGACAGTGAAGATTCTATTGGCGTTGATATGATAAGATAGAAATCACTAACTTATTATCCATTTTTCATATTCTTTTGCCGATGGATAACAGGCTTATTGTTGCGCTGGATATTTTTGAAGAGAAAAAAGCTCTGGAGATCGCTGAGAATATTTCTGAAATGGTATTCGCCATCAAGATAAACTGGCCCCTGATCCTTGGATCAGGCGTAGATATTGTAACCAAGCTTTCCAAGTTCACGCGAGTTATTTGTGATTTGAAGATTGCTGACATACCCAATACGAACTCTCTCATAACGAAAAAGGTTCGTGAAAAGGGCGCCTATGCCGTTATAGCCCATGCCTTCGTCGGAGAAGATTCCCTGAAGGCTGTCGTGGATTCTGCTGGAGGAGCCAGAGTACTTGCCGTGGTCGCAATGTCCCATCCCGGCGCTTCTGACTTTATGGAGAAGAACGTTGACGATCTTGTAACGCTGGCACTGAAGGCTGGCGCTGATGGATTCATTGCGCCTGGTAACAATCCGTCCATGATCAGGAGAGTCCGGGAAAGGAGTCAGAACAAACCCATAGTTTCTCCTGGAATTGGCGCACAGGGAGGAAGTGCAGTAGAAGCAGTGATGAATGGGACTGATTATGTGATAGTTGGTAGATCTGTCTATGAATCTGCACATCCGGAGGATGTGGTCGGAGATCTCAACTGGCAGATTTCGGAGGGGCTGGAAAGACGCCCCGGCAAGTACGAAATTGTGAACCTTTAATTCTCTCGATTACTTTTTCCTATCGCATTCGGCATAATTGTAGGTCTGGTTCCATTCATTGAGAATTGTTATTAGTCAAAATAGAATGGAGTGTCGATGCAGAATACCAAAAATTATGACATCGAGTACTGGCAGGAATCTATCCTATCAGGCAATCAAATCAGCCGTAATGATGCAATGGGTATACTCAACGATCTTGATCTCTTCCAGCTGATGAATCTGGGCTCAAGACTGACCTCGATTCAGGTTGGAGATGTTGTTACTTATGCTGTATCGTACAACATCAACTATTCCAATTACTGCGCGGCAAGTTGTCCGATATGTGCATTCTATGTTCCTGCAAAATTGAAGGGAAAGACTGATAGAGGTTATGAACTGAGCGTTGAACAGGTCAGGCAGGAGACCCAGAAGGCGAAGAACCTCAACGCAACTGAAATTCACATCGTGGGAGGCTTCAACCCTTATCTTGGAATGGATTATTACGAGAGCGTGTTCAGGGCCGTAAAAAGCACCTTCCCGGAAGTAACTCTTAAAGCACTCACAATTCCCGAGATTGATTTTATCGCCAAGACCACTGGCAACAGCCTGAAGGAAACCGTGATGAGGTTCAGGGATGCAGGCATGGATGCTCACACCGGTGGAGGGGCTGAAATCTTTGATCCCGGTGTGAGGAAGCAGATAACAACGCCGGAAAAGATTTCTGGTGAGAAGTGGCTTGAGGATGCAAAGATCATTCATTCCCTGGGAATACCGGGCAACTCCACCATGACATACGGACATGTTGAAACTTGGGAAAGCATTGTGGACCATATGATCAGACTGCGGGACAACCAGCTTGAAGTCCCCGGATTTCTCTCTTTTATCCCGCTTAAGTTCAGCCCTGATAACACTCCTCTCCAGAAAATGGGAAAAGTGGTCTATCCGGGTTCTGGTGAAAATGATCTGAAAGTCATTTCAATGGCGAGGATAATACTGGGCAGCGCAATCAAGAACATCAGTGTGTACTGGGTTGCCATAGGGAAACTTCTGGCGCAGATTGCACTTGACGCCGGCGGAAGCGATCTTGTCGGCACTGCCTTCAGTGAAAAGATATTCGGTGCAACCGACAGGAACGAAACTGCAACCACTCAGGAGATAAATTACCTGATAAAAGAGATAGGAAGGATACCGGCACAGAGGAATACTTTTTATGAAATTCTTTCTTATTTCTGAACTTGAAATTTAACTAATATCTCATTTTTATAACTTTACAGATCAAGATTTTGGTACAATCTTGAACCAATAATCTTATTGATTGATTTAATCTATTTACAAACATGATGAGTAGAGTATTTGCAATAGCAATGGTTCTTGCTCTTGTAATGGGGGCGGGTATTGTTGCCGCTGCAGGCACGAATAGCTCGCTAACGAGTGCAAAGGTGGGAAATTTTTCGTTCACCTATGACACTTCAGCGAGCACAATAACCAACCTGAATTACAACAGCACCAGCCTGAACGCAAGCATAGCCAGCATGATAAAAGTTGAAGCACAACCGTTGACACCGCCAGGCGGGAATGGAATATCCAGTTCCGTTACACTGCAGAACGCCAGCGTGATTCAGACCAGAGATGCGAATCTGTTTCTTCTCTATGCAGGTGGTGTGAGCATAACGCCCAGCTATGTGAACATCACTCTTGATCACAAGGCGCAACCTTTGAAGTTTGGTATTAACAGCAGTTTTTACTTTGGAATGGGCGGGTTTTCGACAACAATGGGCATGAGCATGGGATCTGCCAGAGTTTATGGTATGGACATTGAAGGGATGCCGGTTATAATTTTTGGAACCGCCGGTGCTAATCTTTCTTCAAACGGGCTATACCTCAACTACACATCCCAGTCTGGCCATATCATCTTAGGAATTATGACAAATCTTTCCCTGAGAGGTTATCTTATGGAAAGGCTGCACAATGACAGGGCATTCGCCTATAATACAACGACAGGGCTTGTATCGGGTGATTTTCTGAATTTCACCTTCAACCAATCCACAGGTGTCATTACAAACTTTAACAGCGCAATTGACAGGCAGACCGTGTTCACCCAGATCGAAGTCGGTGGAAACGGCAGCCTTCTTGAGAGTGGAAGGGCACCTGTGATTGCCACCGATTCACCTGTCCTGATCGGTTCCCTGTTTGCATACCTGAACAATACAACACTTATGACAGTACATGACAACCCGGCCCTGGAGTCTAATTTCTTCGTCAGCAATGGCACAATAAATTTCACCCTGGCCTCAGGAATATCTGCAACTCCGTTCGCTCCCAGAGGTATTTCCTCAAACATCGCGGGATCTGATCTAGTCACAGACTACACTGGGTTTGCTGTCCAGGCTGGCGGAATTTCTGGAAACGTCAATGCCGGAACCCGGGGCGAATACCTGTCCGGAAACGGATTCAGGGGATTCCTGCTGATCAGCGAGGGCAAACTTAGCGTGAACGGGACCGTTTTGTCTGTATCCACGGATAACCTGACCCACATAGCTTTTGTTGCTCCACCTGGGCTTCAGGGTTCCAGGAACAGTGATCTGGATGCCATGGCACACGGAATTATAAATGGTAGAGTGGCAACTCAGGCAGTGATCACCTCTCAGAACGGAGTTATAAATTCTCAGAACGTGAATTACAACGCATCCGTGAATCTGAGCCTGAAGGCTGCGGCTCAGGGTAGTGTCAACCTTGCAGTATCCTCAGAGACTCACACCGGAACCTCGGTAGCTATCTTCATTCCCAACAGTGTGATCAGCAATTCCAGCAAGATCGTTGTGAAGTTTGATTCCACAACAATAAATTCAGAGTCTGTGAATCTTGTTATCAACTCTACAAACACCGTAACAGCGACTTATTCCACAATCAATGTGGCCGGAGGCTTTGTTGTCATAGTGCATGTCCCGCACTTTTCCAACCACACCATTGAAATCACCTCTGCGCAGACCAACTCAACTTCGCCGCTTGGCCCGATTCTTGGATCAACCACAGATCTTGTGATCGTTGGCGCGGTCATAGTCATTGTTGCGGTGGGAGCAGTGCTGGGAATAAGGAGAAAAAGGCACTAAAACCATTTTTTTCCAAAATTTTAAATTTTTAAATTACCATTTTTTGTCATATTTTCTCGCTGCAACCTTCTTCATATTTGAATAATTAGGAATTTCATCTGATATTGGAAAATCTCATAATATAGTGTAGTGATTACTGCATATTGTCCAGAATTGGTTATAAGTCTATTTCCAGCGGGAGCAAAGGAAACTGCAGTATAGTCTGGGATGACGAGAATCTGCTTGTTTTCGATTTTGGAATATCCCTCAGGAGGTTCAGAAATCCAGTTCTGGAACTGGGAGCGCCCATGGATGCCGTTTCTGTGTTCATAACTCATGAACACAGCGATCATGCCTCTGGGCTTGGTATACTGAAGAAGAACCTCAGTGTTGACCTCTATACAAGAAACAGGACTGCCATGGCCATTGGAATAGAAAGTTACACAATCAAGAACGAGCTCGTCCTAGGTAATTTCAGGGTGTCTGCAGTGAGTGTTTCACATGATGCTGTTGATCCTGTTGCTTACATTGTTGAAAACGGGAATGCCAAGATCAGCATAGTCTCCGATCTTGGATACCCTGATGAGAATCTCATTACGAAGATGAGTGGATCAGATCTGCTTGCAGTTGAGGCAAACCATGATCTTGGAATGCTCATGGAGGGTAGTTATCCGCAGGTTCTGAAGAAGAGGATATCCAGCAATCATGGTCATTTGTCTAACGAACAGTCTGCTGAACTAATCGGGAAAGTTTGCAAGGCTGACAGCGACATAGTTCTGACCCATCTTAGCCAGGAAAACAACACTCCTGAGATTGCCACTGCAACAGTTCGGAAGCATCTTGAAGGGAATGGAATTCGATACAGTTCCCTGAGCTGTGCTTCCCAATCCGATGGTTCACGGGTCTATTACCTTGAGATCTGATCGGATTCGTTATTTCTTGTTGAGCCGAACGGTTTATTACTGAACTTATTATTATCGTGAATAAATAGCCCCGTGGTGTAGTGGCCAAGCATATCGGACTTTGGATCCGTCGACGGCAGTTCAAATCTGCCCGGGGCTGTAGGAACTGAAAAGCCATGATCAAAATAATAGGAAGGAACGGGACCGAAATTAAGACTTCAACGGGCAAGACTGTGGGAGAGATAGCCTCTACGCTTGGCCTTAAAACAGAAAAATTTGTATCTGTTAAGAATGGTATGCCATGCACATCGGATAGCGAGGTCTCAGAGAGTGACGATCTTGTTTTTCTTGAAGTCTTCTCCGGCGGATAACTATTTCGGGAAATAGCGGCTGGCGTACTTTTTAAGGATTGCCGAATTTGCTGGCGCTTTCAAAGGATCAGTGATTTCAAGTTCATCCTTGTATTTATTGAGATTCTTTCCTATATCAAACGTTTCTATATTTTTGCGCACACAGGATTCAATTGTCACGCATTCACGCTTCACACCGACATACAACCGATCTCCGACGATATACGGACCGCTGAATCTCTCGATCCCGGTCCATTTTTTCATGAAATCCAGCGCATTTTCGAAATCAACGCTTGGGCCCTGGTGAATGACCATATTTGGCACGATTGCATGATCGCACTCAACCAGTACGCTTATATTTCTTTCAGTGTCAATGTACGATGATGTGGGCTGGAAACCACCCTGATTCAGTATTCCGATTATAACATCCCTGAACTTCACAACCTGCGGATAAAGAATGTCGTCGATAAGATCCGGTTTGGGAATGCTGAATACCCTTATGGCAGTGTTCCTCTCCTCTACATTCAGGAACTTTCCTTCCCTATTCTCGAATATGTATTCCTGGCCCATTTTCAGGAAAATCCTGCTTCCAAGCTTTGCGGTTGACAGAGACTGCAGGCTCACCGCTGCCGCAGCATTCCTGTCGCTGTCGCATGGATCGATGAATACAGCCGGAGAGGTGAACTTATCTGTATATTTGCTACCGGGTGGAAGAATCATTCTTCCCTGAAGTCCTGAAAAGTAACTGCAGACTGATTCAAAGCTTCCCATCTGTATTATCAGGAGTTCACAGATGTACCCGGAAAATCCTGAAACGGTTACCTGTGATCCATAAATATTCAGGGCCTTGAAGAAGAGTTTCAGCTTCCTGACCTCGTCCTTTCCATCCTCGGTCAGGTTCTCCTTGACATATTCTGAGTGAAGTGGGGTCCGATCCACTGAGGATATCTTTTTTTCGCCAGGTTTAATTCTATAGCATGGAACAATATCGATCTTTACGCCCTCCACGTTCCCCATTATGTATGGATGCTCTGCATATTTTTCAACAGGTTCCTTGAAAAGGGAGCGCCCGATTTCAAGGCCCATCTTTTCCATATACTGAGTCTTATACTTCCTGTCAAATCTTATGAATATGTCGACGTCCCCGTTTTTCAGATTGGTTCCCTTTGCATAGGACCCGACCACTACAGGATCAGCGTCGATGCTTTTCGATTGGCAAAATTCCCTAATCTTTTCAAGGATGGGTTCCACAATTGAAAGATATTTTTTATCGTCATCTGAAGTTGGTCTGTTTTCCAGCAGGAGCTGGTCTATATAATTCATTTTCCTAGCAGATCTATAATTGCCTGTGCAGGTTCGCCATTGGCTTTCTTAAGAGCTTCAATAGCCTTTTCTCTTGTAGCTCCTGTCTGATCGATAACGAGTTTGAGGTCCTCTTCGTTCACCGCAGGTTGCGTTGTGACTGCGCTAACAGAACCTTTCGGCACCTCTTTCATGTTTCCCGATATCTGAAAGTATTTCTCCCCTTTAGCCTCTATAATGGTGACGCTTGGTTCGGTTATGAGATAATCCTTGAGCGTCCCTTCCATTATTATCTTCTTGACATCCGTGAGATCGGTGGTCTTGATGCCCATCTGGGCCATCATACGCTTGACCTCTCTTGAATTAATCCTGCCGGGAATCATGCATGTGCATAAAAAAACAGATAATAATTCTTTATCCTTGATCTTACTTCTACAATCTGAAACCGGAATGCTTCCACTGCTGCATGATCTGATGAAAAACTTTAGAGGAATATGCTAATCCGGTATTCTTTTGAATCTTATGTTTAGGATTTTGAGACTATGCTTATCACATCAGAGTCCTGAAGTTCATGATCCCTGCCGATGATTCTCTTCTTCCTGCAGTCTATGGCCTTTATGAATCCATTGCCAATCTCAGTGTGAACCTTGAAGGCGAGATCTATAGCAGTTATTCCCCTTGGAACAAGGAAACAATCTGGAAGCACGTTACCCTCCTTGTCTGTCCAGTGGGATTCGTCGTAAACAGGGTAAACGAAGATGAGATCAAGTTTTGAAAGAACCACTTTTGTCAGTATTTGTTGCGGGGATGAGTAGTATTCCCGGCTCATTACTTCCTCAACCTTTGCAAGGGCTTTTCTCTGAGCCTCACTTGCCCTGCTGGATATCTTGAATGGAAGCGATCTTCCCTCAAGTATCCCGTTCTCTATGGCCTTGGAAATTGCAAGCTCCTGCCCTCCTGATGTGAACATGACCTCGGGATAGGTCGATCTGAGTTTTGATATCGTCTCCTCGGATGCCGAGTCCACCTTGTTGCCAACCAGAACTATTGGTTTCACAATCTCAAAGACCTTTCTCGCGAAGTCATCAAAATCACTTTCTCCCCACAGGCTCAGTTTCGCAGGAAACACTCCGCTGTTCAGAACCGTTGCTAAACTCTTTTCTCCGATGCCCAGCGATGAAGTTTTCTTGAGGAGTCCTCTTATTGCCTTTTCTCCAGTGGAATCTTCCTTTTTTGCAAATCTGTCCCAGTCCCTGGAAAGCCTTGATGAAAGCCACCTGTAAAGTTCAGATCTGACCATTTCTATTTCCCTGGCAGGATCTATGAGTGTCTCGGATACAGTTCCGTCCATCGCCGTTCTTCCAGATGCATCAAACACAAGCAGAATCGCATCAGCATCCTTCACGTTCTCCAGAAACTCATTTCCCATGCCTTTGCCGGAGCTTGCACCCTCGATAAGCCCTGGTACATCAATAACTTCGATTGGAACCTTCCTGATTCCTTCTTCGCAGGATCCTTCCCTGGGGTTGCACTTCTTACCGATCTCAACTTCAGGGCATTTGGTGGTTATCGTTCCCACGCCCGCATTGGGCTTAAGAGTGGTAAAAGGATAATTCCCGATCTCAGCGGCATTGGCGGTTATTGCCGAAAAAAGCGTTGATTTACCAACGTTCGGTTTTCCCACCAGTCCGATCTTTACTCTGCTCATGATGATTTTCTTACTTAAAGGAAACCGACACTTTTCTCATGTCATAGCCTTTCGGACAGTCAAGTTTTTCACCGATTGAGGTGATGGTTGCCTTTCTGCCTTCCTTCCCGTTCAGGACATTACAACCCTCAATGTTAGGACATGTGAGATAATCACAATTAATTGACTTTGCAGTGACAGTGGATCCTTCCTGAAGGCTGAGACCGTACTTCAGGTTCATGACCTCATCAGCTTCCTCCACCTCAATAGTTCTTACCTTGTCGCCCCGAAACACTATGCATGGGTGCTCCTTCTCTCTTACCTTGGTTATCTTATACGTCCTGCCAGGCTCAAGGCTGAAACAGACATTTCTCACCCTGCATTCTGAACATATTTGCAGAGGGGACGTAAATGTAAATTCAAGACCCTCCCTGGCAAGGTCCAATCCAATCAACGATATTTTCTTCATAAAATCATCCAATAATTCCGGTAATCTGCAGAGCACGCTCCGCAGCATTATAACTTAAATCACTGTCTCCCAGTATGGTAAACCTCTCGGGTCTGATTTTGTGCGCAGTGGACAGAGCCTTAATAGCATCCTCATCCCTGATACCGTAATCTCTAGCCCTTATTGGCAGATTAATTTTCCTGTATACGGAGGCCAGTTTTTCCCAGTCACCGCCATGAAGATACATGCATACCACGGAACCTATTGCAACCTGCTCGCCATGGATTGCGTTGCCCACTCCAAGTTTTTCAAGTGCGTGTGCAAAGAGATGCTCACTTCCACTTGCGGGCCTTGATGAGGAGGCTATTGCCATTGCCGTACCCGAGGCAAGTATCTGCTTGGTTACAAGCCACACTGATTCCTCGACGCCTGACATTATCATGTGAGCTTTTTCTATAAGTTCTCTGGAGGAATATTCTGAAAGAGCAGCAGCAGTTGAACTGTATTCTTCTCCCTTTACGCGGTGTGCCAGTTTCCAGTCCAGTAATGCAGTGACATTTGAAATTACGTCTGCTGCGCCTGCAGCAAGATAGCGGTATGGTGCCTTCACCATGATCGCAGTATCCGCGATTATTGCGACGGGCATTACCGCCTGTTCTGAAACAAAGACTCCCCTTTCCTTTATTGAGGCGCGCGGTGACGCTATTCCATCATGGCTTGGTGAAGTGGGAACGCTGACATATGGAATCTTCAGATCGTACGCTACCTTCTTGGTGATGTCGATTTTGGAACCCCCGCCAACGCCGATAAGTATTCCCGGCTTGAGATCGACAGATTCTTCCTCTATTTTTTGGATGTTTGAATTGTTTGCCTGATCGGTCCTGATAACGTGAACCTCGAGTCCGGATTTCATGATCAGATCTTCCGCCTCTCCGCCGGCAAGATCATATGTCTTGTTGCCAGTTATGATAAGGACGCTTCCCCGTTTCAGGTATGATTTCGTAATCTCGGGAAGGCTGGCTATAACACCATGCCCCACCATCACATCCCTGGGGAATTGCATAGATTTGAATTTCTCAAATTCCATTGTTTCCACACATACTGTTATCCACTATATATTTATTTCAGATTTTAGAATTCCGGTAGCCATCTGCTTGTTGGCATAGCTTCCGTACTCGTCCTCTGTTACTGCGATCAGCCCTACTGACACGTCACCAAAATAATCGATCTCTTCCTTGAGTATCTGCTGCAGTGGCTCGGTTCCGATACGGTTGTACACCCTGAAGCAGAGTACTCTCTTCATAATCTCCTCCCCAATTCCCGTGGCAACAACTGCCCCATTTTCACCGGCGTAAAATCCCGATCCGATTATTGGGACATCGCCGACACGACCACGAAGCATCGGCCATGATCCTCCAGTGGAAACTGCTGCTGCAAATTTTCCATTGACCCTTGCAACTGCGCCCACCGTATCATATTTGAGAATACTGTTGATATTTACCTTCCTGATAAATTGCATAGTTTTAGGATTATCTTCCAGCGCTCCTGATCTGAGCTGATCCATCATTTTTTCCCACTTCGCTCTGGTTTCTGGAGTGCCTGGATCGTAATCCTCAAATCCCTTGGATCTGGCGAATGCAATTGCGCCATCGCCTGAAAGGACGTTATGCGGGCTGTCCTGCATCACGGAAAGTGCCACCTTTATTGGGTTTCTTGTCCGTTCCAGCCCTATCACTGATCCAAAATTTCCCTGGTACATGACCCCTGCATCCATCTGGATACTTCCGTCGATTCTGGGATAGGATCCTGTTCCAGCATTGAATCTCCTGTCATCCTCCATTGCTGCTACGGCTTCCACAACGGCTTCCAGGGGGCTTCCCCTGAGGTTTATTCCAGAGCAGATTTTGTCAAGATCAGGACTAAGCGATTTGTCTGAACCCACTCCTCCATGGATGAGAATCACATTCTGCATGGGTGAAGAATATTGTATGATTATTTATCATGATTGATTCGATCTGTATTGCCTTCTTAATCTCCTTCGGTGTGTGTCATCGTTCAAAGGATAGAGAATGCATTATCCTGCGTGAAGTTTTTCAAAGAAAAACACATCCACTAGGCATGGACGATGAGAATGACCGGTATGGCGTCCATGTACTGGTCTTCGGTACTGTACAGGGCGTAAATTTCAGGAGGACAGTGAGAGATTACTGCCTTGCGCTTAATGTCAGAGGATGGATACGAAACCTTCCGGACGGATCGGTCGAGGGAGAATTTTACGGAAACAGGAAAGCCGTCAATCGAGTGGTGGATTTCTGCAGGTCAGGTGTCCCAAGAGCAGTCGTCGATGACCTTTCTGTCAGAAATATACCCTGGGTTTTGTATGAGGGCTTTCAGATCAGGTGAGTTCAATTTGACTTCAGGACCGTGAATCTATACCCAAGTGTCTTTAGCTTCTCTGTTAACCTGTCCGCATGTTCCTTCCCCCTCACATTCACGGTGAAGGTTACAGACTGGTAACCCACAGGGGTATCCTCATTCAGGTTGTCAACCTCCGCATGATAGATGTTTCCCCCGGCTTCAGATATCACCGAGGCGATGCGATAGAGTGTTCCGGGCCTGTCAGGTATCTTGAAATCTATCCTGACCAGGTCCCATTCCCTGTGCATGGACTTGAAAATTATCTTTGACAGCAGGAGAAGATTTATGTTGCCTCCTGACAGAACAATGACAACGTTTTTTCCCTTCACATCGATCTTGTTTTCCATCAGTGCGGCAAGGCCGCTTGCCCCTGCCGGCTCCACAACGGTCTTGTTTCTTTCCAGCATCTTGAACAGAGATGTTGCAATCGATTCATCGCTTACTGTTACGATCTGATCGACATATTTTTTCACGATCTCGAATGTCATGTCACCCGGAAATCTTATTGCTATCCCGTCTGCTATGGTATCTCCACTGACGCTTGATACAATCTTCCCTTCTTCCAGTGATTTCCTCATGGAGTCCACCTTCTCCGATTGAACCCCTATTATCTTTACAGTTGGCTTGATTTTCTTGGCAGCTATTGCTATGCCGGATATCAGGCCGCCGCCTCCAACTGGCACAATGATGATGTCAGCATCAGGCACCTGATTCATAATTTCCTTCCCTATGGTTCCCTGCCCTGCGATGATCCATCTGTCATTGAAGCCGTCAATAAATGTCATATTCTCCTTTCTTACAAGATCAAGACAGTACTCCCTGGCCTCGTTATAGTCCTTCCCGTGAAGTATAATCTCTGCTCCGTACCCCTCTACTGCGTTTATCTTCGCAGGGGTCGTGTATTCCGGCATTATTATTTTTGCCTTCACGTTTATCATCTTTGCAGCATAGGCGACACCCTGTGCATGGTTACCGGCACTCGCGGTTATGACGCCATGATTTTTTTCGTCCTCTGTAAGATGACTCAACTTGACAATTGCTCCCCTGGCCTTGAAAGATCCTGTCTTCTGCATATTTTCCAGCTTGAAATATACCCTGCAGCCAAACTGTTCACTGAAGCCCTTTGATAGATCCACTGGTGTGACGTTTATAAGCCCGTCCAGAATTCTTTCTGCATCGAGTATATCATCATAGTCGGGGAGTGGTTTATCCTGTGCTGCCATTGATGGGGTATTTATAAACCCGTATTTTGAACTTTTGACACAATTGTTTGATATCATACTGGACAAGGTTAAAACCCCGTTATTGATCCAGTAGTCATGGATTTTGGTGTCATCGGGCTGGGGAATCATTCCATAAACAGGGTGCTGCCTGCGATCAGCAAAAGTGGAAACAGAATAAAATCTGTGTTTTCAAGGAGCAGCGAAAAGGGAAAGAGAATTGCGGATACCTACAACTCAAAATACTACCAGGATCTCGGCGATCTCCTTCGTTCCGATATCGATTCCGTGTACATTGCATCACCAAATTCCCTGCATTTTGACCATGCAAAGCGATCACTGGAAGCAGGAAAAAACGTCCTTCTGGAGAAACCCATGACCCTTAACAGCAGAGACTCGCAGGAACTTTGTGATCTGGCTGAGAGAAACGGACTGAAGCTGGGGATCGGATTCCACATGAGGTTTCATCCTGCTTTGGACCTTGCAAAGGAGATGCTGAAATCTGGAAAACTTGGAGACATAACCTTCGTTTCGGGAGGATGGTCCTCGTCCTATTCATCGCGTTCTTCGGATCCGGATAGAATCTGGTGGGAAACTCCGGAGATGGTTGGTGGAGGATCAGTTATGGGAACCGGCGTGCATGTCATAGATTCAATGAACTATATTCTGTCATCCTACCCGGACACCGTGCACGCAACACGATTGCCGGAAAGGGAGATTATAGATTCAACCTCTCATATTGTACTCAACTACGGGGGAAGAATCGCAAGCGTTCTCTCTTCAAGAAAAATCCTTGTTCCGGACAACAGCCTATACATATTTGGAGAGGATTCCACGCTTGAATGTCAGGGAATATTCGGTACTGAGATCAGAGGAAAAGTTGTTGAATCCGGAAAATTGATAAAAAGTTTCAGGGGAGGCAGCCCCTATGTGGAGGAGGTCAGTGATTTCGTTCGACTGGTATCCGGCGGGAAAAGCAGAATAGCAAGGGGCAGAGATGGACATGAAGTGGTCAGAATCGTGGAGGCTTCAATCTCCTCCTCCATCACTGGAGAGATGGAAAGGCTTTCATGATTTGGATGTGAAATGCCCGACCGTTTCCCTTATCTCCGTTTCCTTGTGCTTTCTTTCCAGTATTCCGTGACCCTCACGGGGGAAAGAGATCATCCTCACTTTCTTTCCTCTGTCCTTCAGGGCCCTGTAAAACTGCAAAAACTGACCAATAGGAACTTCTGGATCATCCCTCCCATGTATGAGGAGAACAGGTGCTGAAACCTGATCAACATAGCGCAGTGGAGAAAATTTCAGGTACCGGTTATAGGCATACGGTTCCTCCTGGTAGTACTTGGCATCCCAGGACGGAATATTGGAAGTGCCATGGAAGCTGATCCAGTCTGCGATGCCAAAAAGCGCCGATCCTGCTTTGAAGATATTGCTCTGGGTCATTGCCCAGGCTGTCATAAATCCCCCGTAGGATCCACCTGTGATATAGATTGCGTCGGTTTCTATAATTCCACTATCTTTCAGGTATCTGATGCCGTCCATTATGTCCTGGAAGTCTGAACCACCCATATCGCCATGATTAAGTTCCGCGTACTCCCTCCCCCTGCCAGTGCTGCCCCTGTAGTTTGGTGCAAATACGCTGAATCCTGCACTGAGGAAGACGGACGAATAGCTTGAAAATTGCTGGAAATAACATGCGGTCGGTCCGCCATGCACCTCCACAATTAGCGGGTCCTTGGGGTTATTCTGCATCAGGTAACCATAGATCAGAGTGCCGTCTGCTGATTTCCAGTTAATTTTCCTCCCCTTTCCGTTGAATGTCTTCTTCTTTGCTCCTGCATTTTCAGAAGTAACACGGATCGGATCTTTTTCTCTTCCAAGAACATAGATCTCGTATGGATTTTCCCATGAGCTGAACGCCGCAAAGATTCCCTTATGCGAGGGACAGACCACGGGACAGTAGCCTGGAAGGAGACTGCCTGCACGTTCCCATACCAGCCTCAGAGTTCCGTTCTCGATTTTAAATATCTGCGAGAGATCTTCTTCTCTGGCCGTCGCATAAAAATCGGATCCCAGCCTTGAAACGGAAGAGAATGATCGGTCTTTGCTTTCAGCGAAGGCATTCAGTTTGCCTGAATTGAGATCATACATAACGAGATCACCGCCAATGACGCCCCTGTCGCTCCAAATTCCTGAAATGAAAGCAAGATGTTTACATTCCGAGTCAAATTTGGGACCAGATACCTGTATCTCCGTGTCATGGAATATTGTACGTTTTGTTCCCTCCTTCACGTCGAATATCTCCATATGGTTGGAATACCATGAGTTTTCATCCGGTGTGTCAGATACCACTGCGGCCACAAGGTCTTTGCAGGCATCAAATTCCCAGACTTGAACACCGGTTGATATTCTTGCAAGGCCGTTACCTGGAGAATATTTCCATATTGAATAGTACCGCGGGTTTTCTTCTATCCTTGCCTCATCATAACCATCCTCAAGTTTTGCCTTCTCTGCATCGTCCATGGGGTCCTGCATTGAAATGATCATATCTGACCCATGCCACCGGAGATCCGAAACCAGATCAACGAACAACGTCTTCTCCGGGATATTTGAATTTGCGAAATAGGTGTAGATATAACTCTTCTTCCCGGAACTGAAGAGGAGCGCGAGTTTCTTTCCCTCCTCATTGAATGAGAGTCGAGTTACGGTGGCCTTTGGAAAATGTTCATTTCTGATGATCTCGTTCCTGTTCAGATCGACAATCTTGAGATCGAATCCAGAATCTTTCCTGTCTTTGAACGCATTCTTCACTGTGTACGCAAGAAGATCCCCATCCACGGTCACATCATATGCACTGATTGATTTGAGCTTCAGATAATCTCCCAGCTCTTCTTCAAAATCCTCCCGAGATCCCATTATCAAGTATGCGAAATAAAGTTATTAACCATTGATATGACGAAAAATGGAGACGATCAAATGGAGGCGCGTGGTCTTCTTTGAACCGGATCAGAGAACTGATCTCACAATTTACAGGAGATTCTCATATTTTCTTGCCCCGCTTCCCGGAGAGGAGAACAGGTTCCTGGCGGTTTCCACTCCTGACTCGATCGAATATTATGTTGGCAGCAATAGCGACGCATCGCTCAAGCGTATGTCCTCCTTCTTCATTTCTCTATACCCATGTTATGTTGAAAGGATTGAACCAGATATTGGCCCTGGGAGTGACGAATTCACATTGATAAATGCGCGTGGAAACAGAAAAACCAAGGACTTTTTTGATCCAGAATTTGTCTCAAGAATCGTTTCTGCACCAAAGATCGCCGGATCGATATCCCTGGCATATGAGGTCGTTTTGAGATCGGGGAGCGGTAAACTTCTGAAAGGACTGGGCTATTCTTTCGTGGTTAACGTGACTGTGTACGGAAAAGAGGAGGATAGTGAAATGATTAAGTACATGCTTAGAAGAAGTCTGCACACCCTTAAAACAAATCATGGTTGGAGAATGCGGCTTTCCTCCAACAGACCGGTGATTTTCAGAGCCGATGTATTCAGGAAGACTGAGGTGCTGATGAATTTCATAAGATTTCCTCTGGATCAGGAACCTGAATGATCTAATCGCTGCTGAGAGCCTTAACTATGGAATCCCTCATTTCTTGCCAGGGAACGAGTTTCAGTGCTTCCCCTGATGAAAACCATCCATATGCATTATGCTCTCCATCTGGATTATGGCCTATATCAGGGATAAAGTTAGAGGATACCTCGATCATAAATATGTCCTCCTTGTAGTGGTTTTCGTTCTTTTCATATTCAAAAGATGAAAGGTAAGAGGTTTTGATCAGTTGTGCACCGCCAAGGGAGATTTCTTCCATGAGTTCCCGTTTCAGACCTTCTTCAATAGATTCGTTCCTGTTGACGTTTCCTGTTATGGTTTCCCAGTATGATTTGGGTGGGGTATAGTGCACCAGAAGAACTTCCTTCCCGTCTCTTTTTCTGATCACTACTGCCTGTATTTTCCTGCAGGAGTTCGCCATCTTAAGCATTCATCCTTGGAATGATGTCGGATAGAGCCTTTTCAACGTCGGTGTACTTGAACTGGTAGCCATTCTTCAGCGCCTTTTCTGGAACTATTTTGCCGCCAGCGGCAAGCAGTCCGAAGGCTTTCCCCACCCGTGCCTTCAATATGAACTCAGGGATTCCTATGGAAGCTTTCCTGCCCATAACTTTGCCTATTGCACTGAAGAATTCCCTTGACGTGACGTATCCGGGAGAAGTTGCGTTTATTGCCCCTGATATGCCCGGATTCCGCATAGAGAAGTCGATGAGGCCGATCTCATCATCTATGTGAATCCATGAGAAGAACTGGTCACCCGGCTTTATGTATCCTCCAAGGTGCTTCCTGAACACTGGAACGAGCTGTGAAAGTGCGCCGCCGTCGCCCGAGAGAACCACGCTGGTCCTGATCTTTACTGTTCTCACGCCAGCATTCTCTGCCTTCCTTGTCGCAGATTCCCACTCTTTCACAAGTTTTCCCCAGTAGTCATTCCCTCCTGGTGATTCCTCGGTGAATATATCCCCTGGACCGCCGGGTCCATAGTACCCGCTTGCGCTTGAGTTTACGAATACTTCAGGTTTCTTTTCGCACATCGCAATCCCTGCAGATATGATCTCTGTCAACCCCACCCTGCTTTCCCTGACTATCCTGTCATAGTCCGGATATTTCTCGAATGCGGAGGAACCTGACATATTAATGACTGCCTTTGATCCCTCAGTTATCTTTCTTATTTCTTCTGGATCAGGTGGAAGTTTCTCGTATGATACGAGGCCGGGAAACATTCTGCGGGCTTTCTCCGGTTCTCTTGAGACTGATACCACTTCATTCCCTCCAGAGAAGAGAAACCTGACCAGTGATCTGCCTATCAGTCCGGTTGAACCGATCACAATAATTCTATTCATCACGAAATATAATCACAAAATGATTTATAAAGATGCGTAAAGTAATATTTTATCGCCTGCTTGTGATTTTTTATAACGGGTGAATCATTTTTGCAGCTTCTCGACTGTTAGCTTGTTCCCGTTAATGTCCGTGACCACAACCTTCTCCCCTATGTTTAGAGGATCATTGCAGTAGGCTCTCCAGATCTGTGAGTCGATTCTCACCTGATAATGATCTGATACTTTCTGTTCCACAGTCGCGACCTTGCTTATCATGCCTTCCTTTCCAGTAACAGATTGCTGGCCGAATGGATACCGAGTGAAGAACCTTCCAAACCAAGCGCCGAAGAAGAAAAACCCGACCGCAACGACCAGAAATGCAAGTATTAGCAGTAAATCCATGGTATAAGATTTAATCTTGTTATTTTATCCTATTGCTCGTTTGAACCCGACATGGACTCCGTATTTTATTTTCTGTGCATTCTGTTCTGGTAAATTTTACATGGAAAATAATTGAGGTTCGTCCCGGTTCAAGCTTTTTCAACAGTTTCAATGTCCATCTGTTTTATTGTGTAAACTCTCTTTTTTCCAAATGGACGAAACATTTTGCCGTTCCCGTGGTAAAATTTAGAGAAGAACTCCACGTAAATAAGCCTTGCACCCTGTATTCCGGGCTCGAAAATGGCAATGGCAAGGTTGAAGACCTGACCGAGAATAAGTATGAAAACTCCAACTATTACCATGGGAAATGAGTGAGCATCCTGCATGAAGATAAGATCGACCACGTATGCCAGTATCACCGAAGCAAGGAGTATGCCCACAATCCTAGTGTACGACAATATGTGGCTGATCATTGAAGGGAGCTCTACTGCACCAAGGACTCCCTCAAATACAAATATTATGCCAATGCCCGCAATCGCAACAACCAGGGCAACATAGTTTCCGGTGGAGTTAAAATTATGGTAGATCAGATCAAGGCCGGTCACAGCTATTCCCCAGGCAAACATGAGCCAGCCAATTTTTCCATATGCTCCCTTGCGGTTCCCACGGGAGTATTCAGTTATGAACCCCATGATCAGTCCCAGTGAGACCATGAAGAGACCGATGTAACCGGAAAGAAGAAGCAGCTTTGACAGGGATGTTATAACATTGAACAGCTGCGGATGATATAGCTGGAATCCAAAAAATTCGTCGAATAGTAGTCCGAATATTATGGCCATGATTGAGGATGGTATGAGTGCTTTCGCAAGAGTTCTTAGGGGCCCCCTGCCTAATATCACGATTACAAAATTGGACAGTTTTTTGGGAAACTTGAACCATTTAGCCTTTCCGTCAAGCTTCCTGATTATGAGTATGGAGAACAACAGTATTACCAGCCCGTATCCGTAGTCTCCCAGCATGAGTCCGAAGAAGAGAGGAAACACAATGGCAAAGATGAGAGTGGGATCGTACTCAGACTCCTGCGGCAGTGAATAAAACCTGATGAAGAATTCAAACACTCTGATCTTCTTCGGGTTATTGAACATGGTGGGAGGCTCATCCTTGGTTTCAACCTCACTTATAATGATGCTGCCCGTTGTGACCTTGTTGAGCGTCTTGATCATGGTCTCATATCTGGATTTTGGAACCCAGCCCTCCAGGACAAATACCTCAGAGGTCGATCCCATTCTCTCATAGACCTCAATCTTGCTTTCCTCTATCTCAAGCTGCTCCCTGATCTGAACTATGTCACTAAAGTGTCTTTCCGAGATCTGCTTCAGGGCGGAGTTAATTTCTTCCAGTTCCTTCTCTCTTTCCTTTTTAATCTCTGCCAGGGAAGCAAGATATTCTTCCGGCTTACCACTGGCCTCCGGAACTATTCTCATAACAGATGCGCTTTCAGAAGATATCCTGGCCAGGTTGGATTCTTCACGGTCCGGAATCACTGCCAGAAGGGCTCCGGGTCTCTCTATGACCAGCGCGTCGCTTATCTGGGATTTTATTGATGATCTGAGTTCTGCCAGATATGCAGACTGGATCACATATGCCTTTGTGGATTTCCCTGTAAATATATTGAGATCATAGTTCAATCCTCTGAGAAATTCAACTGTTTCCGATCTTATGCTGATGTCTTTGATATCCGCCATAAGGTCTTCCTGCTTCTGCTTAAGTGTCCTGACATCACTGTCAATTGTTATTTTCGCGGCTTCCTTGAGAGTATCATAAACTGATGCGAAAGCTTTTTTACCATTAACCGGAACGCTTGGGAGCGAGTTTTCAAGTCCCTTGATCCTCTGCAGTTCATTTGTCACTGATTTCTGGAAGTCCTCTTCCTCAATCCGCCCGAGCGATCCCTTGATGTCCCCTGAAACCTGTTCAATCTGTATCGCGTTGAAGTCATGCAGCACAGAGAGCACGATATCCTTCCGGTTGAGTGTGCTCATTACGCGCATCCGCAACATTTTTTCAGGTTTCAGCACCATATTGATCACTCCAGCAATTTCAGCAGTTCGCTGTCGATCATTTTGTAAAGATCTTTCACGTCCATGTTCAGTTTGAGTTTTCCGGCCTTTTCCCTCGCCTCGGATATGACCATTTCGGCTTTCTTCTGAGCAATTGAAATCTGGTTTTCTATGAATTTCTCATAGTCCTTTTCCAGCAGATCTTTCTGTTCCTGCAGGTTTCTGGAAAGTGTTTTTTCAAGAGCCTCGAGATCAGCTTTTAATTTTTCAGACAGTTTTGCATTTTCTGTCGCTGCAGCGGCTTCTGCTTCCTTTATCTTTTTTACGATCTCCAGATCATCCATCATAACCACCCGCTTATGATCAGGAAAAATACCACAGCAACAGCTGCCGCATTCAGTACATAGGTAGCTGAGATAATTCTCCTGAATTTCTTTATTACAGGGATTGCTTCAGGCTTGATCTTGTAGGCCTGAACAGCCCATCTTTTGTTGATATAGTTCATGGGATTCATGTCTCAACCCTCTGGTTCTCCATTTTCCTCTTTATAGTTTTCAGGGTAGTAAATGTGTCCCTTTCCATCTCGTCCAGCCTCATCCTTATGTATTTGGCCTCGTCCTTGAGCTCTGGTATCAGCACATTTTCTATGGCGTTCGATCTCCTCTTGGTCTTATCTATTTCATGGAGAAGCTTTCGCATAGAGCTTTCCTTCTCGGCGACCTCTATGAGCATGTTGAACACCTGCTGAAATTTCTTCAATGCTTCATTGACGGGAACTGGAAGTGATGATGCGCGATACATGTATGAAACCAGTGATTGCCCAAAATCGACTTTCAGTTCCGGAATCCGCACGCCCATGATGTTCCGGGTCTTTATACTGGACGCGTCGTCTGCTGACATGTTTGCTATTCTCTCAATGGTAAGGCTGCCGTTAAGTATTTCTGCTACCTGTATGGAACTTACTGCTTCGGTGACAAGTGCCCTTAGATTTTCCCTCATCCCGCTGACTGTTCTGCTTATCTTGAAGAATTCCATCACCAGCGACGACCTCTTCATCTTCAACAGATCCAGTCCCCTGGAAGCGAGCTTGATCCTCTTGTTCGTATTAATCAGTTCAATTCTTGTAGGTCTGAGATCCCTGCCAGGCATTATTCATCCTTCTTCCATTTACCATACTTCTGTATCTGTTCCCTCTTAACCCTTTTCATGTCTTCCACTGGAAGCTTTGAAAGTAGTTCCCACCCCAGATCAAGAGTCTGTTCGATCGTTCTGTCTTCATGGAAACCCTGTTTCACATAATTTTTCTCGAAGTCGTCTGCAAATCGAAGATATTTTCTATCATTGGGGCCAAGAGCTTCCTCGCCCACTATTGCGCTCAATGATCGGAGATCCTTTCCATTTGCGTATGCTGAATAAAGCTGGTCTGCCACGCCGCGATGATCGTCTCTTGTCCTCCCCTTGCCTATTCCCTGATTCATCAATCTGGACAGCGAGGGCAACACATTGACCGGAGGATATACTCCACTTCTTAACAGGTCCCTGCTCATGACGATCTGACCCTCGGTGATGTAACCGGTCAGATCAGGAATTGGGTTTGTTATGTCGTCTCCCGGCATTGTTAGGATAGGTATCTGTGTTATCGACCCATTCCTTCCCTTTATTTTTCCGGCTCTTTCGTATATGGTGGAGAGATCGGTGTACATGTATCCCGGGTAACCTCTTCTACCAGGAACCTCCTCCCTTGCAGATGATATTTCCCGCAGTGCTTCACAGTAATTGGTCATATCTGAAAGAATGACAAGGATATGCATGTTCCGCTCATAGGCGAGAAATTCTGCAGCTGTCAGGGCTGCCCTTGGAAGGATGATTCTCTCCATGGAAGGATCAGATGAGAGATTCAAGAACAGCACAGATCTGGATATGGCACCCGTACTTCTGAACTCGTTAATGAAGTAGTTTGCTTCCTCGCTCGTGATCCCCATGGCCCCAAATATGACTGCAAAATTTTCTCCGCTGCCAAGAACCTTCGCCTGTCTTGCAATCTGGGCGGCGAGTCTGTTGTGCGGCAATCCCGACCCTGAAAAAATGGGGAGTTTCTGTCCCCTTACGAGGGTGTTCATTCCGTCGATTGTCGATATCCCCGTCTGGATGAACTCGGAAGGTTCCTCTCTTGAATATGGGTTTATGGCGTCTCCCACAATCTCATGTCTTTCCCGGCTCAGTATTGGCGGACCATGGTCAATGGGGTTCCCTAGACCGTTGAATATCCGGCCGAGCATCTCATCAGATACAGAAATGCTTGCTATACTTCCCGTGAATCGAACCTTGGTTTTACCGCTGTCCAGTCCTGCTGTAGGACCAAATGTCTGTACAATCGCAAGCCCGTTTCTGGTTTCCAGAACCTGGCCGGATCTTATGTCGCCTTCTGGAGTGGTTATCTCCACAATCTCGTTGTATGCAGCATTTGGAACCTTGTCCACAAACAGAAGAGGGCCGCTTATCTGTGATATTGATTTGTAGTTCAAACCTATCATTGTTTACCACCCTTTAAAAGCGAGGATACTTCTGCGACTATCTCCGATTCCACATTATTGTAATAATCGTTCACCTGATCCTCCTTCACTTCCTTCATTCTGGAGATCATTTCCCTGACTTTCAGTGATCTGAGCTGATCCATGGTTATTCCCCTTTCGATGATATTGGACTGATTCTTCCCAAGACTCAGGATCGCCTTAAGCATAAGAAACTGCTTGTTCACTGAACAGTACGTGTCAATATCGTCGAAGGCGCTCTGTTGAAGGAAGTCTTCCCTGATTATTCTTGCAACGTCAAGCGCTGCTTTTTCTTTCTCTGGGAGAGCATCATAACCAACAAGCTGGACAATTTCCTGAAGTTCAGCCTCTTTCTGAAGGATTCCCATGGCATCCGAGTATGTTGTGCTCCACTCCGGTGAGACATTGGAATCAAACCACTTTGAAAGGTCCTCCCTGTATAGTGAATAACTGTTGAGCCAGTTAATTGAAGGAAAATGCCTTCTTGAAGCCAGCGAGGCATCAAGAGCCCAGAATACTCTGGTCACTCTCAGGGTGTTCTGCGAGACCGGCTCTGAAATATCACCGCCGGGGGGTGAAACTGCACCGACTATTGTGATTGATCCCCTGCGCGTTTCATTGGAAACGACGTTTGCATTGCCGGAACGTTCATAGAACTCAGAGAGTCTTCTACCGAGATACGCTGGATAACCTTCTTCCCCTGGCATCTCCTCAAGCCTGCCTGAAATTTCCCTCAGCGCTTCTGCCCATCTTGAGGTACTGTCAGCCATCAGTGCAATGTCGTATCCCATATCCCTGTAATATTCTGCAATTGTTATTCCAGTATATATCGAAGCTTCCCTTGCTGCCACCGGCATGTTGGAAGTATTGGCGATAAGCACAGTTCTTTCCATAAGCGGCTTTCCACTTTTCGGATCCTGAAGCTCCGGGAACGTTGTCAGGATCTCTGTCATTTCGTTCCCTCTTTCACCGCATCCCACATAAACTACTATATCGCTGTCTGCCCACTTTGACAGCTGATGCTGGACCACTGTTTTTCCAGATCCGAACGGCCCTGGAACCGCGACCGTTCCACCCTTGGCTACGGGAAAGAACGTATCAATAACCCTCTGCCCGGTAATGAGCGGTTCGTTTGGCGGAAGCTTATTGAGTACCCGTCTTGGGTTTCTGACCGGCCAGTTCTGCATCAGGTGCAGATCAATTGATCCCTTGTCGGTCTTTATTGATCCTATTCTGTCTGTTACTGTATATTCACCGGACTCGAGATTTTCTATTATCCCGCTATCTATTCCCAGAGGGACCATAATCTTGTGTTTTATAAGGCTCGTCTCATCAACAAACCCTATAATCTGGCCTGCAACCACCTTGTCGTTTTTTCTTGCAGTCGCACTGAAAGCCCATTTTTTAGCTCTGTCCAGGGGTGCAGCGGTAAGCCCTCTCCTGATAAAATCACCGCTTGTCTCCCTTATCACATCAAGCGGCCTCTGTATTCCATCGTAAATTGATTTAAGAAGGCCAGGGCCCAGCTCTACTGAAAGCGGCATATGTGTGTTCTCAACCTTATCGCCCGGCCTCAGACCGCTCGTATCCTCATAAACCTGTACTGTTGCGATACCCGCGTTCAACCGGATAATTTCTCCTACCAGTCCAAGTTCTCCAACGCGCACAACATCGTACATTCTAGCGTCTTCAATTCCTTCCGCGCCAACCACTGGCCCAGAGATTCTTACAATCTTTCCCATTATATCAGCTCCCTATGTCTACTCCCAATATTCTTTTTGCAAGTTTTGAAACAGATTCCTCTTCCTTTCCTCCAGGCATCGGAATGAAGATTATGAGTGGATCGGTGGATGCCATCATTCTTTCCAGAGCCTTGGACTCTATGTGCTTCATCATGTTTTCTGATATTATTATCAGCGAGAATTCTCCTCTGGCTGTGATCCTGTTGATCTCAGCCTGGGCGTTCTCCCCGTTGATCTCAAAGCAGTTCGAGATGCCTATCAGTTTGAATCCCAGTACCACTTCCCTTTCCCCGAGAACTGCCACTGATTTTGCTTTTTCCATTATTCACTCACCATACTTTAGAAGACCGGAAAGACTCATTATTGTTTTCTCCGGTAACCTGTATGAGTTTCCGATAACTATGGATCTAAGCGCATTCCTCTCCCTTTCCGCCCTTATTATGAAGTCAAAGATAGAATTGATCGAAATAGCTGACGATGACAGTGAAACGTGGTATTTGTTGTAAATCTGATCGCGGATTCTGAGTTCAATTTCGGTCATCGCATCCTTTCCAGAAATACCAGCGAGGGAGAAACGTTCCATAAGATTCTGCATTATCTCCTGAAGTGAGCTGTTCCTGTAAAGTTCTTCAAGTTTCTCAACTGAATTATTGCCTCCATTGCTCAAAGCTTCCTTGACTATCTGAAAGTCAAGTTCCACTTCCTTTGCCTTCAACATCACCATGAAATTTCTGGAATCAATGGTCTCACGGAAGTAATTCCTAATGATTTCCTCGTCGCCGTTAATAAATTTAAGTGATTCCATGATCGAAGAATAGTAGTATGTATCCATGGCGGTGAACAGAACGGTGGCATCCCCCACTCTTCTGTATTCATCAAGTTTTTTCAGCATTTCAACGCCTACAGGAAACCTGGAGAGGCCCTCAACAATACCCTCGATCGACGAAATTCCGATTAGTCCCCTGAATTCGTCCTGTGTAATGTTTCCTCCAAAAATACCCATTGGTATGTCCCGGAAACTTATAATGAAGTTTTCATCCTCTCTGACCTCGTGCCCAAGCACCTTTGATGAAATCAGAATCTTGATGTTTTCAATATCCCATTTTGAAAGGTATATTTTTAAAAAATCCTTTGCTCCCGGGGGTGGAGCAAATAGTGCAAGCTTATTTTTTTTTAGGATGTGCCGGTTAATAGCGTTCTCAAGCAGTGCATTTCCGCTATAGACAGATGAAAGTGCATCGAGGTCCTCCTTGTAGCTTGTCTCCAGTAGTTCCTGTATTGTCTCGTCAGGAGATCTGCCTATGAGGGATCTCATAAATTCGTCTGAAAGAAAATCTGTTGTGGATGATTTTACCCTTCCATAACTGCCGGCATAGGTACCGTTCATAAACTACTCACCTATTTTCTCGGATATTGCCAGTGCGATGTTCTCCTTGATGTTCTGCCACAGATACGAAAGAGAAAGATCTATTTCAAGTGAACCGTCGCTGGATACCGCTTCAATGCCGCCGTCTACATCACCCTTCACAACTGTTATGTTCTTTGATTTCAACATTCCGTTTATTAAATCCATGTCTTTCTCGTTTACAGTTATAGTGCCGCCTTTGGGAAACGTTTTCTCGACATCCAGTACCATTTTTTGAAGCAGCTTTGGATAAATATCTCTTTTCCTGATTCCTGTAAAATACGCTGATGCGTTGTTCAGCATATCCTGAACGATTTCATTCTTTCTGTCCGTAAGAAGTCTCCGTGCCTCAAGGGTGGAGGTGTCCAGCCTGCTTCTCTGGATGCTTTCCGCCTCTTCCATTTTCTTTTTTTCAAAGGATGATTTCAGATTCTCAAGTTCCGTATTGTAGGCTTTTTCCTTCATTTCCTTTGCATGATTAAATTCCTCGAGCGCAGACTGAAGATTTTTTCTTTTTTTATCCTCAATCTCAGCAAGAATACTATCTAGAGACATCTATATCTTACAGTATGCCCAGCAGGAGTATAAGTCCCAGCACAAACCCTATGATCCAGAGGGTTTCCGGAATAACGAAGAACACCAGAACCTGACCAAATTTCTCAGGTTTTTCTGCTATAATTCCCATACCGGCTGCACCAATTCCCTGTTGTGCCATACCGGTACCGATCAGACCGCCGGCAATGGCTATTGCAGCTGCTATGGCTAGTTCAGGATTAGCTACCAATGAAAGTCACCGAAACCTGATCAGTCCTCTTTATATAATGATAACTACTCATATGTACTTCACAAAAAATTCTTTATGCCTCTATTTTAAAACCACGTGAATCATTCCGAATTTTCGCCTTAATCATGATGATGAAAGGCTCGTCACACAATTGCTGTCGGAGTTTTATAGAATGAAGAACCTCATGGCTAAACTTTTTAGATATCGAATACTATTGAGCCTAGTTTAAATGCCAGAGGGGATGCCGCTACTTGTATGAAAATGATTTGAGGAGGGTGTTTGCAGGCAAAAGAGTCTCGGACGTTCTGGGAAGATTTCGAGTTGATGGTCGTAAATCAAGAATATCGACACTGGCTGATGCTGTTGGAGAGGTCTATATCCACCTGTCTAACGGCACAAAAATGCGAATGAACAAAACTGACTTGCCGGATATATACGAAATATTCGTTGACGACAGTTTGCTTGAAGAAAATTACAGGATCTCGTTCAAGGATGAAAGTGGTAACCTGATAAGCCATATCGATCCTTATTCATTCAGGAGCACACTTTCCGATTTTGACATCTATCTGTTCAAGGAGGGGGACCTGATCAGGAGCTATTACTCCCTCGGAGCTCACCTGGAGACTAGAAGAGACGTTCCAGGAGTGGTTTTCAGAGTATGGGCACCAAATGCAATAACCGTAAGTGTTATAGGTGATTTCAACAGATGGCGTGCCGGGATCACCGTAATGGATAACGTTCAGTCCTCTGGAATCTGGGAAATTTTCGTTCCTGAATTGCATACAGGTGAACTCTACAAATTCGCAGTACAGTCCTCAATAGACGGAAGAATAAGAATAAAAACCGACCCTTTTGCATTTCAGGTCGAAAAGAGGCCCAAGAATGCCTGTATTGTTTCTGATCTCTCTTACGAATGGGGCGACGGGAACTGGATCATGAAGCGCGGACTGGAAAAACTCGAAAAGGACCCGTTATCAGTCTACGAAGTGCATGCAGGTTCATGGATGAGGGGAGACGATCCCAACAGCTTCATGAACTTCAGGGAACTGGCAGACAGAATAGTTCCATATGTTTCCGATCTCGGCTTCACGCATATCGAACTTATGCCCATAATGGAGCACCCTCTTGACCTGTCCTGGGGATACCAGATCATCAACTACTATGCACCCACTTCTAGATATGGAACACCTTCTGATTTTATGTATTTTGTCAACAAATGCCACATCAACAACATAGGAGTGATACTGGACTGGGTTCCTGCCCATTTCCCGGGAGATCAGGAGGGGCTTGCTGAATTCGACGGTACCCATCTTTATGAACATGCGGATCCAAGACTTGGTCTCCATCCAGACTGGGGAACGAGGATATTCAATTACGGACGTTTTGAAGTGCGAAATTTTCTGCTCTCCAATGCCATATTCTGGCTTGAGAAATATCATGTCGACGGAATAAGGATAGATGCTGTGTCTTCCATGCTTTATCTTGACTACTCTAGAAAAGAGGGCGAATGGATTCCTAACAAATACGGTGGAAGAGAAAACCTGGAAGCTATTGATTTCCTTAGATCGCTCAACAGTAAAGTTCATGAATACTATTCGGGCGTTATCACTGTGGCTGAAGAGTCTACAGCCTGGCCAAAGGTCACCTCTCCCACGGAGACCGGTGGACTTGGCTTTGATTTCAAATGGAACATGGGCTGGATGCATGACACCCTGGAATATTTTTCAATGGATCCAATTTACAGAAAATACCATCAGGATCGCCTTACGTTTACGCTATGGTATGCTTTCAGCGAAAAGTTCATTCTACCGTATTCTCACGATGAGGTTGTACACCTTAAGGGGTCTATGTACAACAAGATGCCCGGGGATGAGTGGCAGAAATTTGCCAACCTTCGTGCTGCGTATTCCTTCATGTTTTCAAGCCCTGGTAAAAAGCTCCTTTTCATGGGCGACGAATTTGCGGTAACCAGGGAATGGAAAGAGAGCGAGGGTCTTCAGTGGGATCTGCTTGACAGAGATATGAATTCCAAGATCAGAGGGCTTGTCAGAGACCTCAATGCCATCTATAAGAAGCATGATGAACTCCACAGACTCGATTCAGATTACAGAGGATTCAGGTGGATTGACTTCAACGACAGTGCACAGAGCGTACTTTCTTTTATGCGATTCTCAGATCTTGATGATGAACCGATGATATGCGTGTTCAACCTCACCCCGGTCGTCAGGCGCAACTATTCCATTGGTGTGCCCAAAAAAGGCGTGTATGATGAAATTTTTAATTCTGATTCAACCCTGTATGGAGGTAGCGGAGTGGGAAATCTTGGAAAAGTAAACTCAGTGCAGACAAGAATGCATGGATTCGAGAATTCCATAGAAATAACCCTTCCACCGCTTGCTGCAGTGTTCTTTAAACGGGAGAAAGATCATGGAGAACAGAATAATAATTGAGAATGTTACGCCATCGCCCAAGAATATTTCGTACAGCTCAAAAGGTGTAGTTTCCTCGTCTGCAAGGATTTCATGTTCCGTTTATACCCACGGTACGGATCTGGTTACCGGAATCGTTGAGTATAGAAATTCCGGTTCCGGTGATCTGCAATCCGTCCCGTTGATCGGTTTGGGGAATGACGTTTTCACGGCATTTATACCGCTGGAGCAGGCAGGGATTGTTGAATACAGGATTGTTGCCTGGATAGATGTATATGCCAACTGGATTCAGAAGATCAGAGCCTGGAGAGATGCAGGAGAAGATGTCTCTGCCGACATGGTATCCGGAATCCAGATCATTGAGGAGGCGATTGCAAGAACCCATGGAGAGGATGAAAAAGAACTTTCAAAACTTCTTGAACTCCTGAAATCTGATTCCGTAGATCGTGCCATAGAATTTGCATCAAATGAAAATATCAGGAAAATTGTTTCCGAGCACCAGATAAGGGATCATGAGGTCAGCTGCGATTGGATCAGAATAACCGTAGATCCGCCATATGCAGAATTTGCATCATGGTACGAAATGTTCCCAAGATCGCAGGGCAGTAACCCTAAGAAGAGTGGAACGTTTGCTGACTGCATCCTGAGGATACCGGACATCAAAAAGATGGGTTTCGACGTGATATATCTGCCACCGATACACCCCATCGGAATCACTAACAGGCGGGGCAAGAACGGATCGCTGAAGGCTGGAAAGAATGATCCGGGAAGCCCATGGGCAATAGGCAATGCGGACGGGGGGCATTATTCAATTGAAAGGTCCCTGGGAACCATGAAAGACTTCGAACGTTTCATGCAGGCCTGCACCGACAATGGAATCATGTTAGCAATGGACCTTGCATACCAGTGCTCTCCAGATCACCCTTATGTGAAAGATCACCCTGAATGGTTCTTTCACAGGCCTGACGGCACCATAAGATACGCGGAGAACCCTCCGAAGAAGTATTTCGACATCTATCCGATCAATTTTGACTGCCAGGATCGCGATGCATTATGGAATGAATTGAGGAATATAGTGATATTCTGGATAGAAAAGGGAATCAGGATCTTCAGGGTGGATAACCCACACACAAAACCGTTTGACTTCTGGAGCTGGCTTATTTCGTCCATAAAGGGGAGATATCCTGATGTCATATTCCTCTCTGAGGCTTTCACCAGGCCTAAGGTGATGTATCATCTTTCCATGATAGGCTTCAGCGAATCCTACACCTACTTTACATGGAGAAATTATAAGAGGGAGATTGAGGAATATTTCACGGAACTTTACTCAGAGGACATTAAACCCTTCTTCAGGCCAATGCTGTTCACAAACACGCCGGATATACTCCCTTTTGTTCTTCAGAAAGGCGGGGCTCCTGCTTTTATGATAAGGGCCATTCTGGCTGCGACTCTCTCGCCTCTCTGGGGTATCTACAGTGGTTTTGAACTCTGTGAAAACGAGGCCATAGAAGGCAGGGAAGAGTATCTCAATTCGGAGAAATATGAGATAAAGATAAGAGACTGGGATGCTCCTGGAAACATAAAACCCCTGATTTCAAAATTAAACTCAATAAGACAGATTAACCGGTGCCTGCAGGAGAGGTCGGGCCTGATTTTTATCGAGGCAGGGAATCCCAACATAATCGCTTATGCAAGATATTCCCCTGGCAACTCCCTTCTAATAATAGTGAATATTAATCCGTTTGAAACTCATGAGGCGACTGTGAACGTACCAATCGGTTTGTTCGGAATTTCTGAGGGGGAAAGTTACACTGTTGAGGACCTACTTGACGGCTCCAGATATACCTGGCATGGATCGGCCAATTATGTGAGGCTTACACCTGGTACAAGACCGGCGCACATACTTGCCTTAAGGGGGAATATATAAATTGCCGCTTGATGATAGCAAACTATGGTACAGGGACGCGATCTTCTACGAGGTACCCATCAAGTCTTTCTATGATTCCAACGGCGATGGTATCGGGGATTTTGCAGGCATGACCAAAAAGCTTGACTACCTCAAGGATCTGGGAATAAATGGAATATGGCTCCTTCCCTTTTACAAATCTCCGCTGAAGGATGATGGATATGACATCTCTGACTACTATTCCATCCTGCCTGAGTATGGAACCATTGAGGATTTCAAAACCTTGATCACGGAAGCCCATGCAAGGAATATCAGGGTTATCGCAGATCTTGTGCTGAACCATGTTTCCGATCAGAGTTCATGGTTCAGGGAAGCTCTGAAGGGAAGGGACAATCCGAAAAGAGACTGGTTCGTATGGTCGGATGACGACACTAAATATAGTGGGGTCAGAGTGATCTTTTCGGATACCGAGATCTCTAACTGGGCATGGGAGCCAAAGACAAAACAGTATTACTGGCACAGGTTCTACAGCCACCAGCCGGATCTCAATTATGATAACCCAGAAGTCAGGGAGGAGATCAAGAACGTAGTCAGATTCTGGCTGGGAATGGGGCTCGACGGATTCCGCTGCGATGCTGTCCCATATCTGTTTGAGCGAGAAGGTACCTCGTGTGAGAACCTCCCCGAAACGCACGCCTATTTCAAAGAATTGAGGAAACTTGTGGATACCGAATTCCCGGGCACTATTCTTCTTGCTGAGGCAAATCAGTGGCCAACGGATGCCAAAGCCTACTTCGGTAACGAAGATGAGTTCCACATGGCGTTCAATTTTCCCCTAATGCCACGGATCTTCATTGCGCTGGCTACGGAATCGGCAGCACCAATTATTAATATAATCAACCAGACACTGCCCATACCGCCCACTTGTGACTGGGGAATCTTCCTGAGAAACCACGACGAGCTTACCCTGGAGATGGTAACTGACGAGGAGCGGGATATAATGTACAACGAATATGCGAAGTTACCGAAGATGCGTCTTAACCTCGGAATTAGAAGGAGACTTGCGCCCCTTGTTGACAATGACCGGCCTACCATCGAGCTTCTGTACGCGCTTCTTCTCTCTCTTCCTGGCACTCCCATTTTCTATTACGGTGACGAACTTGGAATGGGCGATAACATATACCTGGGAGATCGAAACGGCGTCAGAACGCCAATGCAGTGGTCCTTTGACCGAAACGCCGGATTCTCGACCGCTGACACTGAGCAGCTATACAGTCCGCCCATAACAAATCCGAATTACCACTATGAAACGGTGAATGTTGAATCTGAACTGCGTCTTCCAACCTCCCTCCTGAACTGGGTGAAGAAGATGACCAGGGTGAGATCAAAGTTCTCTGACATTCTGGGTCATGGAGATGTTGAGTTTCTGCAGCACAAGAACAGGAGAATTCTCGCATACATAAGAACCATAGACGGCAGAAACATGCTCTGTATATTCAATCTTTCAAGAAGACCCACCTACGTTGAACTTGATCTTTCCAGGTTCAAGGGGCTCAGACCCGTGGAAGCCATAACCGATGCAAAATTCCCTGCAATAGGTGACCTTCCCTACTTCTTCACCATGCCCCCCAGAAGTTTCTTCTGGCTAAGTCTAACAGAAAACGACTTCAAGGAGGACGATTGACATCACGGATCTCTCGGATCCAGACCTGGTCAGTAGATTGGAAAAGATTCTCCCCGAGTACCTGAAAGGGAAAAGGTGGTTCTCCTCCAAGGCGTATTCCCTGAAGAACGTAAGCGTAATCAGTCTTTTGCCCATTGATTACAATGCAAATTATTATTTTGTGATATTCCGCGCAAACCTTGAACCACAGGGGGAGGCCACTTACTTTACGGTCTTACGGAAAATCCTTCATTCTGATGAGGATCTTTCAGAGGTATCAGCAGAAAGACTTGAAAGTGGCGAGAAACTTGCGGGATTCAAAGATCCTTTGGATGATCCTGCATTTATAAAATTGGTCATGCAGTTCTTCGTCGATTCCAGGGTTGTGAAGGGGCCCGAGGCTTCGATAGTTTTCTCGTCGTCCGGATTCGGAAAAATGCCTGCTGATCCCCATACCATCACAGAAATAAAGCCAGTAAGCACCGAACAGAGCAACACTTCCATTATCATTGAGAGGAGATACATACTCAAGCTGTACAGGAATTCCAGAGAAGGAGAAAACCCTGATTATGCTGTTCCGCTGCAGCTTTACAGAAATAACTTCAAGAATACGCCTGCACCGCTTGGCCTCTGTACATTAGAGGAGGGGGGATCAAGAAGAGACCTCATATCACTTTTTCAGTTCATTCCGGATTCAAGGGACTGCTGGAGCCTGATGACTGACTCGTTGATAAGCTATCTGGCCATGCCAGAAGAAAGAGAACAGTCAATGAATGCCTGCACCTCTCTCTCCGAAGAACTTGGAAAACTGACTGCTGATCTTCATCTTTCCTTATCCACGGTGAATCTTCACGATTTTATTCCCTCAATACCGGGTAAGGACGATCTTGGGATGCTGTCATCCAGAATGGAAAAACTCCAGCTTGATTCGGTTGCACTGCTGGAAAGAGTTTTCAGCGGTAACAGTAAAATGTCTGTTCCTGCTCTGGAACTGGCCAGTCTGCTTGAACGTTCAAATACAAAGGTCCCTGGAAGCCTTGAAGGGGAACTGAAGACGAGGATACATGGCGATTACCATCTTGGCCAGGTTCTTCGTTCAAACGGAATGCTCTACGTCATAGATTTTGAGGGAGAACCATCAAAGACCATGCGTGAAAGAAACGAAAAGTGGTTTCCGGAGAAGGATGTGGCAGGGATGTTGCGTTCTCTGGACTATGCAGTGAATTTTTCTCTGAAAAATTCAGCAAAGCCTGAACTTGCCGACGGATATGCCGACTCACTTTCACATCGTCTTCGTGAAGTATTTCTCCAATCGTATCTGAAAAATTCTAAAAAAGGAGTGTTTTTAAAAAGGAACCTCGATGTCTTTAAAGATCTTGTCTCATACTTCAGCGTTGAAAAGGCGCTTTACGAACTTGCATATGAGTTGAACAACCGCCCCGACTGGGTCGATATACCTATGAAATACCTCCTGAAAACTTTAAGATAGGATTAGCAGTTACGGCACACAAGAAACAAAAATGGCAAAATCCGAAAGGAATCTCCCCTATCCGCTTGGTTCCACTGCATATCCAGATGGCGTTAATTTCGCGCTGTACTCAGAAAATGCGACTGCCGTGACTCTTGAAATCTACGAAAAGGCTGGTGACAGTACACCAAAGGAATCCATCGCTCTTTCTAACAGAACAAATTTTGTCTGGCATACGTTTGTAAGCGGACTCAAGGAGGGGGATATTTATGCTTACAGGGTGGATGGGCCCTACATGCCTGAACTCGGTCTCAGATTCAACAGGAACAAACTCCTTCTAGATCCCTATGCGAGAGCCATCACGGGACCAATTATATGGAATGACACCATCTACGGTTATAATCTGGGCCAATCCTCCGGTGATCTGTCTTTCAACACCGCAGATGATGCTGAATTCATGCCCAAGTGTGTTGTATCCTCAGACTCCTTTGACTGGAAGGGTGATGAAAATCCGGTGCATCCGTGGAACGAAACCGTGATATATGAGACGCATGTAAAGGGAATCACTTTTAAAAAGACAGATGTGGCACCGGAATTTCGTGGCACTTATTCTGGTCTTGTTTCTGATTCCATGATCTCGTATTTCAGGGATCTTGGAATCACCGCTGTGGAGTTAATGCCCATACACCACAAGGTCGATTCTCTTCACCTTGTTTCCAACAACCTTTCGAACTATTGGGGATACAATACAATAGGTTATTTCGCCCCTGACAGCAGATACAGCACACTGAAGTTTCCCGGAGCTCAAATCTGGGAGTTTAAGGAAATGGTAAGAAAGCTTCATGAGAACGGCATAGAAGTGATAATGGATGTTGTCTATAACCACACCGGTGAAGGAAATGAGCTGGGTCCTACAATATCATTCAGGGGCATTGACAACACAACATATTACCGCCTGGATCCATCCAGTCCCAGGCGGTACGTGGACTTCACAGGCACAGGTAACAGCATGAATGTGAGGCATCCACAGGTTCTTCAGCTAATAATGGATAGCCTCAGGTACTGGATTCAGGAGATGCATGTGGACGGGTTCAGGTTTGATCTTGCTGCGACACTGGCGAGACAGTTTCATGAGGTGGACAGGCTCTCCTCGTTCTTCGAAATTATTCATCAGGATCCTGTGATCTCCAGGGTCAAGCTTATTGCAGAGCCTTGGGACCTTGGGCCGGGAGGATATCAGATAGGTCAGTTTCCGTTGCTTTGGGCAGAATGGAATGGCAAATACCGCGATTCTGTGAGGAGGTACTGGAATGGAGGTGATGGTCTGGGGGAATTTGCGACCAGAATTTCCGGATCTCCCGATCTTTACAGCCCCCTCGGTAAGACCCCGCATGCAAGTATCAACTATGTGACCTCCCACGATGGGTTCACCTTAAACGATCTTGTTTCTTATTCGAGGAAGCACAATGATGCCAACCTTGAGAACAACCTGGACGGGAGCAACAACGAGATAAGCAATAATGCCGGAATAGAAGGGCCGACTGACGATCCTAAAATTCTGGAGATCAGAAATCGCAGAATGAGGAGCATGATTATCACGCTTGTCTCATCACAGGGCGTCCCGATGATACTTGGTGGCGATGAAATAATGAGAACCAGTCTCGGAAACAACAACGCATACTGCCAGGACAATGAAATAAGCTGGTACAACTGGAATCTTGATGAGATGAAATTGAATTTTCTCAACTTTACCAGACTAGCTGTATCACTCCGGCAGAAACACCACATGTTGAGACGCAAGGATTTCTTTCAGGGAACTGTTGATGGGGAGTACGGTATGAAGGATGTGATATGGCTAAGGCCGGATGGTGGAGAATTCACCATGGACGATTGGACCTCGCGAAGATCCTCTGCCTTTGCGATGCTGCTTCCGTATATTGCTCCGGAAGGATCGAAAATAACTTCTGAGGAAAAGGAGACTCACGATCTTATGATTCTGCTCAATCCCGGGAATGATCCAGTGGAGTTCACCACTCCGGATTCGTGGAATGCCAGAGAGATTATCATAGATTCAGAGCCGGAACATCTAACAAGGTTTCCCATCAAAATGGAGTGGAAAGTGATCACCATCCCTCCATCAGGTTCTGCAATAATCAAAGGATACAGATGACTATGGCCCTGTAAGTTTTTTCAGATCCTCAATTCGTTCTGCAATCGATCTGTTGTGGGAATTGTTCTCCAGATATGTCGAATAGTCCCGCAGGGCCTCCTCGATCATTCCAAGTTCCTCGAAAAGTGATCCCCGTTCTATATAAAGATCGAATTTTACCGGATCCAGGGCGATCATCCTGTTATACATCTCCACCGCCTTATGGTAATTCTTTCTTGCCTCAAGGTGATCAGCATACGCCTGATAGGATGGAATTTCATGTGGCCTGATCTCTATAATTTTTTGATATATTTTCTCTGCGTCCTGAAATTTCTTCATTTGCTCCAGCAGCTGTGCTTTTTGAAACATGATCTGAATGTTGGCTTTCGAAAGCCGGATGGCGTCGTTGTAATCCTTCAGTGCTCTTTCCAGTTCGTCCATCTCGATAAGAAGTTCTGCCCTCCCAACCTTGTATTCAGGGTTTTCGGGGTCCAAAGAGATTAATCTATCAAGCTCTATTAAAGCGTCCTGCCTCTGATCGAATTCACCAAGAAACCTGGCCCGCTCCCAAGAGTACTGCGGATCATATGGATCAATCTCTATGATCTCGTTCAAAACCCTCAGAGCTTCGTTGTAGAGCTCCATCTTTTTTAACGTTTTGAACTTGATCATCCTGAATTCAATGTCTTTTGGAAATTTCTGAATCACAGAATCGCACTCGTTTATGATCTCGATCTGTTTACCCAGCATTTCAAGGAGTTTTATTCTCTCATTTCTGTAGCTCAACATTTCCGGATTCATCTGTATAGCCATATCCATGGATCTGAGAGCTCCCTCATAATCACCTGAAACTGCCATCACATGAGACTGGCGGCTGTAATATCTATGATCGTTCTCCACTGCAAGAGCACCTGTTGTTTACATATGACAAGCCTTATCTTTATTTTTAGTATATTGTTGTGTGCGAATTGGAATTGTGGGATATCAGGGAGACGTTGCAGAGCATTCGGCAATCCTTGAGAGAATGGCTAGGGAATACAAACGCGACATTGATATCGTACAATTGAGGGGCAGAAAAAATCTACAGAACATATCTGGTCTGATAATTCCTGGTGGAGAAAGTACCACAATTTACAGGCTTCTCAAGGAAGCCGATCTATTTGATCCAATAATTGCAAGGGTAAAAAATGGCATGCCTGTTATGGGGACTTGCGCGGGCCTCATAATAATTGCAAGAGATAATCCTGCAGAGAGACTCAAGTCGATGAATCTGATTGATGCAAGAATCAGGAGAAACGGGTACGGACGCCAGGGGGATTCTTTTGTGGAGACTGTGGAAATTGCGGGTATTGGAAATTTTGAAGCCGTCTTCATCAGGGCTCCTGTGATAGAAAGCGTTGGACCCACAGTGGACGTGCTGGCAAAGCATAATGGACAACCGATAATGATAAGGGATAATAACGTTCTTGGATTGACATTCCATCCTGAACTTACTGGAGATTCTAGAATTCACGATTACTTTCTTGACATGATAGGGAGACGGGGGTACATTTCCACTCCAAAGAGAGAATGGTATATGGTGAGTAGAATATGAGCAGAACTGTGTTGTATGGTGAGCATGTTGCTTTGGGTGCAAAGGTAATAGACTTTCATGGATGGGACATGCCGCTGGAATATACATCCATAATAAAGGAGCATATGAGTGTGAGGGAGAAAGCGGGAATATTTGATGTGTCACACATGGGTGACATAACTGTCAAGGGGCCTGATTCAGAGAAATACTTATCAAGCATGCTTCCAACAGACATACATGCTATAAAGAATGGTACAGCAGCATATTCTGCTTTTCTAAATGAAATGGGATATATGATTGATGATACTATAGTTTATAAAATAAAAGAGAATGAATATTTTCTTGTTCCAAATGCTGCCACCAAAGATAAGATATACAACTGGATGTTAAAGAATAAGAAATCATTCAAATGTGATATAGTGGACCATTCTGATGAGATTGCATGTATTGCATTGCAGGGTCCAGCAACTGATGATATTTTAAAAGAGATGAACCTAAAGAGACCAGATTCGTTTAACTTTTCGTATTTCAATATAGATCATTTAAACAGTCTCACTAATACTAAACAGGGAATAATTTCATCCACAGGATACACTGGTGAAGTTGGAGTTGAATTCATAATACCTGTGGAAAATGCTGTCAGTTTATGGAGGGAGTTGATCAATGAACTTTATAAAATAGGTGGACTTCCATGTGGTCTGGGTGCAAGGGACTCACTGAGAATGGAGAAGGGTTTCCTGTTATCAGGTACAGATTTTAATGAGGATCGTACGCCATTTGAAGGTTCAATTTCTTTCATAGTTACAAATAAAGATAATTACATTGGAAAGAAAGAACTTGAAGAGAAAAGAAAAACGCAAACTGTTATTTTCCGTGGACTTAAAATGATGGGATCTGGAATTCCAAGATCAGGTAATCGTGTATTTGATAATGATAGAGAGATATTCAAAGTATCAAGTGGTGGGTATTCACCAGTCCTTAAGAAAGGGATAGCACTTGGATTTGTTCCTAAGGATTATTCTAACCCTGGTACAGAACTGGCAATTGAAATAAGATCAAGGAAAGAACCTGTGGTGATAACCAAGCCAAAAATAGTTCCATAGGAAATGCACCCCCCTCTCCCTTAAAAGAGTTTTATAACCATATCAAAAATTCAGGGATATTATAACTGATATTGTCAGGTTATAAATTTTCAATCCATTCTGGCAAGAATACTGCTTTCTCAAAAAAGCGGACTAAAGTAAATGCAGGTACTTCTCTTTGGATTGATTAATGCCTATAATGACGGATTTTCTATAATTATATTCGCATACCATGTTCTCATGCGATAATTATGGCTGCTGGAAGGCCCAAAGACGGATCCAGTGATAAATCAGAAATCCGGGAATGGAAAAGGGAACGCAGTTTTGAAATGCTGAAGAAAGGTCTGAAGAAACCCATCATATCAAAGAAACTCGGTGTGAACCGCAAGACAGTGTAAAACTGGTCAGTCAAACTGGAACAGAGTGGAGACCGGCATGACAGGAAGCAATCCGGTTCCTAGATTAAGACGACAAAGGATCAGAAAGAGAAGCTGAAGAAGATAATAGACAGCGGTCCAAGATCATTAGCCAGCGTCTCAGAAAAAGTGAACCTCAGCAGGTAAAGGTAGAAGTCGGCTTACTTTCAAGGCAAAAGAAAATCTCTCATCGCTGGATCCAGACAGTGAAATAAGGAAAGGGCGGGAAGAGAACAACAAATCACAGTGCTTGTTGACACCAATGTTCTAATATACGATGCCATAGAGAATTCTCCACGTCATAATAATGTGAGTGAGTTTATCGACGAGTTGGAAGCCCCCATAATAAATTCACTGTCAATTGTTGAGCTTGGTTTTGTGCTTCCCATGTGTGGAACAGATAATGAAAGTGTCAGAATGCAGATCGATGAATTATTGCATAGTGATTATTTCACAGTCAGCTGGCTATCCGGAAAGATAATGGAGAAGGTAACTTTATTCATCGTAGAAAATAAACTCAGTTTCAGAGATTTTAATGATTGGATAATAGCGTATGATGCATATTCGAGAAATGTACTTCCAGTCACTTTCGATAAGATACTGTACAATAAATACAAACAGCTTGGTATTCAGGTTATTGAGATATAGTTTGAAGAATGTAACGGCTGAGATTTGATTAGTTTCTAGGCGGGTACAGTATCAACCATTAAATTTTTAATATTTGTCAATTCTCACATTCTCTATATCTCTGAAATGCTTTATGTTACGTGTAATTAGAATTTCATTTCTTTTTGCACAGATACCTGCA
>JBMFWA010000013.1:0-33327 GCA_049965715.1 Thermoplasmata archaeon
GCCTCATTCAATTCCTCATTTAATATATATTTAACACTATAAGACAACTTTGTCTCACTATTTAAGGGGGCAGACCAAGATCATCTATGCCGATGTTCCTCTGATATCTGTCAAAGAGGGCGGTCTGGAATTCATTATCCCTGTCTCTTGGAACCCTGAGATCATTGATCCTGCCGTACCTGGTTCCAAGATCTCTTTCATAATATCCATTTCTTGATCCATGATTCTCCTCAAGGAATGCCTGAATCTCTCCCTTCATGAGAGATTCCATGAAGTCCTTCACTGTGGATCTAACTATTTCAGATATCTTTTTATCCAGTTCTTCCATTGTTTATTGCCTCCTGGGTCGTTCCTGGAGGCATCCTTTCATTTTTCATGAAATTTCTCTCATGATACAGGTTCATTCCTGATTTCTCTTACACAAAATTTAGGACACTATCTCTACCTGTATTCGGATATTACTGGAATTGTGAATGTTTCATACAACACGGTGGAAAACCTTCCCGGATTTGGATCGTTTTCATATGGTATAGATGTTGAATACTTCTATACAGGAAACAACTACATATCTCACAACACGGTGCTCAATGGAGGCTCCGCTTCTCATGGAATATACCTCTATGAGATGCTTGGTTTATTGGCTTTTGATAACCGCGTCAATAACACTAGTTATGCGTATTACATTTATGATAGCCCAGGGGCATCATTATTCAACAATACGGCATCCAATTCATATTATGGATTATACTCTTATTATAATGAAAATTACTCATACTACAGCAACACATTCATCAACGACAATTACTCCTTGGTATCGTTTTACGATTACCTCGGGTACATATATGCAAATACATTAATGGACACACAGTCAAATGCTCCAACCACACTCTATTTCCTCTATCTGTATGAGCCCTATGGGACCTTAATGTTCTACCACAACAATTTCCTGAACGAGACAAAGAACTCAATGGTGAAGAACTATTACTATAACCCGTCCAATTATCCGGTGTACATGAATGCACCGCTTCCCACAGGGGGTAACTACTGGTCCAACTACACTGGTTCGGGTTACAATGGAATCGGAACAACACCTATGCCAGTATACGGTTCACTCATGGACTATTATCCGCTGACCAGCAGATGGATCAGCCCGACCGTCACATTCATGGAAACAGGTCTGCCTCCAGGAACAGCCTGGTCTGTCTCTCTGGGATCAACCATGTATTCATCATCAGCCGGTTCCATTGTGTTCTCGCCCACAAATGGACAGTACATGAACGTATCATATTCCATATCACATGTATCGGGATATGTTGCATCTACAGCTTCCGGAACAGTCTATCTGAATGGAATGAACAAGATCGTGACCGTATCGTTCACACCTTACACATATGCAGTCACATTCACTGAAAGCAACCTCCCGTCCGGCACGACATGGTCTGTAACACTGAACGGCAACAAAGTCAACTCAAGTACATCCACAATTTCATTCAGTCTGTCCAACGGCACATACAACTACTCCATCGGAACAGTTACTGGATATAATACTGTCAATGATACGGGAACATTCCAGATAAATGGAGCCAGCAAGAGCATAAGCATAAATTTTGTGCAGGACATGTATACCCTGGTGGTATCCGAAACCGGTCTTCCAGCCGGCATGGCATGGACAGTGAATGTTAGTGGCACATCAAGGACTACAACATCCACTTCTGTAGATATTCAACTTGTTTCCGGAACGTACAATGTGAGTGTTTCAACCTCTTCCGACTACAATATCACTCTCTCTTCGCGTTCAGTCACTATCAATAACGCCAACGCCACGGTCAGTGTTGTCTTCAAGAATACAACCATACCGTCCAAGGCCACGAATTCAGGTGCCATATATGAGGGACTCGGGGCTGGAGTTGTTGTGGGAGCAGTAGTTGGAATACTTGGTACAATGATGTATTCCGGAACATGGATCTTCAGGAAATTCAGGAAGGGAAAGGGCGGTACTCAGTAAAAATTTTTTATTTTTATCTATAATATTATTACTCCAATTTTTTTAACGAGTCTTCAGTTTTTTGACATCTAAGAGGATTCCGAGCTCAGGTTTAATGTTTATAAGTATAATTGTTATACACCTAAACTATATGACCACGGAGGCCGCAACGGAAAAAAAGCATGGAATGCAATATAAATGGGTTGCGCTTTCAAATACTACAATTGGCACCCTGATGGCAAGTATCAACAGCACAATCATCCTGATATCACTGCCGCCTATATTCAAGGGCATTGATCTCAATCCGCTTGCCGCAGATTCATTTGCATATCTTCTCTGGATACTGATGGGTTACAACATCATCACTGCAACGCTGCTTGTCACGTTTGGCAGACTTTCCGATATGTATGGCAGGACAAGGCTGTTCAATCTGGGATTCGTAATCTTTACTATGGGTTCCATTTTGCTTTACCTCACTCCGGGCAAGGGAAGCACCGGAGCAATAGAACTTATAATATTCAGGCTGTTACAGGGTGCGGGTGCCGCATTCCTGTTTTCAAACAGTGCTGCAATTCTGACTGACGCCTTTCCGGTCAATGAAAGGGGAAAAGCGTTGGGATTGAACCAGGTTGCGTTTCTTGCAGGTTCTTTTATCGGTCTGATTCTGGGCGGGATTCTGGCGGTTATAAACTGGAGATATGTTTTCCTTGTCAGCGTTCCTGTTGGTGCTTTCGGGAGTATCTGGTCAATTCTCAAACTTAAAGACAATTCCAGAAAAAAAGGAGTCCAGAGAATAGACTATGTTGGAAATACTCTTTTCTCAGGCGGACTTACACTCGTCCTGATAGGCATCACTTACGGACTGATGCCTTATGGGTCGAGTATGATGGGCTGGAACAGTCCATGGGTTATTGCTGCATTCATCTCCGGGGGCGCAATGCTGATCGCCTTCCCATTTGTTGAGGCGAGGATTACAAATCCAATGTTTGATCTTTCACTCTTCAGGATAAGAGCATTTACATTCGGAAACTTTGCAAGTTTTCTTTCTGCAATAGGAAGAGGAGGCGTGATGCTCATGCTTATAATTCTCCTGCAGGGGATATGGCTCCCTCTCCATGGCTACAGTTATGCATCCACTCCCTTCTGGGCAGGAGTCTACATGGTGCCAATGACCGTGGGTTTCATTGTTATGGGGCCTATAAGTGGAGCGCTTTCTGACAGATACGGGGCGAGGTTCCTTGCAACCATGGGTATGGTCATATCTGCACTGGCATTTCTTCTTCTATCAATTATACCTTATAATTTCACTTATTTAGAATTCGGTGCATCACTTTTCATTCTCGGAACTGGTTCGGGAATGTTCGCCGCTCCAAACACCGCCGCAATAATGAATTCAGTTCCAACTGATGAGAGGGGAGTTGCCTCCGGAATGAGATCCACTCTAACAAACACAGGTCAGACCATAAGTCTTGGAATATTCTTCACCATTGTAATACTTGGTCTCGCTGCTTCACTTCCGTCGCATATCAGTGCTTCCATGGCCAGTGTTGGTGTTCCGCAGGGAATAATTTCTGTTTTTTCTGGACTTCCTCCAACTGGATCTCTGTTTGCTGCTTTCCTCGGCGAGGATCCCGTTAAGAGCGTTCTCATAACTCTCCCACCTGCACTTTTGGGGAATTATACCTCTACCAGCTGGTATTCAGCGATTACTGCAAGCGGATGGTTCCCGAATACAATTGCACCTGCATTTATGCCTTCCTTAAGACTCACATTTTACGCGGGGGCGATCCTTTCGGCTGTGGCAGCAGTTCTCTCCGCACTGAGAGGAAAGCGCTATGTGCATGAGGACAGGGAATCTACAACAGGAGTATCAAAGTCTGGCGCTTCCATTGGCGATGGATCGTATAATTTAAAGTCGCAGGTACCTATGCCCGATGGAGAAAGAAATGCGGCTCAAGACGGAATAACAATCGGAACGGGAAGTGCAAATGGTCAAAAATGAAGATTATATCAATGTATGGAAGAATTACTCCATCTTATGGAAAGACATATTCAAGGCTGCAAATAAAGCCTATGGAAGCATAAATCTTACCGTGCTGGAATTTAAGGTGCTGGACAACCTTTCCGAGCTTGGCCCTACAACAATGATAGATCTTGCGTCCTTGCTGTCGGTGACGCAGGCGTGGGTTACAAGTCTGACTGACAGACTTGAGGAAAGGGGCCTTGTGATCAGGGAGAGGAGCAGCAGTGACAGGAGGGTTATATTCGTCAACCTCACAGATTCAGGCAGAGTACTTCATGAGAAAGGTAAGGCAATCCAGAAAAAGACCATGGAGGAAATTTTCGGAGTTCTTAACAGCAGCGAATTAAAAACATTCGATGCGTCTATCAACAAAATCAGATCAAAACTTGAGAAAAATGAGGATAAACAATCTCAAACTCAGCCTTCCGCCTGAATCTGTTTTGAAATCCTGCATTGGATACTATCATGAATTTCTGACCTGCAAATGTCACCATAAAAGTCTTTATCTGAATGTTACCTATGCCGTAATACAGGATAATAGATGATCAGACAGAAACAGGAGGGCAGCATATCCGGAATAGATAAAGGTCTCACAATGCAGTGTGACATTGCATTCGGGTGGAACGACGCTTTGATTGATTTTCTCAGGAAACTCCCATTAAAAGTTCCAGGTTTTCTTTCCATCACGAAAGAAAAATCTGCGATCCGTTATTATGTGCCTGCTTCAGTTGAGTCCTCTGTTGATGTGAAACGCAACCTCACCATGCTTGGTGCAACAAAAATCAACGACCTCTGGATGGTGGAACAGGATGTGTCGAATACTCCAATCTCCGAGATAATAGAGTTATTCCTCAGTGTCAGATCTGTTGCTCTTGACATGGTGATGTTTGAGAGCGGGCATCTGAAGTTCAGGTTCAGGTTCCACTTAAATTATCTTGTAAAAATATCTGAAATCGTTTTGAAGAATGTTTCAGAAAACGATCTCTTTTCGGTTGAATACCTTGGGGAATCTTATGGTCTTCTCACCACGCTTAAGGAGATATCTTCCTTCGTTCCACTATCAGCTGTCGAGTTTCAGTTTGTGTTACCGCATGCTTATGTAGCCGGCGCTGAAAATCCCTTCAGAGGCAAATGGATAAGAATAAGGAAGACGGATAGCGGTAGCATGAAATTCAGGCACATATATTATGCACCGGAAGGACTGGTATCCGGTCACTCCAAAGATGTAGAGATAATTTCTGAACAGGATCATCTCTATGAGATGATCACAGAAAATCCACTGGTTGCCAATTTGATGAACGAAACTGAAAGTAAAAAAATTTACACGTTATGGATTAACCAGTATGATAACAACGCTATAATGGCCAGGGTGTGGCTGAATTCTGTATATGTGAAGGAATTTCTTGGTATCATTGATGGTGCCAGAAGGGAATTTGGAGAATGGGATATCTCTATAAGCATGGTAGGCACCCTGGAAGACATATTCAGCCGCTCAAAAATGAACTTTCTTTAGCCGCAGTGCATAAGCAATTTTACATACTATCCAGTGATTATGGTAACATGACTAAGGCAGTTCTGGAAACAAGTATGGGTGATATTGTTATTGATCTTTTCGAGAAGGAGATGCCAATAACAGCTGGAAATTTCAGAAAGCTTGTGGAAAAGGGGTTTTATGACGGTGTAATTTTTCACAGAGTGATACCAGATTTCATGATCCAGGGAGGAGATCCAACTGGAACCGGAATGGGAGGCCCGGGTTACGTTATAAAGGATGAGTTTTCCAGGAATAACAGCAACAAGAGAGGAACAATTTCTATGGCTAATGCCGGTCCGAATACTGGAGGTTCACAGTTTTTCATAAATATCGTAGATAATAATTACCTGGATTCCAAGCACCCTGTCTTTGGAAAGGTTGTTACAGGCATAGAGGTTGCTGACGCCATCAGTAAAGTGGATAGAAACAGGAATGACCGGCCCCTGGTTGACGTGGTGATCAAGAAGGCCAGAATTATGGAGTGAGCACTCCAGCATATACCTTTAAACCCAACATTTCTGTCAGATTGGTAAACTATAAACACCTTTTTCCAGGGTTATGCTGCAGAGTAATCAAAGCATTTCAGACTACGCCTACACGGACCTTCCTGTATACGAGCAGTGCGACGATAAATATCAAAACAGTTTCAACAATCAACACAACCTGTTGAAGGACCACCCCAGCAGTCATGGTGGAATAGTAACCCGAGCGGATGGCATTTGAGGTGTATGTGAGCGGATTGATATAAAAGAGATCCCTGAGCGACACTGGTGTGCTGCTGGTTATTGGATAGAACACCGTGCTGGCAAAATTTGCAAAGAAAAGTATTATGATCTGTATGCTGTTGTACATCTGGTTGGATCGCACCACAGCGGCAAGAGAAAGTAGAACAAGTCCCCAGAAGAGTGAACCAAGTATCACATTCCCGAAGATGGTCAGCCATCCCATTATGCTGATATACTGGAAATGAACCACAAAGAGTGAAACGACAAGCATAATGCCGGCGCCGAATACTGCGAAAACAATGGTCGTGAAAATTATGCCAAGTAAGTATTCAGACCTGGTGTATGGAAGGGAAAGGATCTGCTCGAACATACCGTACCGCCGGTCAGACCATAGAAGGCTGCCAGCAACTGCACCAGCAGTGAGAGTCTCAAAAGCAACTATTCCCGGCGATATAAAAGATCTATAGTCAACGCTGGAGGTCCCTACACTTATCCCGGAAACTATAGAGTTGAACATATATCCCATGAATATGAGGTACATCGACGGCATTGCCAGAAGAAATATCAGTGTGCCGGGGTCCATGTTCACCCTGATATTCCTTATCATGAGTTTGAATGAATTGTACAGGCTGATCATTATGCTGCCACCTCAGAATCTTCTTTTATAGTTTTCAGGAACACATCCTCAAGCGTTACGGAACGGATATTCAGCCAGCTGATTGCAATGCCATTTTCCCTTGATTTTTCAAGCAACAGCTTGATTGAACCCTCCTGATCGGACGTCACAATCTTGTAAGGTTCCCCTTCTCCCTTGGGAGGATCAATGTTTGCGTTTTTCATGCCGTCCAGTATATTTCCAGCATTCCCATCGAAAATCACCTCTATTGTTTTGAGACCGGAGTAGCTCTTCTTAAGGCTTGATATTGTATCCTGTGCCAGTATCTTACCAGTATTCATAATAGCAACCCTGTCGCAAAGAAACTCAGCCTCTTCAAGGTTGTGCGTTGTGAAAAGAACAGTCAGCCCATCTTTGGTCCTTTCCTTTATCATTTCGAGTATGTTCCTTCTCGTTAGCGGATCAAGCCCCACCGTGGGCTCGTCCAGGAAAAGCAGATCCATGTCATGAATGAATTCCCGTGCAACCTGCACCCTTCTTTTCTGCCCTCCCGAAAGGTCCCACATCCTTTTTTTTCTGTCTTTGTCCAGTTCGAAAAGCGCTATCAGTTCCTCCTTTCTCTTTTCCCGAACACTCTTCTCCACATTCCATATGTATCCGTAAATGTCAAAACTCTTTTCGACAGTAGTGAAATCAAAAGAATCATCCTGGAGCACAACACCAATCCTCGATCTAAGCCGGTTGCCGGCCTTTGCCGGATCCATTCCCAGTACAGAGATATTTCCAGAAGTTGCTCGTATAAGCGAAGTCAGTATCTTTATTGTTGTGGTCTTACCAGCTCCGTTTCTTCCAAGCAGACCATATATTTCACCGTTTCTGACATCGAAGGAAATATCATCCACAACGAATTTCTTTCCGTCATAGGAATGCTTGAGATTCTGAACACGGATAGCGTTCCCCTCGTAGGTCATATCAAACCTCATTCTATTCCTTTAGATAAACTATTTTCAGAATCGGCCTTAAAACAACGTGCCGGAGATTCACTCCTTCTTTTCAAAGAGTTTCCTGTAACCTTCCATTGATTCATATATTTCTGCAATGGCTTCTGATTTATCTCCCCATCCAAGCACTTCCGTTTTCTTGTTTTCAAGAATCTTGTAGGTTTCAAAGAAATTGGCAATCTCCTTTAGGATATGCTCCTGCAGATCGTTCAGAGTTGTGATCTTTCTGTAAACCGGATCTCCTTTGGCGACAGTCACAAGTTTGTTGTCCTTCACCCCTCCATCGATCATCCTCATTATTCCAATGGGCCTTGCGTTCACAATTATTCCGGGATATGTACCCTCGGAGATCAGGACAAGGGCATCTATAGGATCACCATCGCTGTAATAGGTTCTTGGCACAAGACCGTAATCCACAGGATATACCACAGATGAATGCAACACCCTATCCAGTATTATTCCGCCGTATTCCTTTGCAATTTCATATTTATTCTTGCTGCCCTTCGGAGTTTCCACTATGACAAACAAATCCTCGGGAGGATCAGGTCCGGTGGGCACGGAATGCCAGTAACTTTCCATATCTTACGCGTCCATATGTCCTTACATTAAAAATATCTTTTCAATTGGCTCACCGAAACAGTGTGACCATCAATAGTGCGAAAGACGCCAGGTATACCAGTCTGGAGAACTCAGCATTTAATCCAATAAGATCGCCGTTGACACCATGAAAAATATGTTCAAGAACCCTGGACGAGATAATGGAAATCACAATTGCCATTATGAAAGCAAGGAGAAACTGAGGGAACATCAAAAACGTCAGTACAATGGGTGGAACTACATTTACAAGTACGGTGATCCCGCTTCTCTTTCCCATTGAAGTTTTGAATCTCTTTGCCAGACCATCGCCAAACGTAGAGCAGCCCGCCAGCATTGTGATCATTGAAAATTTTGAGAGAGTTTCTGCCATAATTATTACCATAAGACCAGTAAATGGGGAGAAAAGTGTCAAGAAAGCAAACGTCGGAATGTAAATCACCATTGCAGTACCTATAGCACCTGCGCCAAGGAAATGATCCTTCATTACCGCCCTCCTTTTTTCAAGGTCTCCTCTCGCCATGAGCGCATCGCCGGAATCCAGCACACCGTCAAGGTGAGTAAACCCGCTTACCAGAAGCAGTGCAGCGAGTGCAAGCGATGCTCCGACCAGGTTTCCAAAGTAAAAATCTGCAGTGAAGTAGACAAGCCCAGCAATGAGTCCTGTTGCTATTCCAGTAATGGAAAAAAAGTAATGCGCATAATCGCTGATATAATCTGATCCTGCAGGAATGATGGTGAGAAAGGAGACTGCCGATCTAAGTCCACTAAGAGCCCTGGATTTCAATTTCTAGTTATCCATTTAAATTAATATTAACTTATGGTTTGATTAATAAGTCAGTTGCTGATTGGGTTCAGTGCATTCAGAACATGGTGGAAACATATGGCCGTTGGTGCATTCAGGTATGGACCCGGAATCGATAATAGATTTCTCATCCAACCTGAACGACTTTGTCAACATAGATGATACAGGCAATATTCAGGCAAACAAATTTCTAAGGATGTACCCAGAAGATCAGCCCGACTGGCTTCTGGAAAAGCTTTCCCGATACTCACATGCAGACAGGAACGAGATCCTTCTGGGTTCTGGACTCACTCATTTTATTCACCTTCTTTGTGATCTGTACGAGAATTCCAGAATGCTTTTGGTATCGCCTTCATTCATGGAGTATGAAAGGACTTGCAGATCAAAGCACACATCCTATTCAACGTTGCCTGGCAGGATTCTCGCAGATAACCCATACATCCTGAAGAGATATAATCCCGGACTCATCGTTATTACAAGGCCCGATAATCCCACAGGATCAATGATTCGCTTTTCATCTTTATTGGAAATACTCAGTGTTGCGGAGGATGTGGGATCAAATGTGTTCATAGACGAGGCATTTATTGATTTTACGGATGTCAGTGAATTCGTTGGTGCAGTTCAGCTTGTTCACGAATATGGAAATCTTATTCTTGGAAGATCTCTGACCAAGATCCTGGCCATGCCATCCCTGAGAATAGGATATCTGATCTCAGGTTCTGCCAATCTGGATCCGTTCAGGAAATTGATGGAGCCGTGGGCAATTGGTCAGGATCATATGGAAGTCTTGAGAAACGTGGACCTTGAGAACGTAAGGCAATCTGCGGCAAATGTTAAGGAAAACAGGGAATATCTGATAAGTTCAATGAGGGAAATAGGGATGGCGCCTGTCGGTGATCCTCAAGCCAATTATGTCACCTTCAGGCTAATGGATAATGTTTATGCTGACCAGCTCCTGGAATCTCTTCAGTCATCCGGGCTGGTCATTCGATCACTGTGGAACTATCCTGATTTCGGGAAAGAATACGTCAGGATCGCAGTTAAGTCCAGGGAGAAGACGGATCTACTTGTTAATGGTATCAGGAGGATGATCTTGCATTAAGAATATGCTTATGGTACTCGGGACCGCTTCTTCCGCAGGGAAATCAGTAATCTCAACCGCCCTCTGCAGAATATTTTCCGATGAGGGGTATAAAGTATGCCCGTTCAAAGCTGTAAACATGTCCTTGAACTCAGTCTCGCTGGCTGATGGATCCGAGATAGCAAGGGCTCAGTGGCTTCAGTCAACGGCAGCAAGGGTGGAACCATTGCGGGAAATGAATCCAGTCCTCCTCAAACCAGAAGGAAGTGGCTTTTCACAGGTAATTCTGCTTGGGAAATCCAGAGGTGTAATGAAGATTGCAGATTACCAGGCTTACCTTATGAGTCATGGGACCGATGCAGTTGACAGATCCGTCTCATCGTTGATGGAGGAATTTGACGTGATAATAGCAGAGGGAGCAGGGTCACCCGCGGAAATAAACCTCATGGATGATGATATTGCCAACACATATGTTCTTACAAAATATGCAACGAGATCCATACTTGTCGGAGATATAGATCGAGGAGGAGTATTTGCCTCGCTATATGGTACGGTGAAGCTGATGAGAAATGGCGAAAAGGTCTCGGGCTTTATCATAAATAAGATGCGCGGGGATGCCGGTATGTTGAAGACAGGAATAGAGAAGCTCACGCAGATGACTTCCAAGACTGTCCTGGGGATAATGCCGTACATAGAACAACTCAGTCTTCCCGGGGAAGATTCTCTTGACTACTCCAACGAAAAGATCCCGGGTAAATCCATTGTGGTTATCAAATACCCGTACATGGAGAATTACAGCGACATTGATCCAGTATTCGCTTACGGCGATGGTGTGCGATTTCTGACCGGGCCCGACAGGGAAGTGATTGAAGAGGCAACACTGATCATACTACCCGGTTCAAAGAACGTACGGGAGGACCTCATGTTTCTGAAGTCCACAGGACTAATCGAATCAATAATCTCGGCAGCAAAAGGCGGAAAGAAGATCCTCGGGATCTGCGGCGGTTATCAAATGCTGGGAAAACAGATCAGGTTTACCGACGGAACTGTCATGGAAGGGATCGGCCTGCTGAACGCAGTGACCGTATACAAAGAGGAGAAAACAGTCAGAAAGGTCCAGTTCAACGGGTTCGGTGATCATCCAGGGGAAAACATTCACGGCACTGGATACGAGATTCACTACGGGTCCGTATATTCAGACGAAAATCCTTTATTCACCACCAGCGAAGGATCAGACGGAGCAGTATCTTCCACATACGGGGTCTATGGGACAAATATACATGGCATCCTTGAAAACAGCGATGTTTACAGGTTGTTTACAGGCAAGATGCCAAACAGATCTTATGGGAAGATACTTGAAGATAACATCTCTCTCCTCTCCGAGACTTTCAAAAGGAACATAGATGTGGAGAAAATTATCTCATGGTTCACATAGACGTGCATCTGATATTCATCTCTCTTCTGGTACTGGCGATATCATTTTTAATTGATGTCACTTTTGGTGAACCAAGAAACTCAATACATCCGGTTGTAATGATCGGCAGGATCATATCCGAACTGGAAAAGCCACTCCGGAAGATGAAGAACCAGATTCTGGCCGGAATTTTTCTTCTGGCAATTATGGAACTGATAGTTGTCACGCTTGTAATTGTAATACTCTACTTCTTCGGACTCGTGTTCCTGGCGTATATTATCGTCGCGGGTTTCCTTCTTAAGACGAGCTACGCACTCACCTCAATGGGTTCACACATCTCTCCAGTGATTGACTCACTCAGTGCTGGTGATATCGAAAGCGCAAGAAGGCATTTATCAAAAGTTGTTAGGAGGGAAACAGGGGACCTCGATATTCACAGTATATGTTCAGCGTCCATTGAGACCATATCAGAGGGATTTGTTGACGGTTTTGCATCACCGCTATTTTACTTTCCATATTTTGGTGTTCCCGGATCTATGTTTGCAAGGGTCACGAGCACGCTTGATTCGACCGTGGGTTATAAGGACGAGAGAAACATAAAATTTGGGAAAGCCTCAGCTCTTGCTGATACCTTTATCAATTACATACCAGCCAGGCTGTCTGGATATATTATACTGCTGACTTCTTTCGCAGTATCCGGCAGAAGGAAAAATGTCTCCCTAAGAAGTATGAGCAGAAGGACGGAGAGCAAAAATGCCGGGTGGCCAATGGGAGCAATAGCCATAGGACTTAATGTTAGGCTGGAAAAGCATGGATCATATGTTCTTAACGAGGACGGGAAGCTCCCGGAAATAGAGGATGTTAGAAAAGCCATGAAGGTTTTCTACCTTGCATCTGTAATATTTACCATTTCATTTGTGATAGCACCAATAATATTGATTTCCGCAATTCTGTGACCCATGGGCAGAGCGTTTAAATTATAAAGAAGCGGATTCCATGAACCATAACTGATAAAACCATTGCAATTCATATCTGGGCATAAGTTTTTACGGATTTGGCGCGATACAGTTTCGCCTGTCTTAGCATTTGAGACATGGGGATCAGATAATCGGATCAGACAAATCCAAGCAATTTTCTTGCCCGATCGTAATCCTCAGGTGTATTGACGTTTATGATCTCATCATCTGTTACAACGGATGAATAACTCAGGGGCTCCAGAGAAGGTAACCTCTTAAAAATAGTTATGCCAGTGACTTCTCCATTACTGACCAGATTCACGAGGTCCCTGCCCACCATAGCGGATTGCTTCATAAAAGAGGACAATGTCCCTGGAGATAGGAGAACTATGTCTCCAGGGATGAGGAGTATTGGCAGAATAGAAACAGTGTTCAGACATTCATTCATGTCATGGATGTACCCGTTTCCAGAGGATATAATTATTTTCAATCCCAGTCTTCCGTAGATTCCTGCAATTGATGTCCCGTCTCTTGTACACAGATGCACACTGAGACCAAGGGAAGAAACCATCCTGATTAACCTGCCGATGACCGTTTCATTACCGATCTGAAGCAGGTATTTCTCTGGGTTATTGATCCTGCTTCCTCTGCCTCCGCACATTATCACGCATGTTTTAGGCTCATCAATGGTGTTTTCCATTCCTTATTTCCTCCTCTGCGAAAGACATGACCATGCGATAAATCTCCATCGAAACGATTCTTCCATGCGGTGTTATCCTCCCGGCGAATCTTTCGCTATTTCCACTGTCTGTTATAAAAAGAGAAATACTGTCAGTTGAAGTGCCGGGAGCTGGATCTCCAGTGATCATATCCCTGACACCCGCATCATTCATTGCCTGGCATTTTGCCTCCACAGAACTCTGTATGAGATTAATCGCAGCAGAATCAGAAAGTGGAATGTCTGCAACAATTGCAATATTGACAGTCCCTGCAGATTGATATCCAGTGCTGCCAACAGACAGGGCATTATTCAAACCGGCAGTCGCAATGATAAATATGGTGCCATCTTCATTCAGAAAGATCTTCCTCTTTGAAACATCTGCAGCAGTTAGCGTGATAGTAGTATGGTTCTCTTCAATCCCATATTCATGGAGAAACCTGCTGCACTCTGATTCAACATCGTGATTGTAGTCAATGTCGACATGCCTGTTAATGAATGTAGAACATGTTCCTGCTCCACCTTTAAAGGGAGCAGAGCTGAACATCCTTGCAGGTTTATGAAAATGGATTATATAGAATTCAGGTCTTTCAACAAGACGGAACTTACCTTTTTTCATTTTATATATGGAGACCTGAAATTCACACCATTTTGGATCAGCTTTATAGATTTCTCGTAACCAGCATCAGCATGTCTGATGACGCCAAGCCCCGGATCCGCGTTCAGGACTCTTCTTATCCGGATCTCAGCATCTTTCGTTCCGTCCGCAACAATGACGAATCCCCCATGTATTGCATTTCCGATGCCCGTTCCACCGCCATGATGGAACGAGACCCATGTTGCGCCCGAGATTGCATTCAATGCAAAGTTCAGAACAGGCCAGTCTGCAATTGCGTCACTCCCATCCTTCATTGCTTCGGTTTCTCTGTAAGGAGAAGCGACTGATCCGGTATCATGATGATCTCTTCCAATTGCGACGGGCGCGGATATTTTTCCATCCCTTACCATGTCGTTTATCATAACTCCCAGCTTCTCCCTCATGCCATATTCAGCATAGCATATTCTTGCAGGCAGACCCTGAAAATGTATCATTTCTCTCGCAAGTTTTATCCATTTCACGAGATGCTGATCGTTGGAGAAATTACTCAGTATTGCATCGTCTATAGCATAAATATCTTCTTTTCTTCCCGAAAGAGCAACCCACCTGAATGGTCCTGACCCGATGGAGAAAAGGTCCCTTATATAATGCGGCACGTAACCGGGAATATCGAATGCATTTTTAAGACCGCCTTCCTTTGCCCTTGTTCTGAAATCATTGCCGTAATCGAAGACCTTGCTTCCGTTGTTCTTGAACCATATTATTGCCTTAGCCTCCTTGACTATGGATTTATACACTTCTGATATATACTTCTCCTTATCCTTTTTCCTCAGATTTTCAGCCTCTGTAAGCGAGTATCCCTCTGGGATGTACCCTATGTTAAGGTCGTGCGCAGCGGTCTGATCACTAACAACATCCGGGGCTATCTTCCTCGCAGCCAGCTCTGCATATATTGTGGCCGCGTTTCCAAGCAGTCCTATGGACAGAGATTTTCCATCCTTTATGGCTTCGTCCTTCATCCTTAAAGCCTCATCTAAAGATTCTGTCATTGTATCCAGATAGGCATCCCTGATCCTCCGATCTATCTTTGTCTCGTCGACCTCAACTATTATCGCAACCGCACCATTCATGGTGGCTGCAAGAGGTTGAGCGCCACCCATTTCTCCGAGTCCGGATGAGAGAAACCACTTTCCCTTAAGATCCTCGGAGCCGAATTCCTTTCGGGCGAGTGCCCATAGTGTTTCATAAGTTCCCTGAATAACTCCCTGGGTGCCTATATATATCCAGCTGCCTGCGGTCATCTGTCCAAACATCGTCATGCCTCTGGCTTCCAGGTCCCAGAAGACTTCATCAGTTGCCCATCTAGGTACAATCTGCGCATTTGAAATGATTACTCTTGGTACTTCAGGTGTGGTTTTGAAGATCCCGACGGGTTTTCCAGATTGAACAAGCAGAGTCTCATCATTCTCGAGAGTTTTCAGACTCTCTACTATCCTGTCAAAAGCCTCCCAGTTTCTGGCAGCCTTTCCCTTTCCACCATATACTATGAGGTTATCCGGGTCCTTGGCAACTTCGTGATCGAGATTGTTCATCAACAGTCTCAGGGCCGCCTCCTGACCCCATCCCTTAGTATTCAGTTTGCTACCCGTTGGTGCCTTTATGATTCTTGATGTCATTTAAACCATCATGAAATAGTAATTGGGGTATTAACAGTTACACGATCCGGGTATCATCACTGTTTTCTGAAAAGGGTCATGTTCCGCTTCTCACCCAGTGAAATTATACCAACATCTTTACCCAGCTTCTGCTCGATGAACCCAATGTACTCCTTAAGCTCTGCAGGCAGGTAATCAAAACCTTTGCCAATAATCTCCCTGATCCTGTCGTCTGAAAGGTCTCCCCAGGACTTGAAATCCCTGTATCTGACTGATACCCTTGCAAGATCTTCGTTGGATTTAGGAAGCGAATCCAGAGTCTTCCCGTCAAGGACGTATTCATATCCTATCTTTATCATCTCAAGTTTGCCAAGTGTATCAACTCTTGTCAGCGCGATAGAATCAACATCGTTTATCATGATTGTATATTTCAGTAGCACTAGATCAAGCCAGCCGACTCTTCTGGGTCTTCCAGTCGTTGTACCATATTCGTTGCCGATGGTCCTCAGACGGTCGGCTTCTGCAGCAGGAAGTTCAGTCGGAAATGGACCGAATCCAACCCTGGACATGTAGGATTTCACCACTCCCACAATTCTGTCCACTCTTCTGAGGCTGAGACCGGACCCGGTACTGACTGCACCAGATGTGGTGTTTGATGACGTTACGAAGGGGTATGTTCCGAAATCAACATCAAGCATTGATCCGTGCGAACCCTCAAACAGCAGATTCTTGCCCTTGTTTGCAAGATCGTTGAGATATATCTCCGTGTCGCAGGTCAGGTGCCTCAGCTTTAACCCTATCTCATAAAGCTTTTCTGCCATTGCTTTCCTGTTCTCTTCAGAAGAATATTCAGAATTCTCCAGCAGCGATCTTTTCATCCGGTAAATGAGCTCAATCTTCTCTTGGAGAAGTCCCCTGTTTGAAAGATCCGCGATTCTGATGCCAGTCCTGGCATATTTATCCTCATACGTCGGACCTATTCCCTGGGCAGTGGTGCCTATGCTCAGAGACCCCCTTGTGGTCTCTTCAGCCTGGTCTAAATATCTGTGCATGGGCGTGACAACATGTGCACTCTTGCTGATCTTGACGTTTATCCTCTCCTTAAATTTGGAGAGATTATTCATTTCCTGATCCAGGAGGAAAGGATCAATGGTCATTCCATTGCCAAGGATCACCTCTCCCGCCCTGAGGGCTCCAGACGGAACAAGATGAAACTTGAATTTGCCATCATCTGTAACCACTGTGTGACCGGCATTTGATCCGCCATTGAACTTGATGACGGCATCACTGGACTCGCTGAGGTAGTCCACAATTTTACCCTTACCCTCATCACCAAACTGCAGGCCCAAAACAAGAGTTATCATACAAGCGAGCTGTGCATCGAAAGACGCAACCACTCTTCCCCCCCAAAAAATATCATGTTTTTCTTAAGATAATGTGCAATAAGTCTATAACTTTTTCACTAAGCACTGGAAACTCATAAATTAGTACTGCTGTGAATATGAGAGCGCCACTAAGGTCTTATTCTGTGTATTTGAGATCAAGATCAAACTGCATTCCATTGTATCCTCAAGCGCTACATATTTCAATAGAATCTTTATCACTGCGCCTTCAGATTATTCAAAGGAAATAAGACAGTGGAAATTTGAAATTTTTCGGGCAAAAATATAAAGTGATACTCCGTATACAAGTGCGATCGAAATGTCATATATTGAAGTTAAGGAGGGTTCTAAGCTCTCTGTTCCAAACAACCCGACTATTGGATACATAGAGGGAGACGGAATTGGTCCGGATATATCAAAAGCATCAATCTCAGTTATTAATGCAGCGGTTGAATTAGCATATTCCGGCAACAAGGTAATTGAGTGGAAGAAGATCCTTGCCGGTGACGAGGCAATGGAGAAGACTGGTAAGCATCTGCCGCAGGAGTCGCTTGATGAGTTAAAGAAATGTGTTATTGCAATAAAGGGTCCACTGACAACACCTATAGGCGAAGGTTTCAGAAGCCTGAACGTTACACTGAGGCAGTATTTTGACCTGTATGCCAATGTAAGGCCTGTCAAATACTTCCCAGGGGTGCCGTCACCGGTAAAGAACCCAGAAAAGATGGACATGGTGGTTTTCAGGGAGAACACCGAAGACCTTTATGCAGGCATAGAGTGGAAATATGATTCTGAGGAAGCTAAGAAGTTGAGGTGGTATTTGAGGGAACAGTTCGGTATCAAGCTCACAGACGATACCGGAATAGGTATTAAGCCAATCAGCAGGTTCAAATCGCAAAGACTCGTGAGAAAGGCAATACAGTTTGCTCTGCAGAACCATAGAAAAAGTGTTACTTTAGTCCACAAAGGGAATATAATGAAATACACCGAAGGTTCTTTCAAGGAGTGGGGATATCAGCTTGCAGCAAGCGAATTTGGAGACTCAACAATCACTGAAGATGAATACCTCAAATCTCCCGGAAGTGCTGGATGGAAAGTGGTAATAAAGGACAGAATCACAGACAACATGTTCCAGCAGGTCTTAACGAGGACAGATGAGTATGACGTGCTTGCTACTACCAACCTTAACGGAGATTATCTCTCCGATGCGCTTGCTGCACAAGTGGGCGGTCTTGGACTTGCTCCGGGAGCAAACATAGGGGATGTTAATGCCATATTCGAGGCAGTGCACGGCACAGCACCAAAGTATGCCGGCATGGACGTTGCAAATCCGACATCACTTATACTTTCTGGGGCAATGATGCTCAATCACATTGGCTGGAACGAAGCCGGAGAGGTGCTTGACAACGCAGTCCATGCAGCGTATTCAGAACAGCAGGTGACGCAGGATCTTGCGAGACAGATGAATGTCAAGGCCCTTAAATGCTCAGAATTTGGCAATGAGGTAATAAAGAGAATGAAAAAGATAAAATGAGGTTGATCATCTTATTGTCATGGATTTCGTGGCGGAGAATTCATCCAGTAGATCATATATTTTCTTATCCCTATAATGGAGGGAGGATTTTTTTCGGTGATCCGGCCTGTCACGAAAATCAGGGGAATCATTCACAACAACTTCTTTAAATCTGAGTTTTTTAAAGTAATAGAATGATGTATTGATACTCGAGGTGAACACGGAGGCAATATTTCTGACTCCGATTCTATTGGCTAAATCAATGGAGGAATCAATTGAGTCTGAGCTTATAAGGGATATCACGGGTGCCATGATGTCATCTTTCCAGGCGGGCGATTCCGGGGTCGAGACGTCTATAATGGTTGGCTGTGCCAGCTTGCCGTCTATCTTCCCACCCTCCAGAAGGCGATCCCCATGATCAAACATCATCCGGATTAGTGAGACAAACATTTGTGTGTATTCAGGTGTGGCGAGAGGGGCAATGTCCGTGTTGTTATCGGCAGGATCACCGGTTATCATCTGAGACACCTCTTCTTTTAATCTGCCAGTAAGATATTCAAAGGAATCTGGATGTACAATTATTCTCTGTGCCCTGTAAGCGTTCTGTCCCTGTGACTGGAACGATGATTCAGCTATGCGTTTTCCGGCAATGTCTAGATCAGCATCCTTCCATACAATCGACACGCAACCTCCTCCAATGTGAGGAACAAAGGTCTTTGCAGACAAGTGCTGTTTCAATGTGTGGGCGGAATCGACAGAACCATAAAAAGAGACCACATCGGTATATCGGCTTTTCAGCAACGATTTAATAACCGGGGAATCCCTGTTACCAATCACCACCTGCATAATGTTGTCCGGGATGCCCGATCGATGCAGTATATCCCTCAGCTTAAGTGCAGAAAGTGGAGACTTGGAAGATGGCTTGAGCAATACAGGATTTCCCGTTGAGAGGGCCGGTAAGGTGATACCGGCTGCGTTGAGGAGCGGATCGGTAAATGAAGTAATCCCAAACACTACTCCAAGAGGATTTCTGGAAAAAATGCCGGTCATTGTTCCAGGCCAGCGCTTCTCCCCGACATAATAATACGGATCAGAAATGATCTCACCCAGGGTCTGGAGCATATGCGCTACCTGTTCCACTTCATTTTCTGCAAAACGTATTGGCTTACCAGATTCCCCGCTCAGAATCCCGGCGATCTGATTCTTCTCGGAATCCATAATTTTAGATGCCCTGAACATGATCTCAGAAAGATCATCCTCATGCATGGCAGAGAGTGTATCTACTGCAGATCTTGCACTCTTCTCCAGCAGCGGTAACTCCTCAATCAAAGTATCCGAAACATCAGCCAGGACGCTGTCATCGTATTTTCTATGAACGATAGTGATAGAGCATCACCATCCGATCAGACAATCTCATATTCAAACTGCTTTATCAGTCCAAGCTCCTGGGCTCTACCATAATACTTCTCAAGGGCTATCCTGCCTATATCTCCGAAATTCTTTGAAAGATCGTTCACGTACATCCTCACAAACTTCTTCTCGAGTTCGAAATCTGAATATCTGGCATATTTCATGGAGTAACGGACAGCATCCTCCTCATGCTCCATTGCGTAGTTTATGGAGGCCTGAAAGTCTTCGTTATATTTTACAGCTATGTCTGTTCCTATCGCCTTTCTAATTGAGTTAAACCCTAGCGGGAGAGGCAGTGATCCCGCATATTTCTTCCATTCCTCATAAAGGTCGAGAACCTTAACCAGACCTCTTTTCTGATATACCAGTTGCTCATCATGGATAAGAAGTCCGGCGTCAAGGTTTCCATTCATAATTTCTTCTGGTATCTTATCGAATCTCATCTCCACAAATTTCTTTGGCTCAGGTGCAAACATTCTGTAAAGAAGAAAGGTTGAAGTTTTCAAGCCGGGTACTCCAAGAACCGAGTCTTTCAAGTTCACTTTCTTTTTTGCAACCACAATTGGTCCATAGCTCAATCCAAAACTCGCACCGGAGGACAGAAGGTAGTATTTATCGCTCACGTCAATGAAACCGTTTGCAGAGATGGCAGTGACATCATATTTTTCCAAAGGTGCTTCCTTGTTGAGAGTTTCTATATCCTTCACCACCTGTTCGTACTGGAAGTTCGTCGGAATTTTTTTCTCGAACATTGCATAGAACATAAACGAATCATCCGGGTCTGGCGTGTGTGCAATTGTGATCTTCATGTTAACTTAATCGCCTCATTCTAAATATGGTTTGTCTAAAATGCTTAATTGAGCTTTCTGCGGGTCATAAAGTATGGAACATATCTGTCAGTTAAATTAGATTTCAAGATACCGCTTAATTCGATACATCTGCCCATGCGATGAGCTATAAATTGAAGTGATGGTGCTTTGATAAATAATCTTAATTAAATTGTTAGCATAGAGGATCGTGAAAATAGGTTTTAGAGACTCAGTCGAGGTTCTGCTGGAGATGGAAAGGACTGACTGTCTGGTGACAAATACCTGTTACAATATCAGCCAATCTGTCAAGATCAAGAGACTTAAGGTGGGACCTGAATACACCGTTCATAGAATAGAATGCAAACAGAACTGTGAGAAACTTGTTGAAGAATTGAGAACTGTTTCACGTGATGTTTCGCAGGTCGGAAAGAGCTCAATATGGGCCACATCCAGAAGTTGCACGCCTTGCTCAGTCATATCATCTTCTGAGGCCATCGTCCTGGGAAGTGAAAGTGTGAACAAGGACAGAATAAGATACAGGCTTCTACTGAGATCCAGGGGTGTCATGATAAAGCTAATGCGGGAACTGAAGGACCTCAATCTTGATCCGGTTATTGTGGAACTGGAAGACGCTGAATCACTGGCGCTTACACAGAGGGAGGAAGAAATTCTTAGATTTGCATATTCCAATGGTTATTTTGACATAGAGAGAGGGGTCAGCATGACAGAGATTGCCGAGCATTTTGGCATAGCAACCTCTTCCCTTTCTGACCTGCTCCGAAGGGCCCTTAAAAAATCAATCAGAGGCTATTTCGTGGAGAAGGAATAAAGCTATTTCTCATGAATATCTGATATTTTTGCATTCAAAGGGAAAGGGCTGCAGCCATCATCGTTAGAGATTTTTCGAATCTGTAAACAATACCGAAATGCCCATCCTCATATTCCTCGTAGAAATGCTTAATCCCGGCTGTTGTCAGAGCTTTATCAACAGCCCTGTTACCCCAGAGCAGGGAGAACTCGTCCATAATGCCAACATCGAGGTACAGAAAATTCATGGATTCAATCTGGCGCAAAAAGTCCACAGCATTCTTTGCCGGGTCCCAGTTCTGCCATTTGGTCCATATATCCTGTTTGAATTCACCGGATTCCCAGTCGAAAGGGAAATCCGCCCCTAATTCACTTGATGACTCATTAGGACTGTAAAAGAGAGATTTCTCTATAACGGAAAGGGTTCTGAATGCTGTTGATCTGCTCCTGTTCTTGCCTGCCCAGTATTTCTGCAACCATTTTGACGGTCCATTGCTTTCTCGGAAAGCTTCCATGGAAAGAGTGAAGTCAGGCAGATAGCAGAATTCAAATCCCGCATCCATGGAGTGAGCAGCGAATCCCTGGACTACTGACGGGTATCGAACTGAAAGTGTATATGCGCCAAAACCACCGGAATCCTTCCCAAATAGCCCGACATTCCCAGAATTATAGGTATCCTTCAGTTTGGGTATAACCTCATTTATAATGAAATCCTCATAGTTTCCAACTGCCGTGGAATTTACATACTGATTTCCACCAACCTTCGTAAAGGAGTCAACGATCGCCACAGTAGCATTACCGATGAGATTTCTTTCATAGAGAGACTGCAGGATGGACGGAAGGTTCTCACTGAGCGGTTCCTTGTTCAGGAAACTTCTGGCGTTTGATGCGAAAGAAGGTAGACAGAGGAAAAGAGGGGCGTTTGCTTTTCGCTCATCAGGGGTAAAAACCAGTACTTCCCTCTTCGAGGGATCTTTTAGAGGATTGTTTGAAAGTGCCTCGCTCTCAATGTGGATGCTTTCCATCTTAACCATGGCAACCTTAAATCCTAGACGCATATAAAACTTGTAACATATTTCATGGCAGATTGATTCAATATGGATGAATCACAAACCACATTCTGACCTATCCAGATAATCCAGTTAGTGGTCCGGAAATCATTGTTGACGGTTGTTAATTTTCTTAAGCACTTCGGCCCAGTTCATGAAACATTCCAGCAGTAAATCGGAGTATTCAGGGTTACCCTTAATAGCCTTGTCCATCATTTCCCACCCAGATTCTTCCTGAAAAATTCCCTGGCAAGTTCCCATGCATCGTCTGCACACTCCTTGTTATATGTAGGCCTTGTATCATTGAAAAATGCATGCTGTGCTCCCTGATAGATTTTCATGTGAAAACTCTTTCTTGCTCTGACAATTTCCTCCATAAGCCTTGGGATATACTGGTTTATGTTGTAGTCTTCTCCACCATAGAATGCCATGACAGGTCTATTGATTTTAGATACCGATTCGATTGGATCAGGATTTGCTCCATAAAAGACCACAGTGGCAGAGGTCTTACCAAGAGTCGCATACTGAAACACCAGTCCTCCCCCGAAACAAAATCCGGTTGTACCTATCCTGTCACTCATAACGAAATCAAGTTTCTGGACGTAGTCAAAACATGCGTCGAGGTTTCCAATCATTTTCTTACCCAGATCCTTTCTTCCGAAGAATACAGCATTTGCAACTTTCTTCTGATCTTCATTCAGGGTGTTCATCAATGAACCTATTGCTTTTTCATCCTGCATCTTTTCTCTGGGGAGAGACCAGAACTTTACCATGGTGCTTTCGATGTTCTCTGAGTTCATAAAAGGTCCAATCGAAGCGAAGAGATGAGGAGCAAACGCAACATAACCCTCTTCCGCCCATCTTCTTGCAATCGACTTTATATTATCTTCCAGCCCCCATATCTCATGCACTATTATTATTGCAGGATATGTTCCTTTATCGGCCGGCTTTGCCATGAAATAGTTGATCTCACTTTTATCACTCAATTTTACTATGCCCTCAGACACTTCAATTTCTCTTCGATTAACCATAAGAACTGTAAATTGGTAAGCATTATTATAATTAGCGATAGACTGCCCAGGATCTACTTCAGGTGTTAAATCTGATAATTCCTGTTATTGCATTTGTCCCCGCGAGATCGATGTTATTATGACTGACTGTGTTGAAAATAGTTTCACTGCAAATATTTATCAGGTCCATATCTTGACCTATTTCGTTATTATTGGGATTAATTCATTTCCCTAACGGAAGAAATATTAAATCTGACACGATTCTTTATACATTGTCTCATTCAACGGCAAACTCTGAAGGTCAGGAGCTGTATATCAAGACTCTGGCAATTTTCAAGAAAACAGGATTGGAAATAACTTTAGATAATTTCAAGCAAGCCTTCAGGTTCTACTGGGGAAACGCAAAATTTAAAGAGGAGAGATTCAAAAGGATAATTGAATCTCAGAACTCAATGAAGAAAGAGATCGATAAACAAATTTCGAATGTGAAGGAAGAAGACTGTGTAAGGATGCGCATAGCAATCACAGACTCATATCATACGATCTCCAAAGCAGCAGAAATCGCAGGAATCGACAGATCCATGGTCAAGAGACTAGTTGAAAACGGGACGCTGAGACCTCTATATATACGCAACCCTTATTACAAGAGCTCAGCACCCATGAAGCTCATAAGAATGTCTGAACTCAATGCCTGGATCGGTGACAATCCAAATGCAGTTGAAGCATCAAGAAAAAAACTCGAAGCATCGCACAAGGCGAGGGAAACCATGTTGCTGAACCGGTCAAGGAAACTTGCCTCATTCACGGACAGGATCAGTTCAGTAATTTCAGAGATCGATGCAGTCCTGGACAAAGATCCAGTGCCTATGCTCTGGATCATGCTGAAATTGCTGCAGGTCTTATCCAAGAATCAGCAGGTGATGAGAGAATTCTATGCCAAGAACTTGACGAAAATTGCACGCATGACTGATCCCGGCTTTCTGTCATTGAGAACCGTGATAGACCTGCAGGAGAAGGAAGTCGTGAAACTCTGCGGTGTATGCGCCATGGATGCTGAAACGCTAAGGATGTCTGAGGACGAGTATGTGATTCATTTCGGGAAATGTTCCAACTGCACGACTGAGAAAAGATTTGTAAAATCAGGAAAGCATCACGAACTAATATATTCGCACGGAGATATTTCATTAATTTTTATCATTGGCGGCAGCCTTCTTCGAGAAATCAGATCATTCCTGCCACATTCCTCAATTGATCCTGGAATGTATCTGTCTGACACCACTGGAAACTGGTGGGATACCATTCCGAGAGGTGCCATACCATACGATTTTATGGGAATACTTGATATTATCGCAGATACTTATGCCAGGACTGAGGGTCAAAAAACAGGAAAATGATTCACTCACGTTTCAGGTACCGCCTTATCTTCAGCACTTTAACCTTCATGTCTCCCGTTATAGAATGCACACCACTGCCGAGTTCAAGTAAAAGATCCTTGCCATCTCTGATTTGCAACAGGTAGTCATGTTTCTTCAGTATATTGGCAAATCCCTTGAAAGTCGAAAATCTCTCCTCAGATTTTGGAATTGCGTGATATAGCTTTTGAATGTTATGTCTATCCTCAAGGGTTACCTGGACCGATCTGATGTTAAATTCCATTGACACCAACGGCTTCCTATCCAGGGAAACCTTCATTTTTCCAGATAAAAGTGATCTGGAAGCTGTGGCCACTATGGATTCAATGAGTTGTTCTTTCATGCACTGGTCTTACCGTGAGGCTGACCTTACCATTCACCGTGATGTTGGCCGCCATCCCGGGCAATTTAATGGTGAGTTCCGAAAACTCAAATTCTGCAGTGCTCTTGGTGCCTTCTATGGCTGCTATGAAATTCTCCATGATCGACTCTTCTTCTGCCATAAGTCATTAATATGGGATAGTATAAATATCTATTCCAGTGTAAATAAAACAGTTCACAAAAAAGGCGTGTAGGTCTTAATCCTACCGGGTCCTGCTTTTTAACCTTCTTTTAGCGAATATAGACCGGAACACTAAGATATATACAGCAAGGAAGATCACAATAGCAGGGAATATTCCTATATTCAGGGAAGGCAGTATTCTGATTATGACATACAGGAGTCCGCCAGAAATAAAGGATAGGACCCCTATTCCGAAAACTGTATTGCCAAAACTGCCAAGGCTGGAATTAATCTCATACTCATCGTATTCTTTTTCCTCAAGAACCTTTCTGAATTGCGTGAATGTTTCTGTGAGCCCTGCGAACAGGAAACCGAGTAATGAGGCAACAATGGTAATCACATAATCAGTTAAATTTCCAGTCTGGATAATTATTGGCGTGCGAATGTAAAGTGTCAGGTATCCCCTTGACAGCACAAGTGGTATAATGGAAAGTATAAGCGCCAGAAACCTCATTTTAGAGTGTTTTCCATTTATCAGCGCGTTCAGAGATACCAAAAGTGATATGAGTATAATCAGAAGTGACAATACCTGTGAGATAGTTCCAACTGTATATGCAAGAAGATAGAATCCTGGAGAAGCCATGAGAAAGAAGCTTGCAAGGAATAATGAATATCTGTTCATTTACCTTAGCACCCCCATGACAATTCCTGCAGCGTGCCCCAATTTCTGGCTTGCCGGATCCCAGTGCACGACCATTGTTCTCCCCGGGATACTTTTTGCCACTTTCTTCCAGCTTGACGCCTGAACACTTCTGCTGAAAACACTGCCCAGAGAACTGAACGAAGAGTACTTCATCAGAATACCATAATAAACTATGTCCACAAGAATGGTCCGTCCTCTGTACGATGCAATTTTTCTGCAAACTTCGGAAATCTCGGTCATATTCAGAGTTTGGAGTGATGTCAGGAGGATCACGGTCGATGAGGTCTCAAGCAGGGAATGGTAGAATATCTTTCCAAGGTTGATTGGTTCTTTTCTTTTAGAGGTCTTTTCCATTCGGAGAAGCATATTAGTTATTCTCCTCATGTTTTCCATTCCTGATGCCGGCAATACGTAGTCCCCACGTTCTCCGATTTTAGACTGAAGAGACCACATGCCGACGCTGAATCCGGAAGCAAGAAACATCCTGGTTGAAGAGAGTGCGAACTGTATGGCATATTCCAGCTGATTTTCCTCCTCAGTGCCGCGAAGAATATTGGAATTTCTGTCTATTAGAAATATAACGCTTTTTGTGCCTTCTCTTTCATACTGGTTGACAAGAAGGTTTCCGTTTTCTCCAGCCCTGGCACTTGCTTTCCAGTTGATAGTCCTGTATGGATCGCCCACCGTATATTCTCTTATTGTCTCAAAATCTGTGGATACCGGACCGGTGTTGGAAACATGCGATCGTGGAAACCTCACTCTGGTTCTGTACTTTCTCCTCAATTTCTCCTGTGCCAGTATCCTGGGCGTTATTTCTATCTCTTTCTTCAGATCAACGGAGTCAGAGATTCCATTGATAATTCCCATGGAGGGAAAGTAGTTGAACGAAACAATGCCCACCTGGAAGATCCCCCTTCTCATTGCCCGTACCTTGTAGTCAAATTCCACTTCAAGGTACCTGAGACCCTTATAGACAATATGGACGTTATTCCCCTCTAAAAGATCAAAAGAATCAACAATTGGCAGTGAGATATCAAAGAGACCTATTCCTCTTTTTATGCTTATGCTTGCTGTTATGCTGATAGTATCACCCACATAAGCCTTGTCAGGGTATTTTATTTCAAATTTAATGTCGGGGTTTGTCTCCATCTCATAAAGAATGATTAGGAACACAGCAATTGTGAGGATGCCTGCAACAAGGGAAGGTGTAGTCGACACAGCAGCCCCTATGGCAACGATTGATCCGGCAACAAGTATTGCCATGAGGCTCTTTGTCCACTGATTTACCATTTTTTCACGCTTTCATCTACTTCGGAACCAGTATCTTTTTGGCAACGTCGTCTATAATTGTGGAGGGGTTAAGATTCTCCATCTCAAATTCAGGTTTGAGTATAAGCCTGTGTGAAAGGGAGATTGAATAAACAGCCTTGACGTCGTCGGGTATGACATAGTTCCTTCCCTGTACATAGGCAAAAGCTCTGCTCATCCTGAGAAGCGAGATAAGGCCTCGTGTACTGGGTCCTGACAGTACTCTACTGTCTTTTCTGCACTGTGCGAATGCAGATATATAGTCAAGGAGTTCATCACTGACTTTTACCTCAGTTTCCAGGGACTGCTGCATCTCGAGAATTTTTGAGTTGTCTGTAACCGTCCTGGCTTCCCTGCTTGGATCGTCCTTCTGCCAGGAGAGTCTTCTTTTCAATACCTCTTTCTCACTTTGCGGATGACCCAGCGAGAGCTCAACCATGAATCTGTCCATCTGAGCCTCAGGCAAGGGATATGTCCCTTCAAATTCTATGGGGTTCTGTGTGGCAATGACTATGAATGGAAGGGGCAGCTTTATTGTTTCACCCTCTATGGTCACCTGTCTCTCTTCCATTGCTTCCAGTAAAGCTGCCTGTGTCTTTGGAGGGGCTCTGTTAATCTCGTCTGCCAGTATTAAATTAGCAAAAATAGGTCCCCTGATCACCTCGAATTCAGACTTTGCCTGTCTCCAGACCTTTGTCCCAATAATGTCGCTGGGGAGAAGATCAGGCGTGAACTGGATCCGGTGATAACTTAGTCCAAGAACCTGCGCAAGGAGTTTTGCAAGAAAAGTTTTACCAGTGCCCGGATCATCCTGCAGTAAGACGTGCCCGGATGCCAGTATTGCAGCAAGTATCTTTTCAAGAACTTTCCTGTCGCCGACGAAGTATTTGGAAAGTTCATTCAATATTCCCGCTACACTTTCATTCTTGCCTTCTGTACTCTTTGTTTTATTATCATCTTTTTCTGAAACTTTTACCTCATCCATAAGCTACACCTGAACTGTTGACCGAAATGTTCCTGACGGTCTGCTCCACTATGCTCTTCCGTTTGGCAATCTCAACCTCAATCTCTTCCCTCAGGTTGAGAATACCATACCTGATTCCGAACGGCACCTCGTAATTTAATATTGGGGCCAGAATATGATTGATCTTCTGGTAGTCCATCTCCATGCTGTTTAGGAGTATAGTCAACTGAATCAGCAGAGAATCTTTTTTACCGTCGCGTATGAACTGATCAACACTGCCTACAATATCCTGGAATCTCTGATCGCCATAAATATTCACACTGTGCTTGAATTTCCCAAAGACATTTGCCGTTATGGAATCCATCCTCCTTGAACTGCTGGAATATACTTTTATCATAATATAGAGGAATACTAGCACTATCACGATGAGGAAGAAAATGAAAATGTAAGCGTTGAGAGCGGAGGGTTTGGGTATGTACAGTATAGAGATCATGACCCCCAGCATGAACCCCATGGTTGCCCACTTTCCCATTGAGTCGTGCATGTATTTTCCGGCAGATGCTGTTTCCAGTTTTTCAGATGCAAGGAGGAAAGGACCAGCGGTGAACGGCAGCAATGCAACTGCTGTAAATTCAAAGGGATATTGAAATACAGGCAAATAAGATAATGGAAGGCTGGCAGTCAGGAGCCCCAGCGCTGCAAAGAATGCACTGTATGCCAGGATTCCTATGGATCTGCCTCCCACGGGAGAAATATTCTTAGATTTCATGGACCCTGCAAAAATACTGAGATTTATGCTATAGAAGAACAGGAATATTCCGAAGAATTCATAGAGATAGGAAACAGAATGATAGAAATAAAATAGATTGTATTCAAAAATACCTGTGAACAGGTAAAGATAAATTCCATTTGCGATAGAGAACTTAACGGTTTTCTCAACCTTTCTGTATCCAAAAAGTCCCACTGCGCGGGCGATGGCGGAAATAATGACAGGGTAGAGGGAGATTCTTATCAACTCTATTAGAAAAGAAAGAGCAGGGTCTGTAGAGGTAAATCCGGATACAATGAAGATGAAGAGAAGGGCCGCCGCATACTTTATGGCAAAAGCAGCAACACTCTTTCCTGTAGGTTTCAAGTCTACTCATCCTCGCTTTTACAGATGATCACTTTAGGCTGATTGAACGAGCGGGAAAGACCGTAAAGAAACTGCTCATACTGGTCACGTCCTATCTTCAGTTTACCGTAAAACGACTTTTCAAAGATCTCCACCAGTAGCGGCATCTCCGACTTATCCTTGAAACGGTTATTGGCCGTCATTTTCTCTATCACTTCCCTTATGGTCAGGTTATCCTGATGGAAATCCGCTTCTTTCAATATATTCAGATGCACCAGATCTACGATATCCGACTCATAGAGGACTCCTCTGATAAACTTGGTCTCAATATTTCTTCCCTTACTTGCTTTTATCATGTTGCAGGATTTTGAAAGTGTGACAATTGCCCTTCCAGGGGCCTCAGAATTAAGATCGCAGCTTGCCGTCAATGATGCGTCGGGGTCGTAAATTATTCCCAGCTCTGTTCCGTATGACCATAATAGCGGGAGATCATCTTTAATCGCGGGGCGTATCATGTCATAACCACTGGACCATCCCTCAAAGGGGGCGATGGTTTCGCCCGCGCCTATACCTATTTGTATATCTTTATAATTCTCACCCCCGTCTGGATTAACTGCGGAAAGAAGCAGTTCAGAATCCGTTTCTGTTTCTTCATCGGCGCTCTTCTTTCTGGACAAGGACATTTTGGAAATCGTCAGCACCACAGCAGAAACCGCTACCACAGATATTATGATTATTAGCAGAAGCTGATTTATTGGTGGAAAAACAGGGTGGGGAGTACTGGACTGTGAGGTGGTACCACCAGATCCTCCCGAACCTCCCGGTCCTCCTGAACTGCCTGGCCCTCCAGATCCGCCAGGTCCTCCTGAACCTCCAGGACCTGAAGATCCCCCGGGTCCCGATGATCCAGTTCCACCTGAACCAAACAGGTTACCCAGATTTGGAAGTGTAAAGTTCAATCTGGGAATATATCTGCTCATGTTTGGAAAATTAAGGTTAAACTTCGGCAATGAGAAATTGAAATGTGGAAGACTTAATCCAGATGAACCGCCCAGACCGGTTAAACCAGATCCTGAAGTGCCCCCGCCACTTGAACCAATTGATCCCCCTCCAGAAGATGTGGCACTGGAACCCGGGCTGCTTGGAAGTGGTTGTATCTGGGTGATTGAAGCTGCGAGCAGCCACGTAACTATTATCACAGCCAGTAAGGAGAGCAGAATTGTCTTCGAAGCCAACACTTATTGATCTACATGGAGATTATAATCTTTCGCAATGAAAATCGCGCAAACAATGGACAGAAATCAATTAATTGAAGTTCTCCTCTTCCTGTATTTTCTGTATTCAATGTAACCCGCGAGTGCAGTCAGTAGAAGAACAATGATCTCAAGTATGTTGAGAGGTCCGATGTAGTTACCAAGAAAACCCAACCCAGCGTATGATAATGATGATGCAACAATCGCTGTCGTGGCATATGCAACTGAAGGGGGTGCGACGTGAATCTCATAATAACCATAGTTCGTGGAAAAGTGTTTACCCATGAAGGTATAGTTCACAACAAGTTCAGGCAACCTGTAGGTTCCAACTCCAGAAAGTGCCATATTAACCGTAAAAGTGTGTGACTGACCAGGTGCGAGTGAAGCGAGATACAGTTTTCCTGAGGACTTTTGGAAGGTTGCAGATCCATTGTAATATGAAAGAAACTGATCAATGTTCATTGTTATGCTGTTTACTGAAACATTATCTTCGTTTCTCAGATCCACAATCAGCCTGTATGTGTCTCCGGCAATCCGTGAAGAACTGACAGCAACGTGTAAGTCAGGAGTAAAGGTGCTGTTGAATTGCATATGGTAATTTTCGAGATTGAAGCTTGATGAGGGCTGTATGAGAAATATCTTTGAAGAAGCATTGAATCCGGTGGATTCCGTCAAAGTCTGGTTGTTTGTCATGAGTGTGAAGTTGAAATTGGACAGTGAAGATGATGAGGAGCTGGAATTTCCATACCCCATGCCGATCACTGATATATCAGAAGATTGTGGTTCAACCAGATCTGAGTTGTAGTCAAATAGCCGTGCAGCAGTTATGTTGTGGTAAGTGCCAGAGGAGTGCAGGGCATTCATCCAGAATGAAAGACCAAATGAAAAAGCCACGTTCCCGCTGGAAACATTTATGGACTGTCCAGCTGCAGATCTGAATACACTTCTGAGTGAATTTGCGTTTATCATTCCAGCTGCAAGGATTGAAGTTGTGGGACTTGTCGAGGAGATTCCCGGAGTAAGATAGCCTGACTTCAACGAGTTTGAGAATAAGGCGGCAGCAGAGTTCTGGCTGGCCTTCAAAATCAGGCTGTTTGCGAATAAATCTGCGATCTGGCTAAATGAGGGATTTGATGAAAATATGTACAAAGTTATGCTCTGATTGCCGTAGTTAATGCCGCTAATGTTCGACGATGTACTATAGGAGAAAATCTCCATAAGTGATCCAGTGTCAAGGGCATTTGACACAGCTGAAGAAGCTGATCTAGCATCGGCAGAAGTCGATGCCAGATTGCCCGGGAAAGCGGTTATAAAGAGGAAATTAGGTATAAGTGACACTAATCCAGATGTAATAGCGCTTCCTGACGATCCAGATATTCCCAAGGGAATAGAAAATGAAGAGAGATTATCCTGAACTATGACTGCCGAAAATATACTATCTGTAAAAGGAGAGGATGAGAACAGGAAGTTGCTGGAAGTGTTGTTCACCTCCATCGAACCATATGCATTGTAAATATCGCCGTTACCCGTAACAAAGGACAGATCAGCCTGAATGGAAGATATCGAACTGCTGGATGATGCCATGGTTTTAGCAATATAATTCATATAAGCACTTTTTACATTGGCATAGGGATAAGAGGATGCATCAACCTTTGGTAAAAAGCTGGTTGAGTATAAAATTGGAGATGGATAATTAGAATTCAAGGCACCAATAACTGAATCAACATTCACATTAACATTTTCAGAATGGATCCCGATCGTAACAGCCGCACCGGGACTGAGGGTTGAATTTCCATACCCGAATATCATCAGTCCGGATATCATCAGGATAATGACAAGAAGAATAGAGGCCATCTTTGTCCCGCCGTTACGATCTCCAGAGTCTCCGGATGCTGGAGGCCCCCTCTTCTTCGAATTGAAAATTCTTGAGACAAAATGACCTGTAACTCCGCTGACAACCAGGAGTATGACCAGCGATTCAATGACATTTACCACGAATATGTCCAGCAACGAACCAATCTGTCCGCCAATAGGCACTCTGGGAAAAGATACAAACGGCGTAACGCCCCCGGTGGAGGTCAGGCTGGAAAGGAAGAATGTGTATATCTTATCGATCACAGGTTCAGCCGTCAGTGTATACAGGTTGGTCCCAGACGGTACGATCCCAAGGACGGATGTATTTATTACTCTTGATAAATTCGACAGACTAAAGATAAGTGAAAATGCGGCCAGTCCAAGCAATGTCCATGAGATCGAATAAACAAGAAGTGATGTACCAATTGCTCTTCCGGTCTTTCCTGCCGTAATACCGATCACAACACCGATAAGTATCCAGGAAACGAGAAGCGCCGTCCGACCAAGCGGGTTACCTAAGAGCAGATATACCA
>JBMFWA010000013.1:33426-38851 GCA_049965715.1 Thermoplasmata archaeon
GCCCAAGAATGAACACCATCCGATACCCAATGAATGGCCCAATCCAGTCTATAAGTGGGCTGTAAGCTGGGGAAAGCAGATAATACGATAATATCAGGACAGCAAAGGTTCCCGCAAGCAGGGCAGCGAGTTTACCCATGTACATAGAATGGAATAATTAATATTTTAAAATATCTATACTTAATAGATTTGAGTATCTGGCACCATCATCGCAGATTCCGAGAAACTCGAATGAGATAAATCCCAGTTCCACATGATGCAGTTCAGATATTAGATATGAATTTTACAACCCTGCTGAGGAATCTGAGGTTTGGAGGAAGATTGTCGATTATTATATCTGCATATTCCCTCCGGATTACCCTTAAAAGCTTGACCATCATCAGATACACAAAGGTTCCAATCAGCACCAGTTCCAGCAGTGCCAGGTCCCCGTATGGCAGAAGGGTACCCGCATAATCGACGACTATAAACACCACTATTGAGGATATCCATATCTTAACCAGAGACTGCATGTCATAGTTGAGGAAACCGAGTTTTCTGGACGACGCAAACAGAACAATAAAACTCACTATATAGACAGAAGAATTAGCTACTGCTGCCCCGATCATGCTGTATCTCGGTATCAGGAGAATCGAGAGTGCAAGATTCGAAATCAGCGTAAAAGTGGCTATCCATATGAAAATGGATGTCTTCCCATGGGCATATATCGCCTGAGACATTATGTTCTGGCTTATCAGCAGTGCTGTAACTGAAAGAATTATGATGGCAGGAAGAGCACCCGATACATAACTTGTGGTTGCGAAAATCTGAATGAATCGGTAGGATATGGCGGAAAGTCCGAGGGCACATGGAACATAGACGAATGTCAGGACCGTGGATGAGAGCCTGAACGCTGATCTGATACTCTCCTGGTCATTTCTGGAAAACATTGCACTCACCTTGGGAAGAAGTATGTTGGTTATTGGGGAGACAACCATACTGAGACCTGTAGCCATGAGCAGTGCAAACCCGTAGACGCCCAGCACAGAGAGATCGGTGAATATTGATACGAATATCCTGTCTATATAGGATGATCCGTACGATATGATGGATGCAAAGATGAGAGGAGTGGCATACCGCATCACATAATTGATATTCACATTGTAAGCTTTCTCCTTCCTCTTCCTTACTATACTGAATATGATCAGCATTCCCGGTATTATTCCGATTATGTAGCCCGCCGCCATTCCCAGGGGGACAAAGGAGACATCATTGGTCAGGAAAAGGAACACGGTGGCAAGGAAGTACCAGAGGAAAGTACCCACAACATTCACTGTTGCTGCAATTCTGAACCTCTGGAATCCAAGGATTATGCCGTTTATCAGTCCAAGAATCACCTCTGTGAACAGTGGTATTGATAAGTATGAAATCGTCCTGGCATACAGCGTGTCATGGAAGAAAAGCATGGACATGTAGGGTGAGATGAGAAACAGCGTAAGGGAACCGACAGTTGCGGATATGATGCTCACAAACAGTATCTTGAACATCACCGATTTGGCCTCAGCCCATTCGTTCCTGCCTATATGGTATGAGATGAACCTTGTGGCCGCGTTTGAGAGGCTGAGAGAGAAAACTATATTGAACAGCCCAAGTATTGCAAGAATGTTTACGATCTCTCCTGCGACTGAAGTTGGATAAAACTTTACAATATACACATAGAAAATAATTCCTGAAAGATTGAATATTATTGAATTCATGTACTGGAAGATAAGTGAAGACCCCAATTTCTCATTCTTTTCACCTTTCTCCAGTTCAACCATCTCTATTTCCTCTGATCCGATTGATCGGAATGGTACTGATACGAGAACAGCACTTCACTCACCAACGAAAATTATTCTGCTTCCCTGATAGTCAAACTTGAAATCCTGTTTCCTGAGACCAAGAGCCTTAACAATATTCTCATGCGCCTCATGCGGAGCATAAAAAAGCAGGAAGCCTCCCCCGCCAGCACCTATGAGTTTACCGCCTGTGGCACCGTTTTGCAGCGCGCGGTTATATAATTCATCAATTGAGTCGTTTGAAATTCCTTCGGAAAGCTGTTTCTTGAGCATCCAGTTCTCATGAAGCATGGTTCCCATACTTTCAGTCTTTCCCCTGGAGAGGTCATCAAAGAGCTGGAGGGCTATCTGTCTCATTCTCCGATAATCATCAATCTTGACGTTAACCCCATTTGACTGTTTCCTGTGTATATCTGTCGAGCTTCTTTGAATTCCAGTGTAGAGCAAAAGCAGGTTGTTTTCAAGTGCCTCTCTGATTTCCTCTGTGGTGACGAGTGGTTTGACGGATACGGTTTCATCCTGATAAAACTGCATGAGCTGTATTCCACCATACGCTGCCATGTACTGGTCCTGTTTTCCTCCGGGTTCGTGGAGAATCTCCCTCTCTATCTTCACCGCCTCCTGTGCCATTTCCTCGGACGAAACGTACTCCCCCTTGTACGCATGTAATGCATGGAGCAGTCCGACAAGGAAGGTGCTGCTGGATCCCATTCCAGTGCCAAGTGAAGGTATGTCAGAAATGCTTACAATCTCTATCCCGCCGTCAATATCCAGAAATTTAAGGGCTTCCCTTATTGAGGGATGCTTGATTTTGTCCACTGTATCAACAATCTCGGTGGTTGAATAACTTACCCTTATCTGATTGTCAAACTTCTTGTTGACTGTAATGTAGATATATTTGTTGATAGAAGCGGATAAAACTGCTCCCGGACTGTCCCTTGAATAAAACTCCCTGATGTCGGTACCGCCACCAACAAATGTTATCCTCAGTGGAGTCCTGGAGATGATCATCCGCTGTTTCAAATAATCACCTGTAGAACTGGTCCAGTTTCCTCAGTCCTTCATCCAGTCCAACCTTGGGTCTGAAGCCAAGGACTTTTTCTGCCTTAGTGGTATCGGCCAGGGTCTCCATCACGTAATTTTTTACCGGCATTTCGATGTATTTGGGCTTGATCGAGGTTCCAAGCATCTTGTTGATCTTCAGAACCAGTTCATTCAGATCATAATTCTTCCCTGATCCTACGTTGAATACCTGATAGCCATCTGCTTTTGTGGCCCTGACGAGAGCATCGGCAACATCCTCTGCATAAATGAAATCCCTCCTCTGCCTTCCGTCGCCGTATATTACAGGTTGTTCTGATTTCTTTATATTCCAGAGAAATTGAGTGGCCAGATTCGCATACCCCTTTTTGGCGTTTTCATATTTTCCGTAGACTGAGAAGAAGCGCATAGCAGAGGTCTCCACGCCATGAAGTCTGAAGTACAGTTCCGCCATTCTCTCAGCAGCTATCCTGGCTTCGGTGTAATAGTCCGTCACCCCTGGTATTACATCCTCCCTGTGTGGTGGTTTAATACCGTTGTATATGGAGGAGGTAGAGGCAAATACAACCTTGGAATTATTCTTTTTAGCAAATTCCAGTACTGATGTTATTCCGGAAACTACCTCGGAAACAAGGAATGGGTTGTCACGATACATTGGAGAGGCAGAGTATATTCCAAGATGGAAAACCTGATCCGCCTTCAGATCCAGCTTTCCTATATTCTTTGCATCCTCTCTGATAAATGTGATCGCCTTTTCAGAGATCAGATCATCCAGATTAGTTTCCGACCCAGTGTGAAGGTTATCGATTACGGTGAGATCGTTACCTTTGTAAATGCTTCTCACAAGATTTGTTCCTATGAATCCGGCTCCACCTGTAACTATTATTTTCTTGCTTTCCATTTAAAACGTTCCTGTTATCATTTGTATTTATTTAACATTATTTTCCGACAGCATATCCTCTGCAATTTTTGACCAGAGGTGGCCAACTGTGATGTGGCATTCCTGGATAATGGAGGTCCTGTTGCTCTTTACCCTTATCAGGTAATCTGAAAACTCTGCCATTCTCCCGCCAGACGATCCAGTCAGACCAACAGTTCTGCAGCCCAGATTCCTTGCAGTTCTCAATCCTTCTATAACATTTCTGGAGTTTCCACTTGTCGAGATTCCAATAATTATATCTCCTGGTTTTGCAAATGCTTCAATCTGTCGTGAAAACACCTGATCATAGCTGTAATCATTGGATATTGCAGTTAGCGAAGATGTGTTGACAGTGAGAGCCATGGCCGGAACCGCTCTTCTCTCCTTTTCAAAGTGACCTACGAATTCAGCGGCTATATGTTGAGCATCTGCAGCACTGCCTCCATTGCCAAAAAGTATTATCTTGCTTCCAGAGTTGAAGGCGCTGCCAATGTCGGAACCTATTCTGTAAATTAGATCAAGATCCAGGCTTCTTCTAGCCTCAAGCCCTTCCTCTATATAACCATCCATGTCGTTCCTGTTCATTAATGGCGATCATCATCTATGATTTTAAGGTTAAGTGTGAAAATTTTGGAGGTTTCCCATTTCCAACAAAAAATATTAAGGGTCAAGGCAATCCAAACTCGTGTCTGATGGAGAAATCGATACAAAATTCCCGAGGGAAACTCTATCCCTGTTACACAGAATCAGGCATATGCCGGTCCAATTTGCGCTGCTCATATCAGGCATTGTTGTTTACTCGATAGTTTATTCCTTTCTGACTGTGCTGCGGTACCTTTCATTCAACGCAGGTGTTGCCGACCTTGGGTTGGCTGTAGAACCCCTGTTTTATGTGTTCAGAGGAGGACTGGTGTCCTCACCATCTAATCCGCATCCAATTCTTATGAACAAGCTTATCTACCTCCCTCTGTCCATTGTGTATTATTTCTTACCAAGCGAGCGGTTTCTTCTCGTTTTTCAAACTGTATGGATTGCGCTCGCTGCAATTCCACTTTACCTTATTTCGCTGAAAGTGATCGGAAACAGGAATCTGGCACTGTCTTTTGGACTACTCTGGCTTCTTTACTACCCTATGGCAGGCGTGAACTGGTTTGATTTCCACTTCATGGCGCTTTTTCCGACGTTCTTTCTTTCAGGGTATTACTTCTATCTTGCCAACAGAACGAGGTATTCCTTTGTGTTTATGATTCTGGCTGCTGTAACAGATTATCTGGTGGTCCTTACCGTACTGTTTTTTGCGCTCTACCTTTACCTCAAGGACATACGATATGGAAATAATCCTCTGAGAAACTACTTAGCCCACGCGATTTTAGTTACTTCTGTCATTCTTTTTGCGGCTATATTCTTGTACTTTGGTCCGGGATATACCAGTGGTGTGGCCCATGTTACTGCAGTGAACATATCCTCTCCATCAATCACCACAAAATTGTATTATATTTTCTATATGATGCTCCCACTTCTCTTTCTACCTCTTCTGGGACTTGATTTAATGTTCCTGGCTATCCCCTTTCTTGCATTTATTTATTTTAATAATTTCACTCCTTATGTCCAGACAGAGTACTACCAGTATCCTGCACTGATTTCACCG
>JBMFWA010000014.1:0-36204 GCA_049965715.1 Thermoplasmata archaeon
GTCTATTTTTCTCTTTTCATCAGTATATGAAAATTGCCCCTCATTTTTTGAAATTAATTGAATCCCAAAGATACACCCTATTGGATCATCTAACTCAATTTCAATTCCGATTCGGTTCTTGCCATTATGCGAATAGACCACTTGATCATAGCCGCCAATTGATATGAATTGATAATTAAAAAAGCCATCGGGGGATTGATTTGGATTTAAAACTATGTTCTTTAGTGTCATCATTGAATACATAAAACTTGATTTTCCTGACCCGTTGCTTCCGTACATAATCGTAAGCGGTGCTATATCCATAGTTTCTTTCTTTATGGAGCGGAAATTATTCAAAAGAAGTTTCATATGAGTGATAATAGAGCATACGCATACTTTAAATTTTTAGTGGTACTAGATCTTTTATAGGAAGAATTCAAAAAATTATGGACCGGTCGGGATTTGTTTAATGTTTTAAGCGAATATTTAAAACCACAGATTTTTAAAATCTCACTCTCTTAACAGGTATATGACTACCCAAATCATAATCATGCAGGGAGGCGAGGACGTTAAACGCAGGACCAACGAAACCCTCTTCAAAGAAGTGAGGAAGTTATCAAGTTCAGGGAAAATCCTGGTTATACCATGGACTTCGGATTCTCTTGAGAAGGAAGCCGAATATTCCAGAATGCTCCGTGACTATTTTTCACACTGCGGGTTTGAAAAGGTATTGTTTCTGGCCAAAACCGATCCTGAAAATGAAATGCAACGAAAATTCTCTGAAGTAGACACCATTTATCTTCCAGGTGGAGACACTGAGGTCCTATATCGCGAATTAAAACAGAGGGCTTTGCAGGACAGGTTACTTGAATTCTCGGGGATAATAATCGGTAATTCTGCCGGGGCAATTGTACTTTCAAAGGGAGGGTGGGGAGACGGAAAATTCTACACGGGTTTCGGTCTCGTTGATTTCTATGTTTCCGTTCATTACAAGCTCAATGCAGGTCATGTTGCAGAAATGAAAGATGCTATAAATGTCAATATTCCTGAAAATATGTGGGTCGCAGTAACAAATGAAAAATAATCAAATCCAGTAACGCTTTTCTATGCTCGTATATCAGAAATCAAGAAGTTAGGTAAGCAGCAGGCGGAAGGAAAAGTTGTGGATGGAATATGAGAGAATTGGAATTCACAATGGACCGGTCGGGATTTGAACCCGAGACCTCCTGCTTGCGAAGCAGGCGATCTACCGCTGATCTACCGGCCCTGACGATTTCATATCCGCATTGTGTGATTCTGGACTGAACTGGTAATTTCTGATTCTTATTCAATACTTATGCTCTGTACTCAGACCTGTGGTATCCAAACGACAGGGTCCAGGAGGCACACACTCCAAATACCCAGCAGAATGTGGAGATTCTGATTCACACGATTATCTCAAAGATCAGAATGTACTTCACCCCATTGATAGAAGCATTGATACGCTGATCTGCAATGAAAGGAGGAATATGACATCCGACCGGTTAGCAGAACCCCTTGGCGACATCACCCCGAGGGAATACCAGGTGAGCATTGCAAGGCAGTGCCTTCAGAAGAACACAATGGTCGTTCTGCCGACTGGCCTCGGAAAAACGGTGATAGCCGCTCTCGCGATCAGGGAAATTCTCAAAGGAGGCGGAAGGGCGCTGTTTCTTGCTCCGACCAAACCCCTTGTGAGCCAGCACGGCCGAACCCTGAAAAACCTTCTCGGAATACCAGACGGTGTGGGCCTTCTCACAGGCGAGACCGCGCAATCCAAGAGGGAGGGAATTCTCAACAGCAGCGTTGTCGTGTCCACACCGCAGACCATAGAGAACCTCGTGGATTCCGGGCAGATCGATCTATCCGCATATGGAATCCTGGTGTTCGACGAGGTTCACAGGGCATCTGGGAATTATGCATACGTGAAGATAGCCAAAACCTACATTGAGAATTCGACCGGTCTGATCCTTGGCATGACTGCAAGCCCCGGCGGGGATCGATCGAAACTCAACATCCTGATGAGGATCATGGGATTCCAGAATGCCGTCATAAAATCGGAGGACGATCCGGATGTCAGAAAATATGTTCAGGAAACACGAACGGAGATAGTGAGGATCAAGAGGCCGCCGGAGGTTGATGAGATTCTGGCAATAGCGAGGAGGATCCTTGCAGAGATATCTGCAAAGCTCCAGAAGTCCGACGAATTCAGCGGAGTTCGCCTCACAAGGAAGGAGGTCGCATCAGCCATAGGCGATCTCTCAGGCAGGGCGAGGAGCGGAGAACCGGAACTGTTCAACCTCATTCCAGTGGCGACATCATACATAAGGTTCGACTATGCTGTCGAATATCTGGAGAGCCAGGGCGTCGAGATATTCCAGGAGTATCTTCTGCAGATAATCAACAGCGAGGACAAATCAATGCAGCGTACCGCAAGGATACTCAGATCATTCCCGGAATTCGACACCATGATGAGGATGACTGCTGATTTCATGGAACATGGCGACAACCCCAAGATGATGTACGTCAAGCGATTGTGTGAGGACAGGCTTATGAGCAACCCCGGCGGAAAGATTCTTGTGTTCACTCACTTCCGGAAGACGTCGGAAATCCTCACCGAGTATCTGTCAAAGAACTCCCCGGGACTGAAGGTTGCAAGGTTCGTCGGCCAGGGTACCAAGGGCGAGGACAGGGGCATGAACCAGAAGACCCAGGAGGCCGTGCTCGATGACTTCCGGAATGGGAAATACAGGGTTCTTGTTGCCACAAGCGTCGCCGAGGAGGGCCTTGACATACCTTCCACGGATCTGGTCATATTCTACGAACCAATACCGTCGGACATAAGATCGATCCAGAGGCGCGGGAGGACAGGGAGAAACAGGGCAGGAGAGGTGGTGATACTGACATACGAGGGAAGCAGGGACATTGGTTATCTCCTGTCAAGCATGAACAAGGAATCAAAGATGAGGAAGAACCTGTACTCGCTCTCAAGGGAAAAGGAATCTTCTCCCGGGTCAGGCAAGAAGGGCTTCGACCTTTACGATTTCAGCTGATCTCGCTGCCGGCGTTGACAAGCCTTGCGACCAGTGCATCAAGCTGTATTTTTTCGTTTGCACCTTCCACAAGCCTGAATTCAGTCTCAGCCAGTGCGATTATGACCGCAATCTTCTTCCTAGGTTCCACCTGTGATCTCCTTATTGCGGAATGCATCCCCCTGACGATATCGATGCCGGAAAGCCCCTTCTGCATCATCAGGTCGTCCACCATGCCCATGGCCTGGTTGAAATCCTGCTGCTCCACCGAGAATGCGAGAATCCTCTCGAATTCCCTGGACGATGCCATGCCGGCGATGTCGTAGATCTTCATCGCCGATATATCCCCGGAGAAGTGGGCGGCCTGAAGTATGTTTATGGCATTCCTCATGTCCCCGCCGGATACATCCGCTATCGCATCCGCGGATTCCCCGGAAAGTTCAAAACCCTCGCTTTTTGCGATGTCGAACATCTTTCTCTTGAGTTCAGCCTCGCTCAGCGGCCTGAATCTCAGGATCACGCACCTTGATTGAATGGGAGGAATGATCTGCGATGAATAGTTGCATGAGAATATGAACCTGGTCGTCGATGAATAGATCTCCATGGTCCTCCTGAGTGCAGCCTGCGCCTCGGATGTGAGCTGGTCAGCCTCGTCCAGGAATATGATCTTGAATCCCCTCGGATTGGAGGGCATTATCCTTGCATAGTCCTTCACGCTGACCATGCCCTCGTACTTGTCATCCCGGTCCTCATGGCCCCTAATGACGTTTATCCCCCTGTTGTTGGAGGCATTGAGTTCGAGAAAATTCTCCTTCCAGGTCTCGCCGAACAGCTCCATGGCGACAGCCATTGCAGACGCAGTCTTGCCGGTGCCAGCCGGCCCGGAGAATATGATGTGCGGCAGCTGTCCTGAACGAACGAAAGCCTTGAGCTTCCTCACTGCATCATCCTGTCCGTATATCCCCGACAGATCCTTCGGCCTGTATTTCTCGATCCATACCTCGTTCATGATTCTCACATATGGGTGATTCAGCATGGCTTCTCCTTTATAAGAAATTTGGTCTTTTCAACGGGCAGTCCATTTCCAGAATTTCAGGAAAGATGACTGAATGTTTTATCTAACACAGTTCAATCCAGTATCGATCCCATTGGCAGTAGGCAGCTTATCCGGAAACAGAAGCAGCATGCGGAATGATGTGCTGAGCCTTGCCTACCTGATGATGGCTGTCATGGGAGGCTGGGTCAATGCCCAGGGGCAGTGGGTCAAGGACTTCTCATACAGCAAAGTGGTGAATCTTCCACTGTTTGCATGGACATTCACCACCAGTGGCGTTTCCTGGTACAGTGTCGGTCTGTTTGATGACATCCTGGGAACGTCCATGATCATAACAGGTCTGATAATGTTCCGGAGGCATTCCCAGATCAACATCGGCCTTGTGAGGAACTTTCTTCTCTTCATACCGTTCATCGCCGCATATTTTGTCATGGACGGCATCAACTTTTACCTGTTTCTGTCCTATTATTACGGAAATCTCCCCATTGCGCTTTACGGTGAGATATGGAACACCGTGCTTTATTTCGGGATGCTTCCCATGCTGATCCTGTCATGCATAATCATACTGTCATCAGACCGGTCCTCAATAGTCAGATCTGGGAACGTTTAATAAACGAATCAATAATCATCGATCATGGGAAGCGGGCAGGTTCAGGCGTCACTTGTGGTACTCGCCTCAGGCGAGGGAACCAACCTTCAGGCAGTCATAGATGCGATCGCACGGGGCGAATTGGACTGCAGGATATCTCTGGTCGTATCCGACATGAGGGATGCCAGGTCCCTAGAGAGGGCCAGGAATTCCGGGATACCTGCCGTGCACCTGCCAAGGGAGAAGATGAGCCATGACCAGTATTCCGGCGCCCTAAGGGATCTCATAATGTCATATCCGCATGACTACATAGTTCTTGCCGGATTCATGCGGATTCTTTCCGGAAGCTTCATCCGGGCGTTTCCAAACAGGATTATAAACATCCATCCCTCGCTGCTGCCGTGCTTCGGGGGAAAGGGCTTCTACGGCGAGAAGGTGCACAGATCGGTCATAGAGAGCGGCGCCAGGATATCAGGATGCACCGTCCACTTTGTAACAGAAGATGTGGATCTCGGACCCATAATAGACCAGGAGCCAGTGCCCGTGCTTGACGGGGACACCCCGGAAAAGCTCGCCATGAGGATACATCCCGTTGAGCACGAACTGCTTGTCAGATCGATCAGGCTGCTTGTGAGCGGAAAATATGAAATAACTGGAAAAAGAGTGATAAGGACCTGAAGGAAAAATAAATTTTGAAAAATGTTTCAGGGAACAGGGTCACTCATCAAGCGCGAACTTGTATCCGTACATGATGACTCCGCTCTTCCCGTCCTCCCTTATCCTCCGGAAGACAGCGCGGACCCTCTTTCCCATCTTAACCTCATCGGGATCGCAGTCCACGATCTGCCCTGTGAGTGACGGTCCCTCGTCCAGCTTCACAATTGCCATAACATAGGGTCTCTGTCTTGAGAACGTTGGCGGCGCATCATGCACCACTGTGAACGATACGATCTCGCCCAGACCGGATAGATCGGTCTCCTGTATCTTGCCGATGGACTCGCGGTGGCATTTCGGGCAGATATCCCTGGGCGGGAAATATACTGCCCCGCAGTTGTTGCATTTGTGACCTATGAGCCTGTACCTGTGATCTGCCTCTCTCCATATGCTTGATAGTTCTCCCATTTAATCTCCTCCCACTATGTGTACGATGGATGTCGAACCTGAGCCCGCCATGTTGTGGAGCATGGCATGCTCCGGATCCTTTATCTGCCTCTCCCCTGCTTTACCTTTGAACTGCAGGTACGCCTCCACGAACTGGCCCACGCCTGTCGCGCCCATGGGGTTTCCCTTCGCCTTGAGCCCGCCCGACGGATTCACCGGAATTCTTCCCTTCAGGGAAATATCTTCCGGAACCAGATCCCTGGCGCCTCCCTTCTTTGCAAACCCGAGATCCTCAAGTGCCATGAGGCCGTATATGCTGTATGAATCGTTCAGTTCAACAAAGGATATGTCGTCATTCCCGATCTTTGCCTGGTCAAGTGCCTTCTTTGCGGCTATCACTGTGGAATCCAGCCTGTACAGTGATGCCCTGCTGTGGAGTGCCAGATAGTCCTGCGCTATTCCGGAGCCCTGGATCCTCACGCCCTCCATCCCGTTCTTCTTCATGTATCTGTCCGATGCAAGGACAAGAGCGGAAGCACCGTCGCTGATTGGGCTGCAGTCCATGATGTTCAGCGGATCTGCAACCATTGTCGAGTTCATGGCAGCATCAAGCGTCAGCTTGTTCCTGTAGTGCGCAGAAGGATTCTTCGATGCGTTCTCATGGTCATTGACGGATATCATCGAGAGTGTCTCCTTGTCCACATGGAAATCGGTCATGTACTTCCTTGCGGACATTGCTGCAAGTGCGGCCGGTGTTGCGCCGAAGAAAGCTTCCCATTCCCTGTCCAGCGTTGTGCTCATCATATCAAGCATTTCCGATCCGTAGATATCGGTCATCTTCTCGACTCCGCCGACCATGGCAACGTCGTATTCCCCTGACCTTATGGCAAGATAAGCCTCCCTGACGGCTGCGGCGCCTGATGCGGACGATGCCTCAACCCTCACGGCGGGTATGTTGTTGCTTGCCAGTCCCGAGAAGTCGGCTATGAGTGATCCGATGTCATTCTGCCCGTTCACGGTCCCGGAAAGGCTGCTGCTGCCGTAGAGAATCTGTATGTCTCTGGAATAGATTCCGGCATTCTCCACAGCCTTCAATCCAGCCTCGACAGCGATCTCCCTCAGTGACCTGTCCCATAGCTCGCCATACTTTGTTTCTCCAGATCCTATGATGTAAACTTCACTCAATGTTCTCACCGAAAACCAGTTTTTTCTTGTACTTGGCGTAGATTGCGTAATCCACCCATCTGACCCTGCTCATCATCTTCCTCACCGTGGGAGCCGAAGTCCTGTCCATATCCTCAATTGCATCCGTGACGGTTATGTCAAACGCATCAGATCCTGCGCCTGATCCGAATGACACGGCAAGAATTCTGTCGCCGGGCTTAGCCACATCAAGTATTGCAGAGAGTCCGGTCATCATCGATGCTGAATAGGTGTTGCCTATATATGGAGTTACAAGGCCCTCCTTGTACTGTGACTCCTTGAAGCCCAGCATCTTCGCTGCCCTGGTCGGGAATTTACCGTTGGGCTGGTGAAAAACGGCATAATCGTAATCCTCTGGCTTTGTCTTCATTCTCTCCATCATCCTGCTGGATGCGCCGATCACATGCTTGAAGTATGCAGGCTCGCCGGTGAATCTCTCACCATGCGTCGGATATGGCTGTCCCTCCCTCCTCCAGAAATCAGGTGTATCGGAGGTGACGGAAAGGGTGCTGTTGATCTCCGCCACCGGGTGATCATTACCAACGATTATTGCGGTGCCTCCTGCAGAGGCGGAATATTCCAGCGCATCGCCCGGTGCCCCCTGAGACGTGTCTGAACCGATTGCCAGGCCGTATTTGATCAGGCCGGAATCAACCATGGCCTTGACGTTCTGCACGCCGGCCGTGCCTGCCTTGCATGCGAACTCGTAATCGGCGGCAAATAGTTCAAAATTTGCTCCAATAGCAGACCCGACTATGGTTGCAGTGGGCTTGACAGCATAGGGATGAGATTCAGAACCAACGTAAATCGCGCCGATATCCCGTGGGTTGATCTTTCTCCGCCTGATGGCATTCCTTGCAGCCTCCACAGAAATTGTGGCCACATCCTCATCGGGTGCAGGAACAGACTTGCTCTGGATTCCTATCCCGTTCTTTATATTCTCGGGATCCTCCCCCCATACCCTTGCTATCTCCTCGGATTTGATCCTGAAAGTGGGTATGTAGGAGCCATAACTCATTATGCCAGACATATAATACCAGACAGAATAGGGCTATGATATATATAAAAATTAACGATTGTCGATTCGTCAGTTGACGTATTAATACGTTCAGTTTTCTGGCATGGGAGAGGAAGAATAAGATATGGTCTATGACAATGATCCTCGGCGTTTTCATTTTAGCCGTCCTGTCAGTACTTGGGTATGCTGAACATATCGTGGTGGTCAGGGGAATACCAAGTAAGGATCACATGCCTGAAAGCCCTCAGAAAATACTTCGGATACACCAGGAATGAGATCAGATGGATCGATCCGTATCGTTTTCCCGAGATGTTGCAGACAACGATCAGAAAGTCCATGCTGTTCAATCAGGAAACATCGATTCTGTCTTACATGGGTCTGAAACGGAATCTGCTATGCCAGCGGTATATCTGGCAATGAAGGAACTCATCGAAAAAGGTTATGAGATTACGGTACTGCGTCCGTCTTTCAATTATCCAGATATGGATAAGATCGAATCGGATAAGTCGATCATTGTTCTCAGCGCAAGCCCCGATCCTTTCCTGGACCTTCCGGATTCAACAAAAGCTGTGAACAGTGTGATAACTGATGATCTTTCAGGAAATATTCCATTCCCGAGAGAAAGTGAAAGAAAATAAGAGAAGAATTCACAATTTCTTAAAATGAAAGTTATTTGAGTTCAATAAAAAAATGGGGGTTTACGGCACCACGATCTGGGAAACGATAATGGCAAGAAGGGTACCATAAATTACAGTTACGATATAGACTGCAACCAGTATGTAGGCGATGTATTTCCTGGTCTTTGGCTTAGTGCCCATATCATAGAGTATCCCCTTGAGCCCGTTCAGGCCATGGTATGTCACGACCCACACAAAGGCAATGTAGAACAGGAGCCACCAGGGATTCTTGAGGTTGTTGATGACCGAATCATAGAAGACTATGGGATGCCCGAAGTCAATATGTGCCAGGTAAAGGTGCACGCCAACGAAGAATACGAGGAACAGACCGCTGATCACCTGGAAGAACCAGCTAACTGTACCAAGTGTGCCCCTGCTTGTCATAGGTTTCTTTAAAGTTTTATTTTCCATTTTTTATCACGCCGCCACGAATAACCACGCATAGTAGAGAAACAGCAACAGGAGCACCATGGATATGGACTCGAATATCACGAAGAACGCCTTGTTGTGCTTCAGGCCTATGCCCATCTCGTTGAGCGCAAGCCTGATTCCATTTGCTCCATGGTAGAATATAACCAGTGCAAGAAGAATGTCGAACACGATGAAGAGATCGTAAGGGCCGTATGTTATGGACTGGACAATGCTGTTGTATGTCGCCTGCCCGTGGAGAAGGTTTGAAAGTACCGTGTAATGAAGGTACAGGTAAAAGAGTATAACCACACCCGAGACCCTCTGAAAGGTGAATCCGAAATATCCCACACCCTTGCCCTTGAATTTTGCCCATCCAAGTATTCCTTCCTTTGTTTCAGACGTATTCTTTTCCATCACTTCTTCCTCCTGAAAAACTTTCCAAGCTCATACCTGACTCCCTGCATCCTCAGCCTCTGTATCGCAAAGGACGGATCGACGCCCTTGGGGCAGACCTCAGTGCATTCGCCCACGAAGTGGCATCTTGATGTCCCCTCGTCTCCGTCCACTATCTCAAGCCTGTACTTCGACCCCTGGTCCCTGTTATCCTTGTTGTACCGCAGGACAGCAGCCAGCGGTGCCGGTCCCATGTAATCCTCATCTGATCCTACAATCGGGCAGGCAGCCATACACAGGCCGCACTTTATGCACATGGAATACTGCTCGTATTCCTTGAACTGTTCAGGCGTCTGGGGAATCTCGGAACTGTAATCCTCCTCCCCCTCCCTTATAATGTATGGAAGCCCTTCGCTGTATTTCGTGAAGAACGGATCCATGTCCACAACAAGATCCTTGATGACCTCGTAATGCTTCATGGGATCGACTCTGACCCTGTCAGTGCCAAGCTGTGATACTATGGTTGAACAGGCGGTCCTTGGTTTCCCGTTGACCTCCATCCCGCAGCTTCCGCATATCTCCATTCTGCATGAGTACCTGAACGAAAGAGTCTGGTCAAAATTTTCCTTTATGTATATGAGACCCTCCAGGACCGTGGAGATTTTGTCCTTGGGAACCTCGTAGGACGAGTAGCTTTCCTTCCCGTTGTCATCCTTTCTCTTCACCACAAATTCATAGTTCTTTTCTGACATATCTCATTCCTCAGTATACCCTCGGAGCCGGTTTCCACTTGGTTATGGTCACCGGAATATATGTGAATTTTGGTCCTTCAGTGCTGTATGTGGCCATGGTGTGCTTCAGGAAATTGACATCATCCCTTTCAGGATAGTCCTTCCTGTAGTGTCCACCTCTGCTCTCCTTCCTCAGCACTGCGCCCTTTGCGATCACCTCAGCAAGATCTAGCATGAACCCGACCTCGAGCGCCCACTCCAGTTCAAGGTTGAAGACCTTCGACTTGTCGCCTATGGTGATTTTCTTGAACCTCTCCTGGAGTGCCTTGATGTTCTTAATGCCGTTATTGATGCCGTCCTCAGTCCTGAATACACCGACATTTGCATCCATGCTGATCCTCAGGTCCTCGCGGATCTTCGCGACATTCTCCCCCCCGTCCCTCTTCATGAGATCATCCCAGAGCCTTGTCTCCTCGGCCTTTGCTTTGTCATTGTTGAGGGATGGCATTGAATGGCTCATGGCATATTCGGCGGCCTTCACTCCCGCCAGGTTGCCGAATGCAAGGCATTCGTTGGTGGAGTTCGATCCGAGCCTGTTCGCGCCATGGATGCTGACACAAACGTTCTCGCCTGCGCCGTATATTCCCTGGACAGGGGTTTCGGTGTCGCTGTTCACGTGGATGCCTCCCATTGTGTAATGTGTTGCAGGCCTGACGGGGATCAGTTCCTCCGCCGGGTCGATGCCATTGAATTTCCTGGCTATATCCGTGATCATGGGGAGCTTCTCCTCCAGTATGTCCGCCATGTGCCTGAGATCCAGGTTAACATATACGGTATCGCCGTACTTTCCCTTGACTCCTCTCCCTGCCTCAATCTCCCACATTATCGCTCTGGATACAATATCTCTCGGGGCTTTTTCCAGTTTGGTGGCAGCGTACTTCTCCATGAATCTCTTGCCCTCATTGTTCAGGAGGTATCCGCCCTCTGCCCTTGCGGCTTCAGTAATCAGTATGCCCGACGGGACAAGACCGGTCGGGTGGAACTGTATGAACTCGAGATCCTTCAATGGAAGCCCTGCCCTGTAAGCAATGGCATCTCCGTCACCGGATACGGAATGGGCATAGGTGCTGAACTGGTATAGCCTGCCTGCACCTCCTGCTGCGAATATCAGGGACTTTCCCTGGAATATTGTGTACTCGCTGTTCTTCAGGTTGATTGTTGTGATGGCGTTGAAGGAGTTGTTTTCCACAATCAGCGAAGTTGCAAAATATTCATTGTAGATGTGGATGTTGTCATACTTCAGAGCCCTGCTGAACAGGGTCTGCATCACATGGAACCCGGTCTTGTCTGCGGCGAAGGTGGCCCTTGGGTAACTCAGGCCCCCGAAGTCCCTCTGGGAGATCGTGCCGTCAGGATTCCTGCTCCATGGGCAGCCCCAGTGATCGGTCGTATAGATCTGCTCGGGGACAAGCCTTACGAATTTTTCCACCGCATCCTGATCTGCGAGATAATCGCTACCCTTGATGGTATCATAGGAGTGCAGGTCAAAGTTGTCCTTCGGGCTGAGGACGGCACTGGTTCCACCCTCTGCAGAAACGGAGTGGGACCTCAGCGGATAAAGCTTTGAGACGAGCCCCACGGAAATATTTTTGTTGTATTCAGCGGCAGCCACGGCGGCCCTTAGACCGGCCATTCCACCGCCAAGGATCAAGACATCCTCCTTTATGATTTCCAAAACAGATACACCGGATGTTTATCATTGCTGATAACTTAAAATTTTGCGTGAAGACCTTGGGAGAGATATCATTTATACTCATTCTAATCTGTATAATGCACTTTCGGGGATTAGCCCTGACTGTTGCTGTTGCGATCATACAGTATTTTCCATGCAGGCTTGAATTCCAGGTGTTACGGAGAGTCCATGGAGGGGTCGCAGGATGATATCCGGAAAATTTTATATACCATAATGTAATCGTTGGTTGACAACCATCGGTTGTTAACTAGAGGTGACAAAAATGGTAGGAAGAAAAAACAGGGACGATGACTGGAGGGACGATTTCTTTGACAACTTCTTCGGGGACTTCGACATAGACTTCAAGAAGCTCAACGAGAGGATGACAAGGATATTCGACACCTTCAGGAAGAACATTGCCAGCGACGGCGAGGAGCCCTTTGTGTATGGCTTCACCTTCAAGATGGGACCGGACGGAAAGCCACAGTTCCAGGAATTCGGAAACGTGCCGGAACTCAGGAGATACAACCCATCGCTCGCTGCTGATGCCGCGACCAGGGAACCCATCACAGACATAAACGAGGACAAGGAAAAGATATACATCACCGTGGAGCTGCCAGGCATCAACAAGGATGATATCGATCTCAGCGTGAACGAGGATTCCGTCGTCATAAGCGTGACCGAGGGGCCAAGGAAATACTACAAGTCCGTGGAACTCAGGGAACCGGTTATTCCAGACTCTGCCAGCGCCAAATTCACCAACGGGATACTTGACCTGACGCTGACCAAGCAGAGAAAGGGAGAAACTGGCGGAAAGAAGATAAAAATTGAGTAACGGCAGTGATGTGCTGTGAACGGGGACGACTCCATAGAGTATTTCATCTCTGCGCTTGAAAACGAAACCAGAAGGGAGATACTCAGGAGGCTGATCCTCGACAAGTCCTATGCTCTCGAGATGAGCAGGAGCATAGGGGTGTCGCAGCAGGCAATAAACAAACACCTCATTTTTCTTGAAAATGCGAAGCTGATTGTTCCGGAGGGATTCATCTCCAGCTCAATGGGAGCAAGGAGAAAGGTGTACAGGCCCACCGGGTTTTCAACGCTCATCATAGACTATTCCAGGAATTTTTTTGACATAAACCGCTACGATCTGGATTTTGGCAATGTGCAACCCTCGCCAAAGGAAAAAGATCCATCAAGGCTCTTTGACAGGCTTTCCGAGATCAGCAAAAGGCTAGACGATCTCATGAAGGAGAGGGAGGTTCTGATAAAGGAGAAGGACCGCATCATAGAGAATTTATCCGATCTCATAGACTCCTTCGCCAGTGACCAGCTGACAAGAAGAATAATGAGAGAGTACCTTGAATCCAGAAGTATAGAGAAGGTCTCGCAGAAGCTCTCGATTCCCACAGCTGCGGTTGAGATCATTATAGACAGGTTTCTCCAAAAGATCAGGTATTAAATAACTCCCGGCGATAGCTTGACCCGATGAGCAACAGACTGGCATTCTTCGGGCATGTGAATATCGACGTGATCCTTGTCACTCCGGAACTGCATGGGCAGGGTTCTTCGGAGGTCACTGCAGTGAGGGAGGAATGGGGAGGAACCGCAGGGAATTTCGCCATTGTTGCTTCAAGGATTGGGGTGTCATTCGATCTTTACGGTGCAATCTCAAGATCCACCCATGCCGGATACATCGAGTTTCTGAAATCGCTTGGCATCGATACCTCGACATTATCTGTTTTTGAGGACACCAGGGGGCCCATATGCTACATTGTCACGAACAGGAACGACCAGATATACTACATGCACCAGGGGCCAATGGGGAACTGGAACCCGACCGTATCCGATCTGAAGAGGAAGGATTATGACAGGGTGCATTTTTCCACAGGCCCGCTGGACAGGTATTCGGCCATTGCCAGGGATATAAAGGCATCGGTTACCTTCGATCCCGGGCAGGAGATCAACTACCGGTACAGTAAGGAGGACATCGAGGCCATGCTCAGCCGATCCAGTATACTGATCCTAAACGAGTACGAGATGTCCCTCTTGACGAAAATCCTGGGAAGGAGCGAAAGCGACATTGCGTCTGTATGTGAGTCTGTCATAGTTACGCAGGGTCAGAACGGTGCCACACTTTACACGAGGGGCGATATAATACACTCGGACTCCATACCCCCTGCGAGCGTAAAGGATACCGTGGGTGCAGGGGATTCATTCAGGGCTGGACTGTATTTTGGTCTCCAGAATGGATACGACATGGCTGATTCGGTCACGTTCGGCCAGATATCCGCTTCAAGATCCATAGAGACCGGCATAAGGGACTTTGATTTCGATGCCGACAGGATGATCGCGGAATTCGAGAGGATAAGGAAATAGTCTCCGAAACATTGACTCTTGACAGGGAAACCAACATTAAAAATACGATCAATCACTTGACGGACCATGACAGTTTACGAGTTTGAGGGCAGGAAACCTGTGATTGACGAATCGGCATACATATTCCCGAATTCCACAATAATAGGGGACGTGAGAATAGGGAAGGAGACATGGATAGGGCCCGGCGCGGTTCTCAGGGGAGATTATGGAACCATAGTGATAGGAGACGGTTCCGCAGTAGAGGACAACTGTGTTATCCATGCAAGGCCGGGAGAGAAGACCACAATAGGGAACCATGTGACCATCGGACACCTGAGCGTTATTCATACGGGCAGCATACACGACTGGGCTGTTATAGGCATGCAGGCCGTGGTATCGGATTTCTCAGTGATAGGCCAGTGGGCTGCAATAGGCGAGGGAGCGGTCATAAAGTCTAAGTTCGAGGTTCCGGAAGAGAGCATTGCGGTCGGGGTGCCGGCAAAGATCATAGGGAAGGTGGACCAGAACTACAAGGATCTTTGGATAAAATACAAGGCGAACTACAACTCATTCTGCCAGAGGTACAGGAAGATCGAGATGAGAGGTGTCTGAGGGCTTCGGCAGTCATATGGCTCCATGAGGAAAATTCTGTTTGATATGATTAAATGCTTGATATAAGGGATTCTTGGATTTCAGCATACGAAAGACAAACTGCAGTGTACTGAATTAATGTTCAGAAATATTCCATTCAACCGGCAAACTTCGTTCAAGAGAATCATGGATTCAGTCATCCGATAATGCCACAATCCCAAGCCATAGTTTTTTATCTGGAGTAGCAATCTTAACTCATGGCTGGAGATTTTGAAATAGTGGATGCAAAGGTAAGGAAGATACTTGATTCCAGGGGCAACCCAACTGTTGAGGCGGAGATCTATCTCCCGTTTGCAATGGGCAGGACGTCTGCGCCATCAGGGGCGAGCACAGGCGCAACGGAGGTTGCCTCGTTCCCCAAGAACGGGCCTGATGACTCCATAAAATTTTTCAACAGCAAGGTGAGGAGCGCTATAGTCGGCTTCAACGCAATGGATCAGCGCACCTTCGACAAACTTCTTGCTGAACTTGACGGAAGCGGCAATTTCTCCAACATGGGCGGAAACCTTTCCACTGCCCTTTCACTTGCCAATGCCAAGGCGGTTGCAGGATCCCTGGGGATACCGCTGTACGGTTACGTTGGTGGAGCGATGAAATTCAAGTTTCCGCATCCGATTGGAAATGTTCTCGGTGGCGGCAAACATTCCATGAATGGTACGACAATACAGGAATTCCTTGTTTCTTCTCAGGGAAAAACCATCTATGAGTCCATATACACCAATTCTCTCGTCCACAAGAGAATAGGGAAACTCCTTGAGGAAAAGCTTCCAAACCAGAGCATCGGCGTCGGCGATGAAAGAGCGTGGACAGCAAACATCTCGGATGAGGACGCCATAGATATTGTCAAGAGAGCCTCAAAGGAGATATCGCAGGAGAAGAAGATCGATATTAAGATGGGGGCAGATTTTGCAGCATCATCATTCTACAAGGACGGGAAGTACCATTACAAGTCCAGGGTGCTTGACCAGGGGGAACAGGTGGATTATGCTGTGAAGCTTTCGAAGGAGCACGGGTTCTACTTCATTGAGGACCCCATGGATGAAGCCGATTTTGATGGGTTTGCCATGATCACGAAGGAGGTTGGCAACAGATCGCTGATAGTGGGCGATGATCTCTATACGACAAATCCGGAAAGAATCAAGAAGGGAATAGAGAAGAAATCCACAAACGCAGTCCTGATAAAGGTGAACCAGATAGGCACTCTCTCCAGAACCCAGGATGCCGTCGACATGGCAACCTCTGCCGGATGGAAGACAGTGATCTCACACAGGAGCGGTGAAACAGACGACGATTTCATTGCGCACCTGTCCATAGCTTTCGGCAGCGAGCTCATAAAGACGGGAACCATCGGCGGGGAGAGGCTGGCAAAGCTCAACGAACTGGTGAGGATCCAGGAAGACTTCCAGTCCTGATTCAATGCTGAAAATCATCGGGATGGGCCTTTCCGGATCAGGGTCCATGACCATGGACGGACTGTCGGCACTGAAGAAGTGCGACATCGCTTATTTTGATTCATACACATCGATACTGCCGGGGAACGCCATCGACGAGATATCCACTGCCGCGGGAAAGGAAATAATTCCGGCCACACGTGACATGCTGGAGAACAGCGGCAATATACTTTTTCAATGCTCTGTCAGCGATGTATGCCTTCTGGTACCAGGCGATCCCCTTTCTGCAACGACTCATTTTGAACTGGCCCACGAGGCGATGTCCCGCGGTATAGGCGTTGAGATCATGCCAAATGCCTCCATCATACTCTATGCCCCGCTGATTCTCGGGCTGTATGTGTACAGACTTGGCCCACCAGTTTCCCTTCCATTTGTGAGCGAAAAATTCTTCCCTCTGAGCCCGTATGAAAAGATAAGGAAGAATTTCGAAAGCGGTTTCCACACGCTTGTCCTGCTCGATCTGCATGACGGCAGGAATATGACCGTCAAGGAATCGTTCTCAATCCTGAGGAAGATGGAGGAGAGGGTGAAGGGCGGCTTGATATCGGGTGAAAGATTCATGTGCATCGTCTCCAGAGCCGGAAGAATTGACCAGAGGATTGTCTGCGGCCAGATGGAGGAACTCGAAAATGCAGAGATGCCTGATCCTGTGAGTTTGGTTATACCGGCAGCACTCACTGACCAGGAACAGGGCTATGTCAAGAAATATATCATGAGCGATCAGAAATGACTTCAACTGTGGCACAGTAAACAGCCTTTCCTATCTTAGATGTCTGGATGACGCTTCTATATCGATCCCATCCGCGGATATGGATCGTCGTAACAGATTTTAATGTTATACAACTTCCCGGAGAACGACATCAACATTATGGATTCCCCGGAAGTGCAACGATCAGTCTCAGAGAATCTGATTCCAGAATTTCCATGAATCACATCAACGGTGATCATGGCGCAATCAATCAAACTGGAAGGTTCTAACCTGTCAGGAACACCTGTAATCAGTTATCTGGAATCAAGGCTTAACCTGGATATGCGATGACGCCTCAGGATATGCATGATGTAGATAGCTATGAGAATGTCCAGAACTATGATTCCATAAATTTCACTTTCAGCTACAGAGGTGAATTTTATTGAGACCTCAATGATCCAGGCTATGATATTGAACACCACCATTGAAATTCCATAAACCTCTGACTTTCCAATGATCAAAGCTGCTCCAATAATCAGGAAAGAAATCTTTCCCAGCAGGAAGAACCATTCAGCGAGAAATACGTGCGGATACATACCCTCGTGGTAAAGTCCAACTAACGCCAGAAACACACCGGAAAGGGTAAGAAATGAAAATCCCAGAATCTCTGTACGGTATGCGGATCTTCTTATCACCGATGCGGAAAAGATCACAATCAGGCCGCCAGTTATCATTATTCCGCCATTGTATACAAAGGGATAACTGGGGTATGGATGACTGTTTGATCCGCTGGCTCGTCCGCCAAGGTCACTCAGTGCATTGACATCCACTCTGAACCAGGGATTGAAATGGATAGCAAGCAAAATCGTGAACCATGCAAACAGTATTGCCATGATCCCCAGAATGGCTGAAACAAGATCTGTTTTGATCAAATGATCTTTCTGCCATGCATTTAATGATGTGTTATCTTCAGACGAAGCGTGGATCGATCCAGGTCCGCTACCGGTCATAACATTGCCTCTTCAGGGATACATGTGTCCCCTTTGAATGTTTCTCACATCTCCGGGCAAAATGCGAAATTAATTGTGATCCACGCTGTATGCCTTCTGGTTCCAGACGAATCAGGCAAATCTTATATCCTCATACTTATATTCTTCATTCTCCCGGGGATTAAGGTGGGTAGGCAGGAAGTCTCCAAAAGAAAAAAGTCACTTGCTCTTGCGGTCTTTCTTGTCGTGATTTCCGCATCAGCAATCTCAATGGTGGCGGCATATGATTTAACCCTGAAATATGATGAAATCCTGTCTTCCGGAGGGATTCCTGGAACACCATCCTCTGTAGCCTATGATCAGAACAACGGGCTTGCATATGTGTCTTCATATTATGCCAACAGGATATTTGTCGTGGATGGAACCAATGAATCCATCGTGGGAGCCATTCCGGCAGGGATCGCGCCATCAAACGGAATCTACGACCCTGTGAACGGCTACGTCTATTTTTCCAATCAACAGGAGTCTAACTCCTCCTTTGTCTCGTCAGTTGACGTGGTTGATAGCAGTAACAATTCCCTGATCGCCCAGATTCCATTGGGCCGGTTCTCGTTTGTGAATAACATAGTGGTAAATCAGGAAAACGGAACGGTCTTTGTAAGCGCCAACAGTATATATGAGATCAACGGAACCCATATCGTTGCAAAATATGGCAACAATGACGATCATTATCTGCTCGCTTTGAGCCCGAATGGCAGGACCATGTACATGCTTTCTGCGATAAGCGGAATCATGTTTGTGACAAACATGACCGGTTCCGGGAATCTCACACTGACCAGTTTGTTCAATACGGGGCAGTACGGTTCATACAATTTTTACCTTGCTCTTTTCCCAGACAGCGGAAAACTACTTCTCGGAACCAATAATAAATTGTACGTCTTCAACTCATCAAGTCCGGAGTCGCCATTATACACGATACACATACCTAACGGTGTAAAAAGTGCATACTGTTCCCCACTGGATAATTATCTCTATTTATCGTTCTATTCCCAGAGCGGATACATCAATGTTTATAACGTCTCCACAGGGCACTTTGCTGGTGCAATACGCATGCCATCATACCCGTCTGAAATTACCGATCTGAATGATTCCAGGATTATGGTCATTTCAGGCAGCTACCTGTATGTTCTGAGCTCGTCGCTCAATAGCTTGCAGCCCAACTACACAATTTTCTATATTGCAGTGATCGCTGCGCTTTCATCTTCCTTCATTGCGATTATAGCTATGCGCCGGGTTATGAAGAGGACAGCCAGGTGATCTGAACCTGTCCCCGGCGCTCCTGACTCGACTCCTGTTCTCATCCTTAAAATCTACAGGAAGCTCAAGAATAATCAACATTGGGTCTTCTGTCCACAAGAGCGGCAGATCTGAATTTGATTTCAAATACCCATGGAAATACAGCGCAATGAAGGCATATTCAACATCAAAACTCATGCTGACGATGTTCAGCTATTTCCTTGCAAGAAGAATCAGAGGAATGAACACAGCATCGGTCCTGGTGGAGCCAGGTTTTGTTTCCACAAATCTTGGCAGAAACAGTGGAAGCGGTATTCTGTCGGCATCGTTCAGGATCATGAAACCGTTTCAGATAAGTGCCTTCGAGGCAGCGAAGACGCCTGTGCATCTTGCAACCTTCGCAACAAATGAGGAGGTTAACGGTAAATGTTTTTCTAGGCTGAAGGAAATCAGGACCTCCGAAATTTCATACAATGAAAAACTGCAGGATGATCTCTGGAGTAGGACATCAGATACTCTGCAGTTGCCGCCAGATATCGTATAATTTTAACGGGTCAATATATTGATGAGTTGATTTCTGACCGATATGATATGTTGAAAAACGAAGAAAAGAAGAAAGTACCAATTTCTTATGGAGGTAACGATATTTATCCTAAAGGTTAGGGATACGGAAATTTATCTTGACGCCCGAGCCGGGATTTGAACCCGGATCTGAGGCTCCGCAGGCCGCTAGGATATCCAAATTACCCCACTCGGGCTGATGGTTTTCCTGTTAGTATTTGCATTCTAAAGTATTTTCGCAGTGCGTAATATCGAAATTTTACATCAGGCTGAAACGCACACCGTGTAGCATAAATTATGCGCTTTACTTTAAGTAATTATTTGAAATCATCGTTGGTTGAACGTATCCGAAAACAGAAGGAAAGAACATGTTTACCTGATCTTCACGTCCCTTGCGCACTTCGCAAATGATGGAAATTCGCTCCTTCTCACTCTGCTGATTGTCTATTACTCTGCCATACCAAGTGTGAGCATTGTGTTTGTCGGAGGGGCTGCAATAGTGTACAATATCATTTCCGGATTATTGAGTGCTCCAGTGGGCAGATGGGCGGACAGGATTGGAAGGGACACGGTGCTGATATCTATTGGTCTCATTCTTCAGGGTGCTGCAGTGGTTTCGTTCTCTCTGCCGTTTGTGATTGCAAGGTTCTGGATAGCAGAAATATCAGTGGGTGCCCTTCTTCTGGGTTTCGGGCAGTCGTTCTACCATCCACTCGGCGCATCAGTGCTCAAGAGCGTTTACGGTCCGTTAAGGTCTCCAGCCTACATGGGCATAAACGGCGCATTCGGGAGCATAGGCAGGGCAGCCACGCCCGCCATTTTCGGTGTTCTCACTCTCTATGTCAGCATCTATGCCGCATTTGCATACCTTGCCGTTTCAATAGTGGTTTTCTCCGTGCTGATCTATGCGTCCATAGGTTCCTTCAGGAGAGAGAACTTCACACAGAAAAAGCCCGCGGGGCCGAAGGCGGGAATTGAAGCAGTGCAGGAGGATGATTCGGGATCAGGGAGTTTCCTGTTCCTGCTGACAGCATCCGTCTTCCTCAGGGCGATGATGATCTCTGGAGTAACCCTGTTCATGGGGGAGTACATCTACATCATCATTCACTCTAAAGCCCTGACCTCTGAAATCCTCACATTATCCTTCATACCGCCCGTCATAGGACAGGCTTATTTCGGAAGAGTGACATCCAGGATCGGCGGCAAGAATACGACAGTGCTCACCGGCATCCTCTCCATAATATTTTTCGCCGCCTTCCTTCTTTTCAGCAACATCATCATCGAGGTTGTTTTCTATTCTCTCTTCAACCTTGTTGCATTCACCGGATTTCCAGTGCTTCTTGGATTCGTGGCACAGCAGATCAGTGGCAGGAAAAGCGGTTTTGCAAACTCCATGGTCTGGGGCGTTGGGAACACTGTCGGGGGAGCCACGGGAATAGGCGTAATCACCGCGCTTGTGCTTTATGTCTCCCTGTACAGCGCTTTCTGGGTTATGGTAATCTTCGGGCTGGCATCCCTCCCCGTCCTGATTCTCATAAGGAACAGGAAAGCTTCCGGCACATCGTGATCTGATCAGCGTCTGCAGCAGGAGAGATAAAGGGATAATTTATGTGCTGCCCGTCATGTTGATACTATGAGGAAAGTTCCATTCAGCCAGGAAAAGCTTGTAGATCTGCCTGATGAATTCCACCGGATCATCAGTTTCAGCCCATCGGTGACAGAGATACTTTACGAGTTTGGCATGGAGGAGAGTATTGTGGGCGTTTCAGCATTCTGCGCGAGACCGGAGAAGGTCAGGGAGAAGAGGAGAGTTGGAAGCTACGGCTTTGCAAGACAGGAGGTGCTCAAGGAGATGGACCCTGACATTATCATGATGATTTCTGGCTACCAGAATGACTTCTTCGAGAAGATCTCCAGGGAATTTCCGGCTTACATGTTTGAGCTCCCCCTGACCATGCTGGATGTGCTGAACCTGATAAAGAAGGTTGGAATAGTCACAAACAGGTACGAGAAAGCAAACGAACTTGTCTCAGAACTGATGGAAAAGATGCCGCCGGCAAGGAAGGGGAAAAGGCTGTCGGCATATCTTGAGATCGATCTTGGTGGCCCGGTCAGCTTCGGTGCATACAGCTATATCACAGATGCACTGAGATTCTACGGTTTCGACAGCATATTCTCACGCATGGAGAGGGAGTGGATCACACCAGATCTTTCAGACGTTAAAAGGGCAGATCCCGATGTGATAATCTACGAACCGAAGATGTATTCCAAATTCGACCGCAGCATGATCAGCGATATAATGAATGAAAGAGGATGGTCTTCCCTGAAGGCGGTGAAAAACGGGCATGTGTTCGTAACTCCGGGAAAACTGGACTTCTTTGCTCACCATGGGCCGTCCTTCATCCGGGAGGTACTGCCATGGCTTGACGGGATATATTCAGAAATCATATCATAGGCAGATGGAGAGACTTCCGCAAATACTCATTTTGCTGACGACACCGATCCGGGATATCATATATCAGCTGTGCAAATCTTATTTATGCCGGTCAAAATGCATGAGCCATGAAGTTTGATTATAAGCGTGCCGATGAAATGAGAGAAAAGATGATTCCTTATGACAGGGTGGTGAAGCACATATCACTTCGGAAAGGCGACACCCTCCTTGACGTGGGTGCCGGAAGCGGGGAATACGCCATACGGTTTGCCAGGCTTTTTCCAGAGGCAAAAATTGTGGCACTGGATGCCGAGCCAGATTCCATAAGGATTATTGAGAGGAAAATACGGGAAAGTGGTCTCAAGAATATCGATTTCAGGCACACGGATATCTGCGAATATGAATTTCCTGAGGAGATCACCCAGGTCTTCTTCTCGAACAGTTTTCATGACCTTGAATGCAGGGATGCGATGATGAAGAAATTCTCATCCGCAAAGTCCCTGACAGTCACGCTCATCGAATTCAAGAAGGGTACAGCGCACGGCCCTCCGGACCACATAAGGATTGATGCGGCTGAGCTTGAATCCATGTTCAGTGCCGCAGGATACAGGCTGGTGGATCAGGACGAATTCGACAGCCACTACCTGCATGTTTACAGGAAATAACTGATGGTCCGCATCCAGACTGGCATGATTGTAAATCATGTGTCTTCAGATAAAATGATTCCAGAGTTATGAAGAACTTCTCAATAACCTCTAAATTTACTATCTTATAGTACCGTGCAGGTTCAAAGCGAGATTCCGCCGTCCACAACGATATTTGTTCCGGTTATATAGGATGCGCTGGACGACATAAGGAAACACGCTGCCTCTGCGATCTCTTCAGGTTTTCCCCACCGTTTGAGTATTGTTCTCTTTTCAACCTTTGCCTTGAATTCGCTGTCGCCCCATCCGTCCCTGTTCATGTCCGTCATTATGAATCCCGGCGTGATGGAATTCACCCTGACATCAGGGCCCAGGGATTTTGCCAGCGATCTGGTCAGGTGGATGATTGCAGCCTTGCTTGACTGGTATGCAAGCCCGTATTTATCGGATATAAAGCCTAGAACTGAGGAGATGTTGACAACAGATGATCCCCTAGATGCCTTAAGCTGCTTTGAGAGCGCCTTTGTCAGGAAGAGGACTGGATTCAGATTTGTTGCCATAACCCCCTGCCAGGACTCAAATGAGATATCATCAAGTGTCTCCCCCTTATATATTCCGGAGTTGTTCACCAGTCCGTCAAGGTGCCCGAATTTCTCTGAGCAGTGATCAGCAAGTGCCTTTATCCCTTCCATGGTTGAAAGATCCGCCCTGAAAATGGAAGCCCCGGATCCCAGGGAGATGCAATCGCTCAAGGTCTTCCTTGCAGACTCCTCATCATTTCTGTAATTTATAAGGATATTTCCACCATACCCGGCAAGTTTGAGGGCAATGCTCCTGCCTATGCCCCTGCTGGCGCCTGTCACGAGATAGTTTCTGCCTCTGAAATCGTTGCCATCCATATGTGTTGATAGCACTTATCTATTAATAGCTTGCATCGTTCAGAATGATCAGAAAGAACGGTAAAAGCTTTCCAATTGTCGCCCATTATCCAGCGTTGTTCTGTAACATTCACATTGTTGAAGAATAATAAAGCGAGCATGGGAAACTGGCCAGTATCCCAATGGTTACAAAACCAGGAGAGCTTGTAAAGTATCTTATTGAGTTTCCTGAACTCTTACCGGGAGGCACTCAAAATAATGATTGAATCTCTGGACAGGACAGCCTAAACTTTACTTTATGTAATGATTACTGCAGTTTTATTTCGAAGATCATGGAACATCACACAACAAACTTAAATACGTTTCAAAAATGGGGGATTGTCTTTTTACCAAGACGAAGGAAGTAATAAGATGGAAGGAACCACTAAGATAAAAGACTTGACTCCTTCTTCCAGAAGAGTAAATGTTCTGGGGAAGGTAGTGTCTGTAGGAGAAGCAAAAGCAATAACGACTAGATTCGGCGAGGAAAAAACCGTAACCGAAGTTGTAGTTGGAGACGAAACTGGAAAGGTCACACTTTCTCTCTGGGGAGACCAGGTTGAACATGCAAAGGATGGAAACACCATTTACATTGACAACGGTTACATATCCCTGGTCAGGGGCCACATGAGACTTAATGTCGGTAAATACGGTTCATTAAATCCGGGCAGTGAGGAGATCACAGAGGTTAACGACTCCCTGGACATGAGCGAAAAGGAATACGAGAACCAGTTCAGGCCCGGAGGATACAGGAGAGGCGGAAACGGCGGAGGCTACAGAAGAAACGAATCTGGAGGCTTCGGCGGGGACAGACCTCCCAGAAGAAACCAGGGCAATTTCAGAGACAGGGAGTAATCCCTTTTTAAATTTTTGAGATCCTGAAGTCAGGACCTCGTCATACTTTTCTTTTGATTATTGTACATTTCAATGATCTCAGTGGTTGTTGTGGCATCTTCAGTTTTCTTGTCGTCGCGCCACCTGCCTGAAAATCTGGGGAACCTCAGTGCAAGTCCGGCATTGGGCGCAATTTTTCCGAAGGCACAGGAGTGAACCGGGCTCAGCGTGATCTCTGCACCCACAACCTCCATAACGACCTGCGGATAGATCCACACATCCGGCACCATGGATGAGACAACACGTGCCGGTTTTTCCTTGACGACAAGCGATTCAAATTTTTTCGGCAGTGCGAATAGGACATCGTCCTTGAAGCCTGTTCCAAGCTTGCACGTGCTCTCAAATGTGTCCGCATCATGGTTGTAGCAGGCGAGAAGAAGAGCGCCGTATGTGCCCTTTCTCCTGCCATGGCCGTTGAACGCACCGATGACCACCAGATCAAGGGAATCAGAGAGTTCGGCCCTGTAATCCCTCTTCATCTTGATCCACAGCCATCCCCTTGCTCCGGCCCTGTAAACAGACTCAAGGCCTATGTTCTTGGCAACAACGCCTTCGCATCCGTCCTCTATGGCCTTTTCGAAGAACGTGCTTATCTCCCTTGGGTTGTCAGATACAAGGGATGTCGCAAGCCTGAAGTGATCATCCTCCCTCACAATGGATTCAAGCGTCTTTCTCCTTTCGGGGTAGGATTTCCTGACCATAGTTTCACCATTCAGGTGCAGAATATCGAAAATAAATACCGCAAGAGGGACCTCCTCCTCCATCTTCTCAAGATTGTACTTCCTTCCGCGCCTCTGCGAGACCATCTGGAACGGATAGAGCTCACCGGTCTCGGGATTGAACGGCACTGCCTCGCCGTCAAGGATGCAGTCCATGCCCTTGAAGCTCTCCTTCGCAGCCTTCACTATGTCTGGAAAATTGGATGTTGTCTCCTCGGTACCCCTGGAGAATATCCTCACGGTATCCTTCCTCTTGTGGATCTGGACACGCATACCGTCGTACTTGTACTCGAATGCAGCCCTGCCTCCCATCTTCTCCAGTATGTCCTCAATGGTCGGCAGCCTTTCTGCAAGCATGACCTTGCAGGGAACCATTAGCGATGGGCCCGTATTCAGGATTTCCTGGTAATTGCCGGATCGGAGAAGATCGGCTATCCTCCCCATATCAGGATAGAAGTTGTAGGCCTCCTCCACATCGTCGAATTTCTCCCTGTCGTAGAAAGCCTCGGTCAGGGAGGAGAGAATGGTGGAGTCGGAAACTCCTAGCCTGAGCTTTCCCGTGATTATGCGGGTTATGTATTTTGCCTCAATCGGTGATGAATTCATCACCAGGTCAGTGTACATGTCCGTGCGCGCCTTTACGCTCCCCTCACCGGTTGATGCAGCAAGCTTTCGCAGCACCCCGTACACATATGATGCGGTCAGCTCACTGCCGAACAGCCCCTTCTGTCTCTTCTCCGCGGCGATTTTCTCCGCCACGGATCCAAGATCGCCCTCCTTCACGAACATCTCTGCAATTTCCTTTTCCGGCTTTCCCGATACCTTTGACAGTCCCTTTATGATGAGCTTATCGGACATTCCGGTCTCTATGCCCTCGAAGTCCGGAGCGAGCTTTCCCTGGACAAAGTAGGACACGATCTTAAGATCGCTGCCGCACTCCCTGAAAAGGCCGGCAAGGATGGTGCTGAGCTCGTTTCTCTTTGTGGTGGCGGTCATCTGCTCGAATACTTCAGAGATTCTTAGAAAATTCACGCATTATACATGCCTAACGGACATTAAAGCTTCCTCATGCATTTCCCTGTTCATCTCCGCAACCGGTTTCTGAAACAGGACAATGGAGAAATTTTGCGAAATCCGGAAAGTGCAATCCGCATCATCTGCAGATAAGGATCTGCAAGGAAAACATCAATCCTGCCGTACCCCGCCGATCTGCTTCAGGTAGCTGGAAACCACAGAGGAAAGATCAACTATGCTGTATCCGAATATCCTGAATTTTGCGTTGTTTGAAGGGCTGTTGACTATGACCGCTATCTTTTTCCTCAGGACATCCTGGTTCTCAAGCTGGTAGAATGACGCGGCAACGATGAGGTTGTAGCTGTCGTCTGGAGAAGCAATGAATATGCGGTTGACGTTGTTGAAGTCGAAGGTCTTCAGGACGGACTCATCCTCCGGTGATTCGTCAAGCATCAGATATCCTGAATTCTTGAGTGCCTCGGACTGGCCCCCCTCTTTTCCCATGACGACGATGATTTCCCCAGCAGCCCTGAGTTCGTCCAGGTATTTCAGGAGATAACTGGAGTATCCGCAGACAAGGGTATAGTTTTTAATGGTCTCCAGCTGGTGCCTCTTCAGTACGTCCACTATACCCCCAATCCTCCTCTCGATCATGGGGGATACCAATATAACCATTGCCCCGAAGAACGATGCAATTCCCAGTACCACAAGCGAGATCGTGAAGAGCCTCGCCAGAAGGGTGACGGGAAGAATGTCGCCAAAACCAAGCGTGGTCACGACCTCACCGGTGTAATAAACCGCCTGACCCAGGTTGTGTATCTCAGGGGAAAACTGGTCTCCAAGGATCAGTGATCCGCCGATCCCGTAGGAGAGCGTAAAGGTGATGGTTATCACAGCAGCGACGGTTTCGGCATTCAGGAGCCTTGCTGACGGGTACTTGAATTCATTCCTGTGTCTGTACAGCATGAAAAGCACCACAAGATTGAAAACCAGGCCGAAAGCCGTGGGAATGTAAAGCGTGATGCCGTAAAGTGCATAGATAACGGTCACCAGCAGCAGAAGGGAGAATGTTATCCTCCATCCCCTGGTCCTTCTGAAGCGCAACCTGAAGCTGTACCGGACAAGCGCAATTCCGGCAAGTACAGTGAGTATCGCAAAATCCTTCTCATAGACCAGATACTTCTCCCCCGTGACCCTCAGAATATATAATGGAGCAGAAAGCGCCACGGTGACACCAAAAATTATCGTCAGAAGTCCGGAGACTATGACCATGTAGGCGAGTGTATTATTCCGATCAGTCCCAGTTAAGTCATGCAACTGTCATTGCATGCCTGGGACAATAAATAGTTTTATGCAACGCGGCCTGTTTTGATTCCAAGGCTCCATTGCGTTTCATGCACCCGGGGAATGCCGTCCATATCTAACGGCCGAACCTTCTCATGGTGCTGGCGATCCCAAGGGTCTTTCCGTCCATCAGCCTCATCAGATCATTCTTCCTCAGGGCGGGTTTGATCTTCTCATCTGCTGACAATGCATAGAGGTAGAAATAATACCTGTGAACTGTCCCATGAGGGGGGCAAGGGCCATTATAGCCGACCCTGCCAAAGCTGTTTGTCCCCTGGGAATAACCTCCTGGAGTATTCCCCGATCTGGGGACATTCTCCGGGATTGCGGTGGAATCCTTTGCTATGTTGTAGAGAAGCCAGTGAATGAAGGTGCCTCCTGGAGCATCAGGGTCCTCCATAATAAGTGCAAACGACCCTGTGCCGGCAGGAGCATCATTCCAGATCAGGGCGGGAGAAATATCCTCACCTTCGCAACTGTAACGCATTCTGATCATTTCGTCCTCCTTTATGCCCGGTAACTGTAACTGGAAGGTCATGATTAACAAATGCAAACCGAATCAAAAGGTTATTCATGGTGCATGCGGATATGCGAAGCATATTCCAGATCATTTGGATAAGAGTACCTCAGGAACGTATCTGCCAGACTGAAATGCTTTTTCAGGAAGGAAGTGTGCATGTGCATTATTTTCCCTGATAAAGAGTTGCCCGGTGAAACAGGAGGGAAGCTGTGACATAATTTTGTGGTATTCATTCACACATGATCTCCTGACGATCCGGATCATATTACCGGTCTACAGCTGTGAGAAAATACTGTGGTGCGGAAACAGTACTTGCAGTGACCCGACAGTACTGTGGAAAATACAATGTCAAAATATAGCAAAACGCAATCATGATATGATACCTTGCGTAAGATAGAGATTCTTGATGGCAGGAAAGATGAGATAAACAGGGATGGTGTGAAGGTTGTTGTGGACGTCTTCAGGTCAACCACGACGATTCCAATCATGATCAACAACGGCGCGGAGAGAATTATTCCCACTGGCAGTGTGAAAAAGGCAAGGGCCATTTCCCGGGAGCATCCGGAGTACATACTCGCAGGTGAGAGGTACGGATTCAGGGTCCCGGGGTTTGAACTCGGAAACTCTCCCGCAGAGGTGTGGAACATGAATTTCTCAGGAAAGACTGTGATATTCACATCGACCAACGGCACCAGAATAATCAGCAGACTCAGGGACAGGATGATCCTCCTGTCGTCCTTCGTGAACTGTTCTGCCACCGTGAAATTCCTGGAGAATGCCGATAACATTGTGATAATCACATCCGGAAGGCCTGACGGGTATGCCGATGAGGACTTCATCTACGCTGAGTATCTCAAGGAGAAGCTCAGCGGCGGAAAACCAGATGATGACTATTACAGGGACAGAATCCTCAAGAGTTCCGGCGCAAAGAGGCTCTCAATGATAGGCTTCTCCCGGGATATTGAATACTGCATCAGGATAGACTCAGTCGGATTCCCTGTGAAGGTCGAGGACGGGATAATAACTAGATCTCAATGACGTCGCCACGAACAAGCTTCCTGCCTCTGATCACGGCAAGCGCCTCCAGGTATGTTTTTGCCCATGCCAGTTTCAGTCTCTTCCTGGCAATATCTGTCCCTGGTTTAAAGGCAGGATTTTCGAAATCAAACCCCGCAAGTGTGATGGTCCGTGCCCCCAGGTAATCTGCAAGATAAGCAGACCTGTCACCGTCTGTGAAACCCCCGATGTTCCTCAGGCCAGGAACCGGCGGATCAACCTGGCAAGTTCCCAGGATCAGGCCGCGCAGCGACGGTACAATTCCTGTGATCCCGGCAGTGTTGTCGCCATGCGCGTGGACCACTATGGCGGAACCTTCACGGGCACACCCTGATATCAGGGCCGGATTTCCGTCAAGGTCTGTCACAATAATATCCGGGCAGCCCTCAAGATCATAAAATGCATCTATGGCGGAGTCTGCGACGATTATCATGTCATAGTAATCCTTTCTCTGTTCTGGAATCCCAGAGAAGTTCGGCCCCACAACGAGGAAATGCGTCCCATGTGCAGCCATCGACTGCCAGTCTTCATCGCGGGGTGCAATCATTCCGGAGAGAATCATTGCAGAAGTTCTGTCAGATCCAGGGTCAATAGACAGTTCAGCAAGCAGTTCTTCAGGCAGGACCTTTCCACCGGTCCTCACAATATAGTTCACAATGCCGGGTTTGGAAGGCAAGTTATTTTTCCTCGAAGAGCCTCTTTGACACCTGCTTTATTGTGCCAACGCTTCTTATATCGTTGTAATAGCGGTTGACCAGGGAGGACAGCACGGCAATCACTAGCCCCATTATCATGAGTGAAAGATTGACAATCGCCGACCTGAGAAGGACAAACCCGAGAACGAATCTTATGTAGTTGATCATGCCGAAGATGATCAGCGCAATTGCCAGAGAAAACATCAGGCCGTAGAGAATCTTGTTCATGCCGGTCTTTCCACCAACGACAAGATCCACCCCTATTCCAATCTCCCTGGCAAATATGGCGCCATACATCCACCAGACAAAGAGTGAAACGAATACCAGAAACTGATTGAGCGGATATGCGTAATTGTGTACAGTGATGACAAAGCTTGAAGCTATTCCTGCGAAAACAAGCGATATGGCAACCACGTATGACAGAAATGCAATCCTTGTGTCCTGGGCATACTGCCTGACAGACTTGACAAGATTGAGCACGTGTCTTCCAACCTCGACTCCTCTCTCAACGAAGTAGCCGCCCAGCACTATTGCCACGAAGGTAATGGCCCCCTCTCCAGGGGAAACGGAAGAATTCTTTGTCGTCACGGAGAGAAATATGATGAAGAAGAGCGATACAATACCATAGGTAAGGAAAACCAGTCCCAGCGGTATTATGAACTTGTTGATGATCTTCTTGTCCTTCAGTGCCCTGACCACGTAATAGTAGACGGACTCAATGTTCTGGTTGTGCCTTACTAGAATGTGCCTGACGTATTTCACCTTGATTCTTGATGTTATCAGCGGCAGGATGTAATCATCCTCTGCACCGTCTGTCACAAGAATGAGATCGCTGTATTTGCCTGTTGAGAGGAGCTGGTCAATCTGCCTGCCGAGTTCAACGTCAGATCTGGAACCCACATCGACATCGCCCGTTATGAGCGCAATATCGACATCCTCACCAGTCTTCTTCGTATCCTCATACAGCTTCAGTGCACCAAAAAGTGCATTGGCATCTGAATCCTCGGGATCCTTGGAAACAAGGCGGATCGCAGCATCGTAACATTCCGCATATCCGATGATAGGGCCAGGACTGTTAATCTTCTCTCCAAAATCGTTATCCCTGTCGACGTTTAGGATCAGTGTTACCATGGATCACCTGTTCTGATGCAATTTTACAATCTAAAATGACTATTTAATCTTGTTGAACCATTTCTGTGCACAATAATAAAGCGGGAAAATGGAATTGGTTGAGTTTAATGCGTGGTGCAGGATCACTTAATGATGTAGTATCCTGCGCTCTTCTGTCTTGCGACTCTCTTGACGAGACCCTTGCTCGTAAGGTCCTGGAGAGAAGCAGTCACTATGGCCTTTCCGACCGCGGCTGCCTTCATGATATCGTCTGCTGTCTTCAGCTTGTCTTCTGATGTTGCGCCCAGTTTCTTTATTGCTTCGTACACTTTCTGAGAATTTGGAGAGAGATCGGTCATTTTTTCACCGTACTACAGGGAAATTAAATCCATATATATACTTATTCAAGTTCTTTTAAATAAATAAGCGCAGTTTTAATTGGACCGATTATGTCAGGATGTTCCCATGAAATCGGGTTCCATTTTATTGATATTCAGCGGTGGAGTGATCACGATCCCTCAGATTCACACAGAGGGACAGGCGCGGGCTGGATCACACCGATCCTGGACAAAGCCTATTTGGATTCCGGATCGGAGGAGGCGATCTGCCTGCCAGACCACTGCCTCTGCTTCTTCCTCACATACAGGTAAAGCCAGATTGTTAAGCCGATGAATGCGGCGATGGACACATACTCGTACTGGTCGAATTCGGATATTATCGCCATCCATCCGTTGCCAAGCGTATATCCAAGATATACAAGCAGGGAATCCCAGATCAGCGTGCCAGTAAATGTCAGAATGGCAAAATGCGCCCTGTTCATCCTGGCAATTCCGGCAGGAATTGAAATGAATGTCCTGAATACCGGAACGAGCCTTGTAAGGAACACCGAAACCGATCCGTATTTCATGAACCATGCATGGACCATGTCAAGGGTCGACTCGTTGAGCTTCACGTATTTTCCAAACCTCATTATGGCAGGCTTTCCCCCATAGTATCCAATTGCATATGCAATGAAGGAACCCACAAGGTTTCCCAGAGTGCCTGCAAGAAGAAGGTAAATGAATGATGCATATCCGCCGGGCGGAAGATGGCCAGAAAACACAAGATAACCGCCAAATGCCATGACAGCCTCAGATGGAATCGGGAGCAGCATACCCTCAAGCAGCATCAGGGAAAATATTCCGGCATATCCGGTTTCTGAAACTATCTGAACTGTCAGGTTGAAAACTGTTGAGAATATGCCCATTGAGTGGGTATGAACTCCACTATATTAATCTTCACCGGAGAGGTTCGCGAACTCTTCGCCGATGAGGGACCTCACCTCTCTTTCCGGCAGTTCAAATTTCCTACGGGGCAGTCCGCTCTCAATAAGCATCAGCTCAGCAAGATCATCGGGATAGCCCTCTGCATATATTATCTCCTTTATCTGGGCATTGATAATCATCTTTGAACACACGACGCATGGATGCGTTGTTGTGTATATTACAGCATCCTTGATGATCGATCCATGCACAGCAGCCTGGATTATCGCATTCTGCTCTGCATGCAGACCCCTGCAGAGTTCGTGTCTCTCGCCGGAGGGAATGTTCATATCAATTCTGATGCAGCCGACGACGTCACAGTTTGCAAGGCCGCTGGGAGGGCCATTGTATCCCGTTGCGATGACATTTCTGTCCTTCACTATGACAGCACCAACCTTTCTTCTTATGCAGTTGGAGCGCGACGCTGCGAGGAAAGCCATTCTCATGAAGTATTGGTCCCAGGATGGTCTCATTGTCATAGTAGTCGTTAAATGAATTTAATGTTTGCATTCATCCCGCGTTAACAGCGGCTCTGATTTCAGGAGTATGCTGGGGATAAGAGCGCAAATGACAAACGGCGCATCCCGTTATTCAGGATCAGGGAGAGGATATTTCCGGCAACGGCGTTCGGGGGACATGGTTTTAAGAAAACAAATTATATTATGGTAATGTATTAAGTCAGACAATTACTGGTGTGATTAATGGAAATGCCTAAAATCCTTTCGATCAACGAGGCTTACTATCCCCATGAGGGGGGAGCCGAGAAGAGATCGATGGAGATAAATAAGCGGCTTGCGGCGAAAGGCTTCGATATAACAGTGATCACCAATCCGTTCCCTGGAAGAACGCATTATAACGACGTGGACGTAAGGTATATAACCGATCTGGATGAATCGCACTACTTCAAGCAGAACTCACGGAAACTCATGGGCGTGCTCAGGTACGCATCAGGTGTCAGGAAATTCATCAGAGGCAACAGAGATTTTGATATATACAGTTTTGATGAATTTCCATTGATCCACGCACTCAAGGGAATCGAGGAGGTGAAGAACAGGAACAGCGCGTTCTTCACCTGGCACGAGGTGCTTCATGACTTTTATCTTGAGAACGGGATGATATGGAAGATTGCCTCGAGGTGGGAGCATGAGATCTGTCAGAAATTCACCAACCACATAACAGTCTCATCCACGATCTCAAAACTTCTCAATGACAAATACAGGGTTGCAAACACAACCGTAATAGAGAACGGTGTTAACAGGAAGGAATTTCTCACGAACGAGGACAAGGAATGGGGAAAGATCATATACGTGGGCAGGCTGGAGCCCCACAAGAGGCTGGATCAGATGATAAAGACATTCAAGAGCCAGAAGGACCTTGAGCTTCACATCATTGGCGGTGGCAGCCAGCTAGATCATCTCGTCTCCCTTGTGAACGGCGACAAGAACATCAAGATCATGGGGCACCTGGATAACGAGGAGCTTCTTGAAGAGGTCAAGAACTCATGGCTGTTTGTCATGCCCAGCATAAGGGAGGGATTCTCCATAGCATCGCTCGAGGCAATGGCGGCATCAGTACCAGTCATAACAATGAGCAGCGATTACAACATGGCTGCCAACGAGGTTGTGAGAAACGGCTATAACGGCTTTGTGTCTGCAGACTTCCCGGATATGATTGAAAAGATCAGGAGCCTTTACAGGGATGAGGACGAATGGAAGAGAATCAGCAGGAATGCATGTGATTTCACGGTGAAATATGACTGGGATTCGATAGCTGATAAGCTGGCTGCACTTTACCTATCATCGTGGTGAAGTTGGACAGGCGCCTGGAGATACTGGCCATATTTGTTGTTTCCCTAATTGTCAGGATCACCATATTTATTCCAGGAAAACTCCCCACCGGGGACGTGTCTGAATATGCGACTTTCGTGAGGGAGATAGCACAGAATGGCGGTGCCATACCATCGGTAAACACTCTTTATTTCCCGGGCACGCTCTACATATACCCGCCGGCATTGTTTCTCCTCACATATATGATCAGCGCAGGGCTGTCCGGAATAATCCCTGCAGGCGGTTACACGAGCATTTACCTGCTTTTCATCATAACCGCAATATTCAGCTCAATGGACTCAGCCTTCGTTTACTGGATGGTCAGGAAGGATCACCAGGATTTCAGGAACCTGGTGTCCGCTATTTTTGTGATATTCTTCAGCATCGATCTTTATGCCTTCCCGTGGGGCGGTTACCCATACATTGTGGCCCAGTTCCTGATGGTGATACTGCTTTATGAATTATCAAAGAGGGACGGAAGCGGATACAGATGGATATACATCAGTTCAGTTCTGATCGTCCTGATAGCGTTCACGCATGATCTCTCGTATTTCGTGGTCATGTTCATGGTCGTCTTCATAATCGCATTCGATCTGGTAAAAAGGAAATTTCATACTGTGAAGATGGAATCCATACCGCTGATCGCAGGCCTTATCTCAGGTGGAATCTGGTGGGTTCCAAGGATGAGGTTTGTGTTCAGCGCAATACTGATCGGTCAGGGGACAGCAATCGGCCCCATAGAGCCCATCAATAACATCTTCCCCATAATCCTCTCAATTTTTCCCTTCTTCATACCACTGGTTGTGCTCACCATAGTCGAAATAGGTGAATGGAGGAATGACAGGAAAATCTTCGCAATGGATGCTTTTTCCCTCGCGTTCCTGTCAACTGCTATACTGGTCGTGTTCCTTCCATTCGATGAGACTGTCTCGGCCAGAATCAGTCTCTACTCCATGATGCTGCTGATGATTATTCTGCTGAAGAACCTGTACAGGATCGATTCAAAACGTATTCATGCGCCCGGAAATGCAGGCGCAAAAAACACAATCCGCCTTGCACTGCCGTTCCTGCTGGTCATCATAATGCTGATCTCATTTGTCCCGGTCCAGTATGAAAATGCAAACCAGGCAGTAAGTTACTACTCCACAAGCACGTTTCAGTACGATCCGGGATTGATTAAGTGGGGTGCTGGAAACATGAGCAACGGGACCGCGATATCCACAGGCATAGGCCAGTATCTCTCCGCCATCGATGGTGTGAAAGTGATCATATACAGCGGATTCTTTGTGGGCAGCCTTGAAACCTCTGAAAGAAATGCCGCGGCGGGCATAATAATGGAGCCCGTATCCAGCTCCTCTCTCAATAATATCACCAAATATGACATACGGTACATCATCGTACCGAACTATCTCCTGGGTTCTGATGTTGGCGGCCATTTAATATCATTTCCCTCCAGCTACTACAGAGAAATAGGGAATTTCCGGTATTATACGGTATACGAATTTGAAGGAAACGCGGGATAAACCATTTCCTGCACATTTGTGGAAAATTCATTTATGGAGAGGGAATTGCGAACGAACGTTATAATCGACAGAGCTATCCTTTCATGTCTCCTAAATTGAAAATGTAATGCGTTCGGGAAGTTTAATAAATCTTCCAAATATTGCCTAACCTCGAGGGCTCGTAGTCTAGTGGTTATGATACCGCCCTTACAAGGCGGTGGTCACCGGTTCGAATCCGGTCGGGCCCATTCTATATTCAGTTTAGAAATCATTAATAAGGTATATGCCTTCATATT
>JBMFWA010000015.1:0-34130 GCA_049965715.1 Thermoplasmata archaeon
GCTCTGATCTGGTTTCAGGAAAACATGCCAGGTACTTCTTGTTTGCAAGAACATCCGCCTCGTTCACTATCTCATTCTTTACAATGGCCAGGCTGCAGAGACCTTCGCCAAGCGTGATCTGTTCATGTTCGGTCTTCTTCCCCACATACGAATCGAGCACAAGCTTCCCATTCTCCAGAACATAGATGCCGACCCAGTTGTAATCCTTATTGAATTTTGCAAGGTCTGAGCATATTTTCGCAAAAGCGGTCTTTCTGTCCAGTCCGGCACAGTCGCTGATCGATCGCAGGAATCTGTCAGCTGATTTCTGATCCATATCTCATTATCCATGGCGGAATATAAAATATTTGTCTCAGCTCCATGCAATATCAATCCCTGTCTGAAGAGAGTATGAAGTGTCTGCGCTGCCAGCAGATAAAAATATAAATGCAGGATTAAAATCAAGCAGGGAACATGAGAATTTTCAACACTTATTCGCGGTCCCTGGAAGATCTCGAACCCCTGAACAGGGGCAGGATCAGGATGTTTGTATGCGGTCCGACTGTCTACGATTACATCCATGTGGGAAATGCCAGGACCTTTATCATCTTCGATTCCTTTGCGAAGTATCTTTCTGAACTGGGCTATGAGGTGTTTTACCTGCAGAACATCACCGATGTGGACGACAAGATCATAAACAGGGCCAGGGAGCTGGATATGAATCCTGAGGATCTGTCCGAGAAATTCTACCGGGAATTCAGGAGGGACATGAGATCATTGAGGGTTGACAGCGTGAGCCTCTACGCAAAGGCGACGCTGTATATCGATGAGATAATAGGCCAGATCAGTGCCCTTCTGGAGAAAGGGTTTGCCTATGAATCTGATGACGGCGTCTACTTCTCTGTGAGGAAGTTCAGGGATTTCGGTAAACTTTCGGGCCAGGACATGTCCCAGATCAGGCATGGCGTGCGGATCGATCTCAACGAAAACAAGCGGGATCCGGAGGATTTTGTACTCTGGAAGAAGCACAGGGAGGGTGAACCATACTGGGATTCGCCATGGGGACCCGGAAGACCCGGATGGCACATTGAGGATACTGCCATCACCTCAAGCTTCTTCGGGGATGAGTATGACATTCATGGCGGCGCTGTGGATCTGATATTCCCCCATCACGAGGCGGAGATCGCACAGATGCGATCAATATCGGGGAAGGAATTCCTGTCAAGATACTGGATTCATTCCGGCCTGTTGCGAATGGGAGAGGAGAAGATGTCAAAATCGCTTGGCAACTTTGTCAAGGTTCGCGAGGCACTTTCGAAGTATACGGGCGAGCAGCTGAGATTCTTCCTGCTCAATTCCAGGTATTCCTCTGATCTCCTGTACAGCGACGAACTCATCGCCTCATCCAACGAGGCGCTGTCAAGAATACAGAACGCATACACGAACCTTCTCAATATCACAGCAGCAGACGGAACATTCACCATTGATTCAAGGAGGGAGATCGATAACTTCAAAGCCATGCTGGACAGCAATTTTGATACAAGATCTGTCTTCGCAAGACTGCTGGAGATTGTGACGGAAATAAACAGGAATACAGTCAGTATATCAAGGGGTTCGGCGGATGAGATACTCCTGATATTCGATTTCATCGACAGGATATTCGGCATACTCAGGAAGGATGAATCAGAATATCATGTATCGAGGCTGATTGAATCCATCATCAGCATGAGGCAGGAATTCAGGAAGGAGAAGGATTTCAGGCATTCTGATATGATAAGGAAGATTCTTGAGGACTCCGGCATACGCATTGAGGATTCCGGAAAGGAAGTGAGATGGAGGATTGGGTGAATGTCAGATATTCAGGAGAAGAAACCGGCTGTCATCGTGGTCGACCTTGTGAACGATTTTGTCAGCGGCGTGTTTGGCAGCAAAAGATCAGAAGATGTTTCCAGGAAGGCAGCTGCCTTCCTTGACGGAATCGAAGGCCTTGTACCTGTGGTCTTCACCATGGACACGCACATAAAGAACGATCCTGAATTCAGGGTATGGGGTGAGCACTGCCTTGAGGGCACATGGGGATCCGAGATCTCTCCGGATCTTAATCATGTGAAAGCGCACAGAATAAGGAAGAGGCATTACGACTCATTCTATGACTCCGATCTTGACGGGCTCCTGAGATCATGGGGCGTCAATGATCTTTATATATTCGGTATAAGCACGGACATATGCGTGCAGCACACAGTAGCCGGGGCATTCTTCCGGAATTACCCTGTCAGGGTCATAGGGGATCTGTGTGCATCCATCGACGTGTCAAAGCATCAGTCCGCGCTGGAATTCATGAAAACTAATTATGGGGCTATGATCATATCGTCAGAGGAAGCGTCAGATGAAATCCGAAAACACGGTAAATAACAGAAAGATATTCAGCATCGCTGAAACCAGCGACATCATGTCGGGCAGGACTGCGGATGTTTACTTCAGGAATGCCCTGAGGACTCTCGAGGAATCCGGATTCGACGGTTCAGTCACAATGGAGATAACCGTCTCCGGTTCCGTCTATCCATGGATACTGATTTCCGGCATACAGGAGGTCATAAACCTGCTTGAGGGCAGGAACGTGGACGTTGAGGCTGTTCCCGAAGGCACCATACTGGAAGCCAGAGACACCATGGGAGTTCCGGTGCCTGTGATGACAGTAACAGGCAGGTACAGGGACTTTGCAGTCTTCGAGACTGCCATACTTGGTTTCATATGCCAGTCCACGGGGATATCGACATATTCATCTATGGTCAGGGTGGCATCGGGCGATCTCCCGTTCTTCTCCTTCGGCATCAGGAGAATGCATCCCGCCATATCCCCGATGATAGACAGGGCAACCTATATCGGGGGAGCAGACGGCGTTTCCGGTATAATGGGTGCGGAAATAATCGGAACGGAACCGGTGGGAACCATGCCCCATGCGGTATCCATAATTCTTGGGGACGATCGTGCATGGAGCATCGGCCTTTCAGGCAGCAGGCATCCCAAGGTGGCTCTCATAGACACCTTTGAGGATGAGAAGTTCGCGGCTGTTCATGCGGCACGTGCAGTCAGTGATCTGGATTATGTGAGGCTGGATACGCCCTCGTCCAGGAGGGGGGACTTCTCCAACATTGTGAGGGAGGTCAGGTGGGAGCTTGATGTCAATGGCTTCAGAAACGTGAAGATCATGGTATCCGGCGGTCTCGATCACAATACAGTCTTCAAGTTGAGGAAAGCCGGTGCAACAGCATTTGGCGTTGGCACTTCAATCGCCTCTGCAAAACCGGTCGACTTTGCCATGGACATAGTTGAGATCGGGGACAGGATGCTCTCCAAAAGGGGGAAGTTCTCCGGAAGGAAGAGGTTATACCGCTGCCCGAAGTGCAGGAATCTCTACGTCGTGATTCAGGGGGAATCTCCACACAGATGCAGCTGCGGCAGCGATCTGGAATGCCTCAGCACCCTCATGCTTGAAGGGGGGAGGACTGTCGGAGAATATCCTGATGCGAGACAGATCAGGGACAGATCGCTGGCGGAGATCAGGGCACGTCCCCAGAGGCTGAGGCTTGAGCAGGAATCCTGATCGGTGGTGGTTTTTCAGTTGAGTGAAATGACAGGAATGAATCTGAAGAGAAGTTTTTTCAGTATCAGGACAGCACAGATGCTTCTCGTATTCGCGACAGCAGTGATCCTTCTTGTTCCCGTATTTCCCTCGCACACCCCTGTCCAGATCGGCAATCCGACGCATTATTTCATTCCAAACTCTGAATCGGGCGCCTCTCCTAAAGCGAAACCGATCGGTCCAGAGAGTCCCGGTCAGATCCTCAGTGTCATGGTATCGCTGCAGTACAGAAACCAGCCTGAGCTTGATTCCTACCTGAATTCCCTGCAGAATCCTCATTCGGCGGTGTACCATCATTACCTCACTGCCGATCAATTCCAGAACCTCTATTCTCCATCACCCAATGAATATTACAGGTATGCTGAGTATTTCATGTCCAGAGGTTTCACAGTGACCACCTATTCCGACAGGGTATCCATAGGTCTCTCAGGATCTGTGGGTGAGTTTGACAGTCTTTTCGGGACTGCAATTGATCTTTATAAAGGTGAATCGGGCACCTTCTATGCGCCATCAACCGGGATATCCCTTCCGGTCTATTATGGAGCGATATCCGGTGTGGTTGGTCTCAGTGATCAGTACAGGGCAACGCTTTCACCGCTGTTCCAGGGATCAGGAACCTCCGAAACAATGTATGGCGCTGACTTCCAGAACGCTTATCATCTCTCCAGCCTGTACTCCAAATATGGTTATCCGACAAACGAGACAGTAGCCACAATACTCTGGTCAGGCACAAATTCATCAGGGCAGAGTGTGGGACCGTATGTACCGTCCGACATACAGTATTACATGAACAACAACATTCCTTCAAATGAACCCAGGGCGAATATATACTACTACAATTTCTCAGGTGCTCCCGCTCCCGGGCCCAGCGCCGCCTACGACAGCACAGGCGCAAACGTTGAGAGCACGCTTGACCTTGAGATGGCGGCATCACTTGCGCCCGGTGCCTCCATAGTTGAGGTATACGGCCCGCAACCAACCCTCACATATCTGGATCAGGCCTTTGCAAACATCCTGAATCCGTCCTATAACACCACTGTTGATTCTGCTCTGAAGAACGTGTCGGTCATATCGAATTCATGGGGGACAAATGATACCAGCAATCCCACCTGGACACAGTACGAACAGGAAGCGGCAGCCAGGGGCATCACTGTCTTTGCCTCGTCCGGCGACAACGGGAACACGCCCTCCCCTTCACCCAGTTTTCCGGCCTCGTCCGCTTACAGCAGCTACGGGACCGTTGCAGTGGGTGGAACATTCACCACGCTGAGCGGATCACCGTCAGCCAACGGTTCCGGTACCACAGGCATAACCACCCAGTCTGTCTGGTACAATCTTCCACAGGCAGGCAAAGGTACACAGGGCGGTGTTAGCAGTAATTATTCAGAGCCATCATGGCAAACTGACAGCCCTGACGCATCCGGTGTAATTTCATCCAGCTCGTCCGTAACCGGAGTATCCAGCGGGCGCGGTACTCCTGATATATCGGCAGACGGTTCCAACATGACAATATATCTGAGCACTTCAAGCGGTGCAAGCTACTACACAGTGGATGGCACAAGCATAGCATCGCCGCTCACTGCTGCAGAGTTTGCAGTGATTGATCACTCCCTTGGAAAGAATGTCGGTTTCGTCTTACCCGCAATCTATAGAATGGGGAATGCTGAGTATAACGGGTCATACAGCAGCAATCCTCCGTTTTATTTCGTCTATAATGGATCAAACCACGATTTCACAGCGTCGAAAGGATATAACCTTGTCACAGGCTGGGGATCTGTCAATGCATACAGTTTCCTCAGGGATTACTCGAACCTCGGCAGTACGGTTGTCAACTTCACTGAGTCCGGGCTTCCATCGGGCACAGGCTGGTACGTCAATGTCTCCGGTCACAATCAGAGCACCACCGGTTCATTCATTACCCAGACCCTTCCCTACGGAAATTACACCTACACTGTCGGGAACTCCTTATCCTATCATGAGTATCCGGAAGCGGGCAAACTTGACCTTAATACGCCCTCACAGAACATCACTGTCTATTTCAGCCAGAAGAAGTACAACGTGTCCTTTATGGAAACCGGGCTCAAGGCGGGCACGCCATGGAATGTCACGTTTAATGGAACACAGAATTCCTCTGATACCAGCACAGTTAATTTTACCAGCTTTATCGGGAAATACAACTTCTCGGTCGGGCCGCTGGTCTATTATATGCCGGTGCCTGAAACCGGAAACGTCACCATACTGAATAACAATGTTTCCGTCAGTATCGTCTTTGACAGGGTATACAATGCCACATTTGTATCAAGAGGTCTGCAGAACGGCACAGTCTGGGGCATCAGTCTCTCCGGGAAAATCGTGAAAACCGATACGAGCAGTCTGCTGGTGCATCTTGTGAACGGTACCTATAAGTTCAGTGTCCTCACTCTGACCGGTTACGAAGCGAACATGACAAATGGTTCCCTCACCATATCCGGAAAGGGTGTTTACATTTACCTTGGCTGGTTCCATGTGTACAACGTCACCTTCAATGAAGTCGGTATTCCTGCAGGGATCACATGGGGAATTCGCATATCCGGCAGCACAATCTCCACAGACAATGCCAGCATCACAACCCGGGAGAGAAATGGCACATACACATATTATCCGTATGCCTCCTCAGGTTATTCCCCCCTCAACAGTTCAAAAAATCTCAGCGTCTCCGGATCTCCTGTCAGTGTCAACGTATATTTCATGAACAGGTTTGAGTACGAGGTGAAGTTCTATGAGAAAGGTCTTCCATCCGGATTGCAATGGGTTCTCTATATCAATGGCACCAGATTCTCAAGCAACACGTCCGAGATCATAGACATTTTACCCAATGGCACCTATTCCTATATCGTTGGAATAATCAGTGGCTATCAGAGCACATACCCCGGCGGAACGTTTAAAGTTCACGGAGGGGGTCTCACAGTTAATATAACATTTGAAGCAGTAATCACAGCAGCCAATTTTGTTCTGGAGAATTATTCTGTGCAGATTCCCTGGCATGTGATAATAAATGGCTCTAAAGCGGGCTATTTTTACTCCAACAACTCAAGCCTTGCAATCCCTCTCCCGGCGGGAAAATACACATACATGGTCATACTTGGGGACAGCAATTCCACACCCCTAGCGTCAGGTTCATTCGTCATATCAGGATCATCTGTAACCATACTGGTCAATCTAAGCTACAGTTCCAGACAGCAGAGTATAGATCTGATCTACGGGATATCCATGCTGTCCGTTGGCCTTGTGTTCGTCGGCATCGGTATACTCTTATCCAAAAGGAGAAAATAGAGGTGGATTTATCCAGCAGCGCATAGTTTAAGTATATCAAGCCGATCCATTCTGCAATGGCCGGAAGAAAGGGCAGAAAAGGTATCGTTGCAGTGATAATTGTGGTCGTGATAATAGTTGCTGGAATCCTTCTCTATGGTGGGGTGATCAATTCGCCTCACTTGCAGACACCCTCAGCAAGTCAGGTTGATTCAGCCACCGGAAATTCCTACAATCAGACATCAACGTCACATTCAACATCTACAAGCAGTAGCGGCGTTTCAAGCACAGGTGCAAGCTCCGGCGATTCAGCAACATACACTTCCAGCTCAGGATCCACAATATACATTTACGAATTTGAATTTTCCAACAACACCGCTGCAAAGAACGATTATAACGCCTACGTCTCCGTCAATCTCGGAGGGATATTCTCAGGGACCGTTAATCTGACTTACAAGGGGTTTACATACACCGTACTAAACCTCCTTTTCAGCAGTGTTGCAATATCATTCTCCGGGAAATTCCTAGTGTTTGTCATGGGCACTGGATTATCAACGCATACAACATCTGCAGTGCTCAATGTAACCATTGACTCCATGACATCATTTTCCATCTGATCGGATTATCAGACAAATGTATGACAATATTTATATTCCAATATAATATTATATCATGATTCGATGAAACTATCCTCTGCAATCAGCATCGCTGTACTTTCAGTCATTGTGGCGATCATGCTGATCTCAGTGGGATCGATGTATGAGGCCACATACGGCAGTTCCGGCAGCGTGAGCGTGGTCAGCGAGAACGTCCTTTATTCACCAGCAGGAGTGACCGTCGACGCTACGGTGAAGGCGTCAAATTACGGCTATTTACCTGCAAATCTACAGTATGTGAATCAGTCGATGATCATCCCAGGGAGTTCCAATGGCATAATGAGAATATCCTTTCCCCTTAATGCGTCTGCCCTGATGAACGGATCATATCCTGTCAGGAATGTTATCATGAATGTCAGTCTGTTCCTCCATATTGCCTCTTATGTGTTCGCGGTGATGGTTCCGCTTACCCTCAAGGGAATCAAGGTTCTTGCACCCCTTGAGAATTTCACCCTGCTGAATGTTATGTCAAGGGGAAACGGCAGTTACCTTCTCAACACATCCTTCTACGACCTTGTTCCCGGTTTCCTGAACATGACAAACATTTCAGTGCTTCTCGGTTCTACCATCATTGGAAACCTCACCGGTATTATCCAGAATGGTTCCCATGCAACAGCCAGCTTCGTAGTTAATAATGTGAAGAATGCGGAAGGTCCGGTGAATCTCACATTCAAGGCCGGAGTATTCTCCTGGCAGGTTGACTCACAGCTGGACTGGTGATCTTCCGTTGATATGTTCGATCAGTTTCGGGAGTTCCCCGATCTCGTCTATCATGTAGTCTGCATGATCTGAAACATTGTGATTTCCGTGCCTTACAAGAACTGAAACCGATCCCAACGTTCTTGCAGGGATCATATCATTTTCGGAGTCGCCGACAACAAGAACCTCGGACGGTTTGAGACCCATGATCTTCAGAGCCTTTTCATAGGGTTCGGTGTGCGGTTTCCCGACCTTGACATCATCAATTGTGACAATGTCATTCACCGGGAGCTTTATCCTGGATACAGCCTCCCTTCGGCCTGATGTCACGATAACGATTTTCATTCCCTTCTCCAGGAGAATGTTGAATGTTGGAAAAACATCAGGAAAAAGCTCAATCTGGGGAAGCTTCTCACCGAAGATGCTTTCCTCGGCCTCCTCTATCTTCCGGGGATACTCATAGTACTTTCCAGCCAGATCCACGCCGGGCAGACCTATGAGAGGTTTAAGATCGTTCCTCGGCACCTCAACCCCGAATCTTGTGAATGCACCGATCCATGCGTCCAGTCTCGCTTCCATTGAGTCCAGAAGTGTGCCATCCAGATCAGATATTATTCCTCTTATCAATGGCGAGGTATTGCAGCACCTTATTAAAAAATACTTGCTGGAGCCCGAGAGTTGCGACATAAATTTATACGGATTTAAAATGAAGTTCCATGAAGGCTGCACATCTAAAGGCCATAAAGACGCCAATTGAAACATTTGAAGCACCTGTTCCTGTACCCGGTGCTGATGATGTCGTAATAAAGCAGAAGATGACTGGAATATGTTACCGGGACATTCTCACCCAGGATGGTTTTCTACCAAGGGTCAAGCTTCCCATAATCCCCGGACATGAAATCTCGGGAATAATCACCTCCGTGGGATCTGATGTCATAGATTTCAAAGTTGGTGACAGGGTTGCAAGCCTTATCTATGAACCATGTGGAAAATGCGAATACTGTCTTTCAGGAAGGGAGAATCTCTGCAGGGACAAGAAGACCTTCGGCGAAAGCATAGAGGGTGCCTATGCGCCGTATGTGAAGGTGAACCAGAGAAGCCTGGTGAAGGTTCCGGAGGGCGTATCAGAGGAGGGATCAGTTATAGCTGCATGCGTTACAGGCATGCTCTATCATGCCATGGCAGTCGAGGGGAAGCTTCAGCCAGGGCAGACTGTACTGATCACTGGAGCTGGCGGGGGAATCGGGGCGCATGCTGTTGAGATCGCCAAGGCACTTGATGCGAAGGTGATTGCTGAAACATCGTCTGAGTGGAAGAGGGAGAAGCTTCTGGAGATCGGTGCGGATCATGTAGTATCGGGAAGCGAGGACTTTGAAAAGTCTGTGAAGAAGATCACAGGGCAGGGTGTGGATCTGGTTCTTGAGTGCGTTGGCATATACACCTTCAGCAAGGCTCTTCGTTCGCTGAAACCCGGGGGAAGAATGGTTGTGGTCGGCAATATTGTACCGGATCCCGTGGAACTCCCCCTTGGTCTCATTATCCTCAAGGGAAATTCTGTGATAGGAAGCATCAGTTCCACGAGAAGCGACATCACGGAAGTCTTCAGGCTTGAGCTTCAGGGAAAGTTGAAGCCCATTATAGACAGGACAGTGGATCTTGACAGCGTTGAGGATGCGTACACTGAAATCAGATCGAGGAAGAACATCGGAAGGGTTCTCATCAAGTTCTAATCAATCGGTAGGGATTCGGTGAATATCCCTATGAAGATTGGATGTTCCCTGGTCACCCATCTGTGTGCCTCTGCCTCCCTGAGCTTTGCCGTGACATGGCTCCAGCCGACCAGCGTATCTGTTTCGTAAAGAACCACGAATTCCTGGTCTCCGAGCCCGAATGAATACGTTGTGTATGATCTGATTCCCCTGTTCTCCGGATGTGAGACTGCCATGCCAATGTGTTCAGCCATGATCTTTTTTCTCTTCTCGTATTCGGTCAGATACCACTCCGGCGACTTGACCATGGGATATGATACAAAATATTTCGACGGCCTGTGCCTCAGGGTGGATGCCAGATCTCCACTTTCCTTGAGGTATGGGGAATCCTCGTAAAGCGATATCATACCATATGCTGGCTCCGAGAATTCCCTGAGTGTGGACCTCAGGGATCGCTTGAAGTGCTCAATGGTCTCAATGTCCGCTGATGAGAACCAGAAGATCAGATCGGAATCCGACCTGACTGAAAGGTACATATTGATGCTTACAAGTTTTTCCCCGAACCTTTCTTTCATTGAGTCAAGATCACTGTTCAGTGATGATCTCCTGTCACGATCAAGATTCCAGTATGCAGGTGTAAGTCTCTCGACCTGCACTGCCATAAAAAGAGGTATTGACATGAACGATCATCGCTTCGACGATAATTACTATTTCTTTTGCATGACTACGGAAGGGTTCAGTAAAAGGACAGTTTCGAGTAAGGCTGAGATGATAAATATTATTAGATTTGTGGAATTACATATGCATGAATGATCAACCGTTTCTGGACAGTGTTGACGCTATAGAGTTCTATGTTGGATCAGCACGCCACTGGGCATATTTCCACAGGAATGCAATGGGTTTCAACCTGCTTGGGTACAGCGGGCCTGAGACAGGCGTGCGGGACAGGGTCTCGTATCTCATGCAGCAGGGTGACGTGAAACTGAAGTTCACGAGCTTTCTCAAGCCTGAATCTCCCATAGGAGATCACTTCAGGATTCATGGCGACGGGGTCAGGGATATATCGCTGAAGGTAGATGACATAGACTATTCGGTCTCTGAGATCAAGAAGAGGGGAGTCATCAGGCCATCGGGTATAACCGATATGAAGGGCGGGGACGGGAAGATCAGGACGAGCACCATAAGAACATATGGGGAAACCATGCATACCCTGATGGACTACTCAGACTATTCAGGAGAACTCCCACCCGGCTTTGAATATGCAGACCAGAAGGGAAAATCAGTGGGGCTGAGGAAGGTGGATCACATAGTCGGCAATGTTGAGGACCGGAAGATGGACGACTGGGTGAATTACTACATCAGGGGACTCGACTTCAAGCAGCTCATAAGTTTTGATGACAGGGATATCAGCACGCAATACTCTGCCCTGAGATCGAAGGTGGTGCATTACAACAACAGGAAGATCATATTTCCGATCAATGAGCCTGCCCTGGGACTTAAGAAATCGCAGATACAGGAGTATCTTGACTACTATAATTCTCCTGGTGTACAGCACATTGCCCTTCTCACAGACAACATAATCCAGACGGTTTCGGCACTGAAGGCAAACGGGGTTGAATTCCTTTCCACGCCTGCCAGTTACTACGACACCCTCGAAGAGAGGGTCGGAAGGATTGACGAGGACATTGAGAAGATCCGGAATCTTGACATACTGGTGGACAGGGACAATGACGGATATCTTCTTCAGATATTCACAAAGCCCATTGGTGACAGGCCCACATTCTTTTACGAAATCATACAGAGGAAAGGTGGCACATCCTTTGGCAAGGGTAACTTCAAGGCTCTTTTTGAATCCATCGAGAAAGAGCAGGCACGCAGGGGAAATCTGTGATTTCCCATGAGGGTGGGAAGGGCAAGAACTCCGGACGGGACCTTTGCAGTCTTCGAAAAAAACGGTAAACTGTATCGCCTGACCGGGGAACCGGAAAAAGATCATGGGAGCGATCCCTTTTACAACGCGGTTTGGAGGATTATCAGACATGATGGGGACACACACGGTGCTGAGGAAGTTACAGATTACACACTGGATATACCGATCCCTGAGGTCAGGAGCATCAGGGACTTCTTCGCCTTCGAGGAACATGTGATGAATTCCAGGAAGCACAGGGGCCTGGAGGTGGTGAAAGAATGGTACGAATTTCCTGCATTCTACTACAGCAACACCTCCAATCTTTTTGCATCCGGAGATACGGTGCCAAAGCCGTCATATACAGAGCAGCTTGACTTCGAGGCTGAATTTGCCTTCGTGATCGGAAAGGACGGAAGGGACATCGCTGCAGGCGAGGCATGGGATCATATAATGGGCGTTACACTGGCTAATGACTGGAGCGCAAGGGACATACAACTGAAGGAATACAAGATAGGACTTGGCCCGGCAAAGGCCAAGGATTTTGCCACAAGCATCGGACCATTTCTCCTCACCACTGACGAGGTGCTGCAGAGAATGAATAAGAGTGGAAAGATAGATCTGCCTGTCACCATTAAGCGAAATGGAAAGGTTTTTAGCATGAATAACCTCAATACAATCCACTGGAATGTCGAGGCATTGATTGAGAGGGCGTCAATGGATTCCTGGCTGAGGAGGGGCGATGTGATAATGACGGGAACTGTGGGACACGGATGCCTGTTTGAAAACGGCCCTGGAGAGGATGGCTGGCTTCAGGCAGGGGAAGAGATTGAGATTTCATCAGATGCAATCGGAAAACTGACCAACAGAATATCATGAGGTGTTATGAATGGTTTATTATGTGAAACAGGGAATTATGCCTGACTCCAGGCATACGTATACCGACAGGGATCATCTTCTGAGGGAGGAGCTGTTCGGAGAGGAGAGTTTTGACGGGCCGTATTCGCTTGTCTACCACAGTGGGGAACCCACCGACGTGGTGTCCATATCTAGGCTAGCGAAGGAAAATGTTCCCCAGGATGCCTCTGACGACGGCCATAAGCACCTGAAGTCTTTTGAAATGAAGGCATCCGGTGATTTCTATTCAGGCAGAATTCCGCTGATATTCAATGATCGCATAGTTATAGGAATCCTGAAACCCGAGAGCGATGCGGGCACACTGTTCAGGCATGCACTTTCGGAACAGCTGTTCTATGTCCAGAAAGGGTCAGGTTCCATCAAGAGCATACTGGGAAACCTTCCATTCAGGAAGGGCGATTATGTATACATACCAAAAGGGACAACATACTATCCTGAATATACAAGGGGAAGCGAGTTCCTGTTCCTCGAGTCCAGAGACAGAATTTCCATCCCCCAGAGATATCTGAACTCCTGTGGCCAGCTGAAGGAAGGTTCGCCATATTATACCAGGGATATCAGGGTGCCGTACCTCCCATATTTTGATTCTGTACCGGGATACAGTGACGTTACCGTTGACTTTGGCGACCATTATGTTCTGGAACATCGCAACAGCAGTCCCATGGACGTTGTCGGCTGGGACGGTTATCTGTATCCATTTGCTGTAAACATTGACAGCATGGCACCCATTGTCGGGAAACTTCACATGCCTCCGCCGGTTCATGAGACATTCTCAGGGAAGTCCTTCATGGTTGGCACCTTTCTTCCAAGAAAGTTTGATTTCCATCCTAAGGCGATACCCATCTCATACTACCACAGCAACATCGACACAGATGAGGTGCTGTTCTATTCAAGCGGTTCGTTCATGAGCAGGAAAGGAATTTCACAGGGATCGATCACCATTCACGTCAGGGGACTGATTCATGGGCCTCAACCGGGAATGGTTGAGAACGCCATTGGAAAAGAGGAGACAGACGAGGTGGCTGTCATGATAGAAGCCTATGATCCTGTAAGGATAACACCCCAGGCTAAATCCATCGAAGATAATCATTACATGGAATCATGGCACAGGTAGCCATGAATTATCAGGAATCAAGAGAGATGAAATCCTTAGTTAATTTCAGGAAAGAAGACCCGTTTCCCGAGAGAGGTGAGGCTTCTGTGACGTTCATATCAGATGGATCGCGCTTCGTTCTTATAAAGCGCAACATGAGGAATGATGATCCATGGAGCGGCCAGATGGCCCTGCCAGGCGGTTACAGAAAAAAGGGCGAATCATCCTCTGAAACCGCGCGCAGAGAGGCATACGAGGAGGTTGGAATAGAACTGAAAATCCTCTATTACATGGGGCTCTATGATTCGAAGGCCAGGAATATCGAGGTGAAGGCCTTCATATCTGAGGTGCCCTCATCTGCTGAACCCATACCGGGCGACGAGGTCAGCGAGGCTTTCTGGGTGCCTGTTCAGAGTCTTGTGAAGACTTCGGATGCATATATGTACGGGCAGTACAGAATATGGGGCATGACCTACAGGATACTCGCGGACATTCTTCAGCATTAGATTTATATTGAAACGCAATACTCAGTCATGCATTCATCAGTTGAGAATAACGAGATCATTGCAAAGCTTGACGCGGGTGAGGACGTGATCGGTTCAATAGAGGATCTCTGCAGGCAGCATGAGATCAGTTCAGGAACTATTCTCTGGGCCGTGGGTATGATAAGAGGCGCGGATGTGGGTTACTTCGCGTCACCGGAGTACGACAGAATCACCATCAGGGAAAGGGCTGAGGTCGTTTCGTTTCACGGATCCATTGCACATGACACACCCCGGCTCCATGTACATGTTTCCCTTGCCGTTGCAGATCACAGTGTCAAGGGCGGTCACCTATTTGGCGGCGTCGCCGATCCCCTGCTTGAGATTCACATACACAGGCTTGATCGCATAGTCCTTGGCAGATCAGAGAATCCAAAGTCCGGCCTCAGGGAATTGTCCGTTGAATGATATCGAACATACCCGGCTGATCCAACAGCCGACACCGCATCCATATTTTTCATCAGTATTTGGCAAAGTGTTTCCCGATTGCTACAAAACGTTTTATTAGGTCTGCCTAATATTCTTTAATGCAGTTCTATGAAATATTGGGTCTTTCGGCATTGATGGGCCTGTCGATATACATTTCATACCCCATCATCAGAAAGAAAAACATGAATCAGGATTTTGCACGTTCCCTGACTGCAGTGGCAGTGGGTATCCTCATATTTCTCATTGCAGATGTTTTCTCCGATGCATCACAGCTGATGTACAACGGGTCCCTCTACGGATACGGTTCCTCACCTGTTTATGATCTCGTCTTTGGAATATCTCTCTTTGCTGGCTTCTTTGTCCTGTATGCGGTTGAATTCAGGTCAAAGAAAGGACTGAGCAAGGTCAGGATCTCACTGCTTATCGCAGTTGGAATTGGACTGCAGAATCTGACTGAGGGGCTGCTGTTTGGTGCCACAGCTGTGGGCATTGGACTGGCTGGGATAGCGCTGGTTATCCTTGTGGGATTCATCGTTCAGAATATCACGGAGGGTTTTCCCATAGGTTCCCCGTTCTTCGGCGAATCCGGTAACAATAATGCACTGGTGTTACTGTTCTTCCTCATAGGCGGAGTTCCCACAATTGTGGGCGGTGCCGTTGGCTTCTACTACAATTCAAAGATGTTCACCCTCCTGTTCGATGGTCTTGCAGTGGGCGCAATTCTATATATCATATTTCCTATGTTAAGGGGATTGTTCGCAGATACCAGCCACTCCGGTTTAAGGCTTGTTTACGGATCGATACTGTTGGGCTTTCTGTTGGGGCTTGCTGTCAATCTTGTTTGAGGTTGCAAGGTTAATTGAACCTGTTTATGAAAATTTATTTCAGAGCTAAGTGTTGCCGTATTCTATAACTTAACGCAAAATATTCTTTTCCTGTGGCTCCTTCTTTACCGCTTTCTATTTCTCCACGATTCTGAATTTTCCGGCAAAGCCTGAAGATTTTCACTGGCTGGAGATACACTGACAGGACGCGCTGCACCAATTCCGCAATTATACAGGCATCGTCCCTGATCCAGTGGCCGGTAAATGCATGCTTCAACCCTTGAAAAATCTACATGTTTGATTCCTGACAGGAAACAACATTGTCAGCATTCCGTGAAAATCAAAAATGTGCAGAAAATACCCGAGACGGAACCGCAAAGAATAGTTCAAGGATAAATGTGTGTGTAATCTAGGACATTCCGTAGTGTCTGAGTTTGTTTTCAATCCATTCCCTGGCAGGAATATACCTTATCTCTATGTTATTGATAATTTCCTGACTGTCGTAATCCATTGTGACTATTTCCACACTGGTTAAATTGAGCCGCAATGCACAGTCCAATAAACCTCCTACCTCTCTTGTTCTTGTCTTCTCGCTAGTTACCGAATAAGTAACCTGTAATGCTTCATAATGCTGCCCGTCTTTGATAATAAAGTCCACTTCCCTCTTGTTCTCATTCCAGTAATAGAATCTGAAATTCAGGTTATGCCTGGAGATTAGGTAAAGTATGTCAGCCACAGCATTCTCCAGAAGCTTTCCTTTTATTTCCACTGGATTGATACCCAGAAATGAGGGAAAGGAGTTGTCAATGGAGTACACTTTTCGTGGGCTTTTATCACTCTTTTTAGGTGAAAAGGAAAATCTGTCCACAAAAAATATGAGATACGACTTTTCCAGATAAGTGGAGAAATTATACACTGTTTTAACTGGAAGATCAAGAAATTTTGATATACTCCTGAACGTTATTTTTGATCCGACACTCGTAACATAGAACTTCGCGAGCTTTATGAGACTTTCCTGTTTATGAACTTTGAATCTTCCTATAACATCCTTCAGGATTATCGTGTCGAAATAACTACTCACCAGGTCGGACTTAACACGTGAGAGTACTATTGCCGGGAACCCACCCTCAGTGAAATACCCGTTTATATTCTTCGGATTCCTGTTAAATTGTTCATACTCAATCATATTAAGTGGATGGACATAGATTACGACCTGCCTGCCGGATAGAAGCGATGAATACTCAGAATCGAGGAGTTTTGAGGAAGAGCCTGTGACGATGAATCTTGCCTCCCCCTTCTCAGCAAGTCCCCTAACAAAGTGTTCCCAGCCATCAATTTCCTGAGCCTCGTCAAGAATTATGATACTTGTTTCCTTAGGATTCATTTTGTCCTTGTAAACCTGATATATCTCCAGTAAATTGTTGTAGTTTCGATCTGTCAGACGTTCATCTTCAAGATTAATTATCAATAAACGTTCCTTTGGCAGGTTCTTTTCGATGAGATCTTTCGCAACCTGTTTCGCTATGAATGACTTGCCTGCACGTCTAATGCCGGTCTCAATAACAATCGGTATCTCAGAATCCTGCAGGAGACTGGTTATTCGGTCGACGTAGAATTTTCTGGTAATCCCGGTTTTAGGATTATTTTTCCAGAAGTTCCATGAATCCAGAATTGTCATGATTTCTTCCTTTTTCATTGAAATAGATATTGCGTTACACATTTAAATTTGTTTGTATTATGTTACACATTTAAAATAATGTGTAATGTCCTCCTTAACCCTCCATTACAAAAGAAAACATGACAAATTTTACGGATGATAACGAGAGATTGCAGACATCGGGCCTTTATCACTTGATACCTGGCGTATCTGGTGTTTCTATTAGAAGAATGTATCCGGTAGTAAGCCTTGGATAGATCCCTTATGCTATCTTCCTTGCCAGGGCGGGCAGTGCAAACGAAGAATCTCAGCACAGGAATTTCATACGTTTTATGCAAAATCCCCTGTTATCTTGGGCTTTTTCATTGTTATTGCTATATGGTTCCACATGAAAGTCCTATAACCCATTATTTTTTACGAATGAAAATGGTTTGCAAGAATTTCAGTCAGAGGGTCTGGAAGGTGCTGGCAGTTATTCATCCATCGTATTGAGAAGCGGTGAGAAATACCGGTAAGAAGGGTACAACTGACGTGGAAATATTGTGACATCCTACCCCGGCTGACGCAGGGGACTTTCCGTTTCAACGACCGGAGTTGCCATTGCTGGCAGAGTCAAACTCTTGCCTTTAGAATCTTGTATCGGTGCCTTATTGAGTCTTCTGGCAATATCCTGTATGACAAGTGAATGGATATTCCTGAATTCAGGAAACATACTCTTTATTGCGGGTATTTCGTTCTGCTGTGAATTGTAATTGATATTCTTTCCCGATCTGTAAGCGTATATCCTCTGCTGCAGCATTGCATTATAAAGGTCACGGGACTGTTCAAGTGTACTGTTCAGTGCAGTGATCTGTGCATCGGATGGATACATCCTGAACTTATGTGTTCTCATGAACCTGCTATTATTTTATCAGTATGCTGATTATAAGCATTTCACTGGCTTTCATCCCCTATCTTGCGAAAGGGGACTTCCTGCCCGAATATGTTAAATATCATCCATCACTGTGGGGATTAGAGCATATCGGACGCTCGTTAATGGCGGTCTAATGAACGAATTGGGTCTTATAGCTTGGGATTTTAAGCGGAGTCAGGACGAACTCCATTCCGTCCTTCTTCTGGGAACTGATTCGTGGGATCGGATAATGCTTGATTCCGGAATCAACCAGTTTGTGATCCTCTCAACATGCAACCGCCTGGAGATATATTTCGTAAATCCTTCTGATAAAGATATAAATCCGGTAATTCAACCACATCAGGTTCTCCATGGAGAGAGCGCCATGGAACACCTTTTCCGGGTTTCATCCGGACTTGAGTCCATGTCGGTTGGAGAGAGTGAAATTCTAGGACAGGTCAAGGATGCCTTCGATCTGTACACCCGCAGGGGATATGTTGGAAAATATCTTTCGTTGATTTTCAGGAAGGCCATCAGTGTCGGCAAACTTGTCAGGGAAAAGACTGCAATATCAGAGGGCAAGGTCTCAATACCGTCTCTTGTGACTGATATCCTTCAGCGGGATTTCGGGGTGAGGGGACGGACAGTCTCGGTCGTGGGCGCCGGAAAAATGGGCACTGACCTTGTCAAATATCTTGACAAGGAGTCGCCTGGAAGGCTGATTGTGGTCACACATCCCGGAAAGGAGGTCATGGCTGACTGTAAAGTTGAATACCGGGTCCCCGCGGATCTTCCAAGTGTGATTGAAGATTCAGACATTATTATCACCGCCACATCCTCGAAGATACCAATAATTGATGATGGCATGCTTCATGGGGACATTGAAAAGAAATTTTTTGTTGACATTTCCTTTCCGCCCAATATTGAGTATTCTGTGGATGAGATTCCTTCAGTCAGAATCCTGAGGCTTGAAAACCTCAATAAAATACTTCACGAAAACCAGTTAAAGAAGAAGGGCGAGATAGAGAAAGCAAACATATTGATTCTGGAGGAACTTGAGAACATCAAGGGGAAGCTTCTTGATCTGCTTGCAGAAGACGTCATCAGTGAAATGTATACAACTTCAAGAATGATTGAAAAGGAAGAGATAGAGGAATTCCGCAGGAATGTCATGAAGGGTGAAGACCTTGACCAGTCTGCCAGAAAGATGGTCGAATCCTCGATGAACAAACTGCTTTCCCTCCAGACTTTTGCCCTCAAAAACATGGTGAAGAGCAGCAGGGATTCCGTGATTAATGGCTTTCTCAATAATCTTTACGATGAGATTGCTAGGGAAAAGAGGCACCTTTTGTCCCCTGAAGATCGCCAAGGAAGCCGAAGTCGGCGAGCCCGAATTCCTCGGTCAGTCCATAAACCCTGAATCTCCTGGCATCTGTCTTTTTCAGTACTGGAGTGAAATGCTCCTCACTCAGTAATGACTGCGTGACATCCGTCCCGGAGGAAAAAAAGCTCAGGGCAGGTGTTATCAATACGGAGGAATCAGGATTGTAGACGAATGCAGGTATCTTGAGAACGCCCCCGATTTCGTCCCGCAATACGAGAGAAGGGTGTTCGTGGCCAAGTATTGTGGTTTTCCGCAATCCCCTGTCCCTGTCGCCATGGTAGATGTAGTAGTCATCGGTTTCAAAGGTTTCCAGTAATGGCAGATTTCTTTTTGAAAGTATTGTGAGGAGGAAATTGTCATGGTTACCCCTGACAAACGTCAGGCCTGTCTCATTCTGGTACCTGTCTATAAAATGAATGATGTCGTCCCATTCCTGCGGGAGATTCCTTGAGAACTCGTGCTTGAAATCCCCATTGATCACAATGTTTTCAGGAGAGTATCTCTCCAGCATCCTGTCAATGGCCGACTCCACATGATCTCTCTGCATGTGTGGCAGGAACAGTCCGTGCAGGTTCATTTCTGCCTCGAATCCCAGATGCAGATCCGAAACCACTATTGTTTTTATGTCCGATAAATAAATACAGCCCAGATCTGACAGAAAAATATCCTTACGGACCTGGATATCTTGCAACTGATTCCTCCCTAAATTCTGTCAACATACCTGACAAATCTGCCCAGTCCCTCTGTGATATCCTCGCTTGAAGCTGCAAATGATATCCTGAGGTGGCCCTTACCGAGTTCACCAAATGCGCTTCCCGGTGTCATGGACACACTCTCGTCCCGCAGGAGTGAGACAGCCAGATCATCAGTATCAACAGCCTTTTTAAAGCCCACAAAAACATAGAATGCCCCCTGCGGCTTATAATACTCTATTGATCCCGATCTGGAGAGAATACTGTCCACGAGATCCCTTCTCTTGAGGAATTCGTCCCTCATCTTCTTCGGGCTGACATCATCTGAAAGAGCCGCGAGAGCAGCGTATTGCGAAATCGAAGGATCGCAGGTGATGGTGGCCTGCTGGATCTTGTCTGCCAGATCAATAATGTCCCTGGACGCCACCATATATCCGACCCTCCATCCTGTCATGGCGTGGCTTTTGGAGAATCCGTTAAGCGTGATTGTCCTGTCTGCAATTTCCGGCAAAGACCCGGGAGAAAGAAGTGTTCCCTCATACAGTATTTCATCGTATATCTCATCCGATATAAGATAGAGGTCATTTCTCGATACAAACTCGGCAAGCTTCCTCACGGTATCAGGGGAATAAACCTTCCCGGTAGGGTTTGAAGGGCTGTTGAAGATCACCGCCTTCACTGTCGGATTGATCATTTTCTGAGCCAGGTCAAAATCTATCTCATAGTTCCTGCCCGTCGGAACACTGACCACCTTTCCTCCTGCCAGCCTGATTATATCAGGGTAGGTCAGATAGTATGGATCAAAAACCATCACTGAGTCTCCGGGCTCTATGATGGATAGAATGGTAATATATATGGAAAATTTCGATGGCGTGACAATTATATTATCAGGGGAGGCCCTGATATGATTCTTTTCAAGCAGCCTTCTTGATATCTGCTGCCTCAGCTCAGGGATACCTTTGGACGGGGTGTAGTGTGTCTTCCCCTCCTCTGCATACTTGAAAGCTTCCTCTATTATGTGTCTAGGTGTGGTGAAATCAGGTTCACCTATGCCAAAATTGTACACCTTTTTACCGGATTTGGTCAGCCTCGATACCTCGCTGGTGATTCTGAGGGTGGCAGAACCTGTCAGCCTTTCATTCAGGGATGAAACCATTCTGGCTTATCCGTTATTCCATAATATAATTAATTATGCATGATCTGAACAAAATGCTGACAAAGGATAAGACCGGCTGATAAATCCCAACAGGCTATGTCAAGGTGCGGCTTGATGATCTGTGTATTTCATCTGTTACCTTGTAAAATCAACGATGTTTTTCAACGACTTCAGATCAATATTTTAGGCTGCAGGGAATATGCCTTCAAGAATGATAAACAGGACGCTTGCTGAAGAGGTTAAGAAACTGATGCCTGAGACGCTAAGATCAGGACAGAATGAGATGCCAGTATCTGTATGGAAAGAACTGGATCGACTGAATGGCCACAGGGACAAAACTGCTGTCGCTATATTCAGGACAACGGGCTGCTCATGGTACAATTTCTCGTCATGCAGCATGTGCGGGTACTTCAACGACGTTTCCCGGACTGTAGACACTTCAGATCTGAAAAAACAGATCGATTATGTCTCAGATCAGATTGGCGACATAAGGAATATCAAGATATTCACATCCGGAAGTTTCCTTGATCCCAGGGAAATTCCAATAGAGGTAAGAGAATATTTCCTGGAGGTTATAGGAAGCAGAATGGACAGGATTCTCATAGAGTCCAGGACAGAATATCTGACTGAAACGAATCTCTCAGATGTGGCCCGGTATGCGGACAGAATCAGGATCGCAATCGGCGTTGAAAGCACCAATGACATGATCATCAGGGACTCCGTAAACAAGGGAACGAGCTATTCAAAATTTCTGGAGAGTGCCAGAACTGTTAAAAAACTTGGGTTTGAAATAAGATCCTATCTGCTGTTGAAGCCGCCCTTCATTTCTGAAATAGAGGCAATAAAGGATACTGTGCGGTCGGTCGAAATGGTCTCAAAATATTCTGATGATGTCTCAATAAACCCCATGAACGTCCAGAGAAACACCTATGTTGAATATCTCTGGAAAAGGGGATTATACAGGCCGCCCAGACTCTGGAGCCTAGCTGATGCTCTGATCCAGTCGGAGGGTCATGGGACGGAGGTCGTGTCATACCCGACAGGGGGCAACAGGGAAAGAGGCGTACACAACGATTCGAGCGATCCTAAACTCCTGGACCTTATCGTGGAGGCATCGCTGGATCAGGATTTCTCAAAATTGAGAAGTTATATGGCTGACAGCGCTACTGAGGACTATCATGCCAAACTTGCCCTTGAGGAGTCACAGCCTTACCAGTGTGATTATGACAGACTTGTTGACAGAATCACGTCTGCGTCATTTTATATTTGATAATAGCATTTCAATGGTGTGGCAATTAAACTGGGCGATCTGGGCGAAAGGGAAATCATAAACAATATCTTCAAGATAGGTTCGATTAAACAGGAAAAGGATGATTGCGCAATTTTACCGATCGGTGAGGAATCCCTGTTACTTTCCACCGACATAGTGAGTGACGAAACCAACATCCCAAAAGGTTCCACGGGGGATCAGATAGGCAGGTTTTTTGCATCAGTTAATCTCAGCGACATCGCTGCGATGGCAGGCATCCCAATCGGATTCCTTTCTTCCATATCGATCGATCCTTCCCTGGACTGGGACCTTCTGAGGGACATTGAAACCGGAATGCACCATGTTCTCCATTCCTTTGATACGGAGCTGCTTGGGGGCGATCTGAAGGAGGGCAAAGGTATGACACTTTCCGGAACCATAATAGGAAAGCAGAAAAACGAGAAGATAAGAAAACGATCTGATATCAGAAAGGATCAGATCATCGGTGTTACCAATTCTCTTGGCAGGGCTGCTTCCGGCTACGTATTTTACAAATCGGGATACAATGCAGCCAGCGGTATAGAAATGATGATGGGTATTACCCCAAGGGTGAAAGAAGCGCAGATCATGACGGAATCCGGAGCCAGGTTCCTCACAGATTTATCTGATGGGCTTAATTCTGCCCTTTATCAATTGAAATCTGATTTCGGCCTTGCAGGGAAAATCGTGGAACACGACATCCCAATCCATGAATCCGTCAGCAAAGCTTCAGAAATATCCGGAGCCTCAAATGTCGATATTGCGACCTCATACGGAGGCGACTATGAACTTCTCTTCACTGTTGATAATGAGAACTTTCGTGATTTTGCCTCATCCATGGAGTCGAACAGGATCAGTGTGTCATTCATAGGGCAGGTCTGGGATGAGAAAAATATAATATTTGACGGAAGAACGTGGCGGCCAATTGTTGGAAAGGGATACGAGCATTTTACACGGATGCCACCCATAGGCAGCATCAGATCCTGAGACCGGGAAAGAAACTGCTGCCAGGAATGCGCTTTTCTTCCCTGTACGATGTTTCATCTGCCCGGTAATATTTCAAAAATCTAAATATTGGAGATAACATTAACCCAGGTTTAAATGCATGATACTAAATACGAACTGGTCGATGTGAATATTTCCATGGCGAAACTGAACCGGGAGGTTTCGGAACAGTGGAAATCGAAAAACATTAACAGCAGAATAATGAACCTCAACAGCAATGGGAAGCGATTTGTTTTTCTCGAGGGCCCGCCAACCGCAAACGGAAGGCCGCACATCGGACATGCAATGACCAGGACAATGAAGGACGTATTCCTAAGATACAAGACAATGCAGGGGTTCAGGGTTGATCGAAGAACCGGAGGATGGGATTGCCATGGACTTCCTGTTGAAATCGAGGCGGAGAAGCACTTCGGGATAAAGTCCAAGAAAGAAATTGAGGCAATGGGCATCGAGAAATTCAACAACTACTGCAGGGAGAGCGTTTTCAGATACATTGACGACTGGATGGAAATGGACACACTTATCGGATTTTCTGTTGATCATAAGAATGCATATGTAACAATGAAACCGGAATACATTGAAAGCGAGTGGTGGGCCATGAAGCTTCTCTTTGACAGGAAGCTTCTGGAGAAGGATTACAAGATTGTTCCATACTGCCCGAGATGCGGCACCTCGCTCAGTTCCCATGAGGTTGCACAGGGCTACGAGGAAGTCAAGGACCCTTCGGTGTACGTCAAATTCAGGATTAGGGGATTCAACACAAGATACCTGCTTGCATGGACCACAACTCCCTGGACGCTGCCTTCAAATGAGTTTCTTGCGGTCAATCCTGATTTCACCTATGTGCTTGTCAGGCACGGGAATGAGGAGTTTTATCTGTTGAAGGAGAAGGTCGCCGAGATCTTCCAGTCTGATTACGAACTGCTGAATGAGATGAAAGGAACCGACCTGATCGGAACACAGTATGATCAGATCATTCCAATCCTTAAGCCTCCATCTGGCACACTTCGGGTTGTGCCGGGTGATTTCGTTGGCAGGGAAGACGGAACGGGAATCGTACATGTGGCGCCTGCCTTTGGTGCCGACGACTTCGATGTGGGAAAGAGGGAACACGTTGAGATGCTAAACCCCGTCGATCTTTCTGGAAAATTTGCGTCTCCTGACATGCCATGGAACGGACTGTTCGTTAAGGATGCCGACAGGGAGATACTGAAATATCTGAAAGATCATGGACTGCTTTTCAGGAGCACAAAAATAGAGCATACATATCCCTTCTGCTACAGGTGCAAGTCTCCTCTTCTGTACTATCCCCTGGACACCTGGTTCATAAGGGTTTCAAGATTCAGGAAGGAGTTGGGCGAGAACAACCAGAGGATAAACTGGTTCCCCGATAATCTCAAGAATGGCAGGTTCGGTAACTTTCTTGAGGAGGCGAAAGACTGGTCGCTCAGCAGGAACAGGTACTGGGGAACGCCCCTTCCAGTCTGGACCTGTGCAAACGGGCACAGCCGTGCAATAGGAAGTTTCTCTGAAATAGAGAAGGAGACGGGCGTAAAAATAACCGATCCCCATGTCCCTTACGTGGACAGGGTAATCCTGAAATGCCCGGAATGTGGTCAGGATATGAGAAGGGAGCCCTATGTGATAGACACATGGTTTGATTCCGGGAGCGCGACATATGCCGCAATGCGATATCCGTTCTCCACAGATTTCGATCCGGAAAGAGATATTCCGGTTGATTTCATAAGCGAGGCAATCGATCAGACAAGAGGCTGGTACTATGTCCTTCATGTCATATCCTCTCTGATCTTCGGGAAGAATGCGTACTCAAACGTCCTGACAATAGAGTTTGTACTGGACGACAAGGGAAGAAAGATGAGTAAAAGCCAGGGAAATTCAGTGCTTGCGACTGATATGCTCAAGGAAATCGGTGCCGATCCGCTCCGTATCTTTTTCCTTACAGGTATCCCATGGAAGACCAGAAACCTGGATAAAAAAGTTATAGGCGAAATATCACGGCGATCACTTTACACATTGCTCAACGTCTATTCCTTCTTCGGTTCAAACGCAAACCTTGACTCATTCACCTTCCATGGAACATCAAAACCGGATAACATAATGGATCGATACCTTGCATCGAGACTGAACACCACAATCACAAGGGTCAGGAATCATATGGATTCATATATGCCCCATCTGGCTTACAGGGAGATCGAAACCCTGATCGATGAACTTTCCAACTTTTACCTCAGGCTCTCCAGGGAACGTTTCTGGTCTGGGGGTGGCAGGGAAAAGGAAGTTTCGTACAGTACGGTATATTCCTCTCTCATGAACATCGTGAAAATGCTCGCTCCCATGGCCCCATTCTTTTCAGACTATCTGTACACCAGACTCAATGGGCCTGAGGAGAGCGTGCATCTTGAAAGATATCCCGAACCGGACAGTGATCTGATCGACCCCGATCTCGAGAAGCAGATGGCAGTCGCGTATTCTGTCATTGAAACAGCAAGGAGAATAAGACAGGCTGCGAGGATAAAAGGCAGACAGCCGGTTCAGGAGATACTGATATACTCCCAGGAAAATCTCAACCAGGAGATCATATCTTCCATAAGTGCAGAGCTCAATTCAAAGAAGATTTCTCTGATTCCGGCTGATGAAAGACCGCTTGTCAGGTCGATCTCCGTCGTGAAGGAAAAGGCTGCACCCCTTGTAAGGTCAGAGATGCCGGCACTGCAGGAGTTCATATCACGTAACGATCCCGGTAAACTTATAGCTGATCTTGAGGCGAGCGGCTCACTGCTTTTTGGTGATAAACCCCTACCTTCGGAATGCTTCATCATAAAGGAAGTGCCTGCAGAGGGATATGCATACTCCAGGGATGAAAGAACCGGCGTCGAGCTGTTTGTCAACACACATATTGATCAGGATCTGGTTTATGAGGGAATTTCAAGAGAAATAATTCGCAGAATACAGGTGATGAGGAAGGAAATGAACCTTAACTACGACGAACAGATCATGATTCTTCTCGACGGCTCTCCAAACGTGATTGAATCGCTCAACAGGTTCAGGGACCAGCTGACGCGGGAGACCCTGGCGAAAGAGATAAGGATCGGCTCCTATGCGGATCAGAGATCATGGGACATCGAGGGCGAGAAGCTCCTGTTGAAAATAGATCGAATCAAGAATTGATGTGATCAGGGTACCTGTTCTTCACGGACAGTTCAGAATGGAGAGGACTTGAATATTCAACCTATTACTGTTCCGTCTGTGGTCTCGTGTTTGAGTATTGATTCATATTCAGGCAGGATCCTGCCGTTTATCACAAAGACCTTGATCTTCGATCGCATGGCAATATTCAGTGATGTGATGTCCATGAACACATTGGGTCCTGCACCTGTTGAACTCCTGCTTGAAAGTGATATGGCGTCCGCATAGCTTATGCTGGCTATCTTCTTTGCGTCCGGGTGTTTCTTCGGGTCCATGTCGTAGACACCGTCCACTGAGGTACCGTTTATTAGAATCTTGCAGTTTGTCCTTTCTGCAAGAAGTGCCGCGACCGTATCGGTCGTGTGTCCGGGCTCGGTACCACCCATGACAACAAACCTGTATATCTGCATCAGTTCGGCAGCCTCATTGACTGTCTCCGGTATCTTTGTATTTGAATTTTCAAAAAACGATGCAATGGAAAGTGCGTTCATCCTGGTGGCATTGATGCCGATCTCGTCAAGGATATTCTCATTAATCCCGAACTCCCTGAGCTTCTCGATGTAGGATCTTGCAAGTTTGCCACCGCCGACAACGATGCCAAGATGGTCAAAATCATCCATGGACTGGAGTTTCCTGCTCAGGGAAAGGATAAGTTCGAAGTCAAGTGGATCGCCTGAAATTATGGAACCACCAAGTGAGATGACTGCGGTCTTCATGCTGGTGAGAACACGGTAACAGATAAAAAGTAAGCGATTCCTCACCCTGCCTGGTGCACTGATCAGATTGCCAGTCCGGACAGGGGAGAATAACTGGATTCCCCATATCCTGACAAGATCTGTGAGAAAAAAATGGATTTTGGCAGGCTGTAGGATTAGCATTATATACATTCATAAACTTTCTATTGAAATGTCCGATGGCGATCTACAGATCAGGAAGTACGAGTTCAAAAGGGCGATCCAGGAAATTGCAGAACAGAAGGGCAGAGGCACAGAACTGATCTCGCTCTACATTCCGCCGGACAAGCAGATTTACGATGTCATCCAGTATCTTAGAGAGGAATACTCCACATCGTCAAACATAAAGTCCAAGTCAACGAGAAAGAATGTTCTTGCTGCAATTGAATCCATAATGTCGCGACTGAAGTACTATAAGTCTCCGCCTGAGCATGGTCTTGTTTTCTTCGTCGGGCACGTGGCCACGAGAGGCGACCAGACTGAGATGTTCACAAAGATCATTGAACCGCCTGATCCAATTCAGACGTTCATGTATAAATGCGATTCCGTCTTCCATCTTGAGCAGCTCAAGGTACAGCTGGAGAACAAAGAGATTTATGGCCTCATTGTGATCGACAGAAAAGAGGCCACCATCGGTTTCCTCAATGGAACGAGCATCGAGGTTGTCTCAAACGAGCAGTCTCTTGTGCCCAGCAAGCACCATCAAGGAGGGCAGTCATCCCGACGATACGAGAGGCTCATTGAAATCGCTGCGCATGAATTCTTCAAGAAGATCGGAGAGATCGCAAACAATGCATTCATGCCCAAAATCAGGGAGATGAAGGCAGTGTTCATCGGAGGGCCCGGTGCAACCAAAGAGTATTTCCTTGAGAAGGATTACCTCAGACCAGAGATAAAGAAGAAAATGGCTGATCCGTTCGACATAGGCTACACTGACGAGACCGGACTCAGGGAGCTCGTGGAGAAGGCTTCGGGGACCATAAAAGACATGCAGATTTCCAGAGAGAAGGATCTGATGGATCGTTTTATGCTTGAAATAAGCAAGGTGAACGGAGGCCTTGGCATATATGGTGAGAGTGCAGTGGTCAAGGGACTTCAGGAGAAGAAGGTTGATCTAGTCCTGATCTCAGAAGGGCTTAACAAATACAGGCTGCTCTACAAGTGCCCTTCATGCGGAAATGAGGTAGAACTGCATAAGGAGAAGGATGAGCCTGTAAACTGTCCAAAGTGTTCCACGCCCATGATACTCCAGGAGAAGGAAGATCTTGTAGATTACCTCTTCAAGCTTGCAGAGGCATCCGGTGCCAGAGTGGAACTCATTTCAGAGGAGAGCGAGGAGGGAAAGCTTCTGAAGAAAGCCTTTGGCGGTCTTGCCGCCATACTGAGATATGTTTCTGACTCTCCCGCAGTCAATTAACGGCCATAACAGATGCTGATAATTGCACGTGTCTGAAGAAATGTTATTTGATTGACGGATCAACAACCACGAAATCCTCCATGGAAGTTATATTTCTCAGAGAAACGGAATAGAATCCCTCTGCGTCCTTCTGGAACTCCCTCACGTTAATCTCCCTCAGCGGTTCCACAAGCACACTCACTATCTGACCGCGATCAGTGTCAAATACAAAATCATGAACCTTCCCTATCATCTGTCCCGAAGTGGTGACAACATCCTTGGAGATCAGGTCAAACAGATATTTTTTCATGAAAAAAGAATGTGAAGGAACTATTAAAAGTTCTCAGACTACTGGTAGAGTCCAAGATCCTCTATGTCCTTCTTCCTCTCCCTTATTGTCTTTCCCAGATTTGCGGATATGTTTTCGTAGAACTTTATCACGTTCTCGTCCACGGAGGGCTTCACAGTCTTCATGGCCTTTTCGAAGTGCCGCTGCATGATCTGTGAAGCTTCAGGGTTTTCCCTGTATGCCATCATTCCTGCCTCCCTGCAGAGGTTTTCCAAATCTGATCCAACGTAGCCCTCAGTCTGGTCTGCTATCACGTCAAGCTTGACATCCTTTCCAAGCGGCATGTTTGCCGTGTGCACCTGAAGGATCTTCAGCCTGCTGTCCCTGTCCGGTGCCGGGATGTAGATGAGCTTGTCAAATCTTCCGGCCCTCAGCAGTGCGTTGTCCAGTATGTCCGGCCTGTTGGTAGCCGCTATAACGACAACGCCCTGGAGCACCTCTATCCCGTCCAGGGATGTGAGAAGCTGATTCACGATTCTTTCCGTAACGCCTGAATCACCGTAGCTGCCCCTTTTAGGCGCGATCGAGTCAATCTCGTCAAGGAACACTATACAGGGCGCAACCTGCTTTGCCTTCTTGAAGATTTCCCTCACGGCTTTCTCGCTTTCCCCAACCCATTTGCTCAGGACCTCCGGCCCTTTTATGGAGATGAAGTTCGCCTGGCTTTCGCTTGCAACAGCCTTGGCAAGTAAGGTCTTTCCAACACCAGGGGGCCCGTAGAGGACGAAGCCCTTGGGAGCCCGAATTCCGAGTTTCTTGAATACATCAGGGTTGAGCAATGGCAGTTCCACAGCTTCTTTCAGTTCTGTCTTGACCGCTTCCAGTCCTCCAATGTCATCCCATTTGACATTGGGAATTTCGGCTGTGACCTCCCTGAGGCTGCTCGGTTCAATCGCCTTGAGCGCTTCCATGAAGTCGTTCTCCGTAACCTGCATCTTCTCAAGGATTTCAGCAGGTATCGGCTTGTCCAGATCTATTTCGGGAAGGTAGCGTCTCAGTGCGTTCATGGCGCTTTCCCTGGCCAGTGCTGCGAGATCTGCCCCCACAAATCCGTATGTTAAGTCCGCAATCTTGTCGAGGAACTTGTTCTTGCTTGCCTCGTCTATTCCCATTGGCATGCCTCTTGTATGTATTGCGATGATTTCTTTCCGTCCGTTCTTGCTGGGCACACCAATATTGATTTCCCTGTCAAACCTTCCCGGTCTTCTGAGCGCGGGGTCCACCGCCTCTATCCTGTTTGTTGCCGCTATCACTATGACATGCCCCCTTTCCTTCAGACCGTCCATAAGGGTGAGAAGCTGGGCTACAACTCTTCTTTCCACCTCTCCCTGGACCTCTTCTCTCTTCGGAGCGATGGAATCAATCTCATCGATGAAGATAATCGACGGCTCAGATTCTTCAGCCTTGGTGAATATCTCTCTAAGTTTCTGTTCGCTCTGACCGTAATACTTGCTCATTATTTCGGGTCCGTTTATAGAAATGAAATTGGCGCCTGTTTCATTGGCAACAGCCCTTGCAATGAGTGTCTTTCCGGTTCCTGGCGGTCCATAAAGCAGGACGCCTTTCGGGGGAAAGATACCCAGTCTTTCGAACAGTTCAGGATGCTTGAGGGGGAGCTCTATGATTTCCCTCACCTTACTCAACTGCTCTGAAAGCCCTCCAATGTCCTCGTAACTGATTCTGGATACGTCTTCGAGCAGTTCAGATGCTGGCTCCTCTCTGATCTCGATTCTTGTCTGCTCGCCAACTTCTACAGGAATCTTTGCGGGGAGCGTCTTGACAACCTTAAAGAGGAGGCCGGAATGGCCGGCCAGTGTAAGACCGGGGACGCTGATATTATCGCCTTCAAGCATTGGCCTTCTAATGAGGGCCTTTTGAACAAACTCGTCTATCCCTTCTCCAAATTTCAGTCTCTGATCTTTCCTGATTATGGGGGCCAGGGTGATCTTCTTTGCTTCCTCAACCTGGACTCTTCTCACCTTAACCTTATCGCCAATTGAAACGCCGCAGTTATTTCGCATGACCGCATCTATGCGGACTATTCCCTTGTTCTCATCCTCGGGCCTTGCTCTGAATACCCTTCCAATTGTTTTCTTGGTTTTCTCGATCTCCACGACGTCGCCTATTTCAGCACCTAAAGTTACGCGTGAATCTTCATCTAATCTTACCCTTGACATGCCCGGGTCAGTTGAGTTTGCCTCAGCTACTCTAAGGATTATAGTCTCTCCGATTGCCATAACCTCATAATTGATCATCGGTATATTAAAATAGTGAATTAGAAATATTTACTATAAAAATACAGATCATCGGTGTATTTCTACGAATATAAACAATTCTGCTCCCCATTTGGCAGAAAACGGAAACCGGAATGATGTGACTTAAGAGTCCGGTTAGGCAACGAATATTAACTAAAGGGTGATACCTCTTAAGTTTCTATGTCTTCCCCAGACTTATTAGTAGTAGGCGCTGGAATCACTGGACTCTCATCTGCTTTTCATATAAAGGAGGAAAATCCCGATCTTGAGATTACGATCATTGACAGAGCTCCCACTTTTGCACAGGGCAATACAGCAAAGAGCGCTGCCGGGTTCAGAGACCTTTTCACCTCGGACATCAATTTCAGGCTTTCCAATAGCACCATCGCCTTTTACAGGGATGTTCAGACGAAAACCGGATTCGATCTGGGAATGAAATTCGTGGGTTATCTGTTTCTCTTAAGCGAAGACGATAAGAGGGCAGAATCACTGAGAGAGCTGTCATCAAAAACAGCCTTGAAATTTTATGACAGATCGGATATGTCAAGGGATGAATTTCTTGTGCTTGATCAGAACGATGAACAATCCAGGGTCATGGGCTTGAAGAATATTGACATGGGAATACTCGGTGAAAACTGCGGAATTATTGACCCGGACCTCATCTGTAATTTTTACTATGGCAAACTGAGGGAAATGGGCGTTGAATTTAAATTCAACACGAATGTTGAAAAACTCAACTTGACTCCCGTGAATCCGTTAAATTATCCTGGAGAGCCATTTTTATGGCAGGACAAGACCGTTTCGAGCTTGACCACGAACTCAGGCGAGATAAGCGCTGCAGAGTTTCTTTTCGCTACAGATGTCTGGACAACCGGATTGCTTGATCCCCTGGGGATAGACAGTCATGTCAGACCTAAGAAGAGACAGATTTTCCAGGTAACAGGAGGACAGGTTCAGGATATGATATCCCAGTCGCCATACACTGATTCAAAGATTTATCCCTTTACGATTTTACCTTCCAGGGGAGTATATCTCAGACCTGCCCCGAAAGAAAAGTCATTCTGGGTGGGCGTGGCGGATGATATCGGAAGGGACTTCTCGTTCAGCGAGAATCCTGAAGCTGAAGATGACTTCTATAATCTGAGCCTCTACCAGATTGCACAGTCATACGTTCCATCAATACGCACCGGTAAGGTGACGTCTAAATGGGCAGGTTACTATTCTTACAACACCATAGACAAAACTCCATACATTTTCAGGTCACTGAACCTCATTATTTCCACAGGCACAAGTGGCAGCGGTATTCTGAAAGGAGATGCCATAGGCAGGGTCACGGCTTCTGCATACAGCCGCAACGAGAAGGCAAAGCTTTACAACGGTCTGGTGGTTGAAACTGAAAAGTTGGGAATAGAGGGACGTAACATTGACAAGGAGTCAATAATCTTATAATGTTTTGAGGAGGAAAACCACCGAGCCTGTGGCGTGGATGAATTGTTATCTAAAGAATAAAACGTTCGATAAAGCTGGTATTGCCTCTAATGGCTCTTATATGAAACTTTTACTTGGTTCAATGGATTAATTTAGAACGATGCGGAGGGCCGGATTCGAACCGGCGAACCCCTACGGGAATGGACCCTAAATCCATCGCCTTTAACCTAGCTCGACAACCTCCGCCTCTGTTATAAGGGATTAACCGGCAATATATGAAAGATGCTCATTTTGTAATATATCCTGGAATAACACAAATTTAGAAATCTAGTTTTTTTCTTGGGTTTATCGTCACTACAAGAGTCACTTGTTTGTAGAAGCTTGTACTGCACAAAAATTGTAAATAATTTCTGAAAGCAATTTGAATGGGGATTTCATGCTTTCCCAAAAACTGTGAAAAAAGGTTTAATTTTAATTGAAATTGTCCTTTCAGAGCGAAACACACTCTTTCTTACCTGTCTAAACATCCGAAATTAAGAATTACCGTACTTGTAAAGAATTGTGAACAATTGAGTGCCTTTCTGCATGGCAAAAGGACATTCTACAAAAGAAGAGAGAGAAGTTGGAACGTCACGTATTGACAATGTATATGTGTAGGTTATACTTATAACAACAGTGTGGAAAAGAAGACCATTGTTGGACCTAGGGGGCAAGTAGACATACCTAAAGAAATCAGAGATAAGATCGGAATCAAAGAATATTCTGAGGTTATTGTCGATGTTATCGATGATTCAGTTATAATAAAAAAGCTCAAACCAGAATCAGTAACGTACGTTGACTATTATTGCACAACTTATTCAAAGAAGCTCACCAAGAAGGTTGATATTAAGAAAATAACAGAGGAACAATATTAAAGGAAGGTGGTCTGCCCCCTTAAATAACGAGACAAAGTTGTCCTATAGTGTTAGATATATATTAAATGAAGAATTGAAGGGGGT
>JBMFWA010000016.1:0-33717 GCA_049965715.1 Thermoplasmata archaeon
CCGGAAGGAGTTCGCATATATGTGCTGTTCCTCACATACGTTTCGATGTACTCGTTGAGGGATATTGCATTCCTTATCACTCTCACAATATCCCCGGAAGAATACCTGCACTGCGGACCTCCATCGGGGAATACAGATTTCAGGGAAGATGAGAAAAACTTTTTTGCTGCCCTTGCATTCCTTATTTGGGGAGTTGCATTTTCTTTGTTCATAAATCAAAATCAACTCCCCCGATTTTAATTTGTCTGACAGATTTCTGAAGACTTGTATTGAAAGACTTGACAAACGGAGAAGAAGATATTTCGCATATATGTCAGACATGCGGAGAGTCTGAAATTGTTGGTCTTGAATATATCCCCGCGTGATGTCTGTTCAATATCCACAAACTATTTGCTATCACTTACAAAAAAATTTGGAAGGGATGTCGGAAGTACTTCCAGTGACGATACCGACTTCAGGCAAACTCTTCCAGGTCCTCATCCTTCACGCTGTATACAGGGTGCTTCACAAGCGGACCCTCTGCCTCTACAGGATCCATTTCCTCGTACCTCTTGGACTCAACCTCATAGAAGATGCCTATGGGTATCTTATCGCCCCATTCCTCGGATATCTGGTATGCTGCAGTGAAATCTTTCAGGTCCTTGGCCTCGTACTTGTAGACGCGTTTCCTGAAATAGTCATAGGTGTTCAGCTTGTTGAAGGTGACACATGGGCTCATCACATCTATGAATGAGAAGCCCTTGTGCTGTATTCCCCTTTTGATGATCTCCGTCAGGTGTTTGGGATCACCTGAGAAAGCCCTAGCGACAAATGTTGCTCCAGCTGCAAGCCCGAATGTCAGTGGGTTGACGGGTTTCTCTATGTTTCCATCGGGTGTCGACTTGGTCACAAATCCTATCTCAGATGTGGGTGATGCCTGACCTGTTGTAAGACCGAATATCTGATTGTCCGAAACAATGTAGGTTATGTCAACATTCCTCTTCGCGGTGTGGAAGAAGTGCTGGGTACCCTCGAAGAATCCGTCGCCGTCACCACCGTATCCTATTACGGTTAGATCTGAATTTGCCCACTTGATGCCTGAGGCGACCGGAAGAACTCTCCCGTGGAGACCATGGAAACCATATGCCCTGATGAATTCAGGCAGATTGCTTGAACACCCGATACCTGAGACAATAACAGTGTTCTTCGGTTCGATCTGAAGTTCCGTTAAAGCTCCCTTGATTGCAGTCAGCTGGGAAAAGTTCCCGCACGCAGGACACCAGTCAGGCTTTACCTTTCCGTTAAAATCATTTACAGTTATCATCTTTTTCACCTCTTTATTGCATTCTCAATGCTAGTTGCAAGTTCGCCCGGGAAGAATGACTCTCCGTCGTATTTGGTAATCAGCTCGGTCTGGCAGAGGAACCTCGATTTCAGCAGGCTGTTGTACTGCCCGCTGTAATTGTTCTCCACAACGATAATCTTCTTTCTTGACTTTATGATTTTCCCTATGTCTGGGTTCATAGGAAATACCCTGTTTATCTCCACTGCGCCAACCTTTATATTCTTATTTCTCAGCAGATCGATCGCCTCTTCCACAACCCCCTGTGTCGAACCCCACTGGAACACCAGGTATTCAGCGTCGTCTGCCCTGTATGTCTCTGTAGGCGGCATTTCCTTGATGTAAGTCTGCATCTTCCTCATCCTCTTCTCCATCATCTTGATCCTGTCCCTGGGATCTGTCACCGCATCGCTCACTACTTCCCCGTATTCGTTGTGTTCATCTGAGTCCTCATTGTGCATGAGACCTTCCTGGCCAGGCACGGCTCGCGGAGATATTCCTGTGTCTGTTATGAGGTAACGTTTATAATTTGCCTGTCCGTCCTTGGGCCTATCCCCCCTGTCTATTCTGAAGTCGAAGTTCAGGTTCTCAACGGTCTCGCTGTGTTCGGCAAGATACAGATCTACCATCACAAATACGGGTGTCTGAAAACGCTCTGCAACGTTGAGCGCCTCTGCTGTCAGCGTTGCGGCCTCCATTACATTCCGTGGGGCGAAAATTATCCTCAGGAAATCCCCCTGTGACGCCCCCATCACCTGATTCAGATCGCCCTGCTCAGTCTTTGTTGGCAGTCCTGTGGACGGCCCTGACCTCTGGGCCTCATATATGACCAGAGGAATCTCCAGCATTGCAGCCATACCGACGGCTTCCGTCATCAGTGCGAATCCTCCTCCGGAGGATCCTGTCATTGCCCTGACGCCTGCATAGTTTCCACCTATAGCCATGTTGATGGCGGATATCTCGTCCTCAGATACCTTCACAAAAAGATCGTACTTTCTGGCATGTGATGCAAGGTAATGCAGGCATGATGAGGCTGGCGTCATTGGATATGCCGTATACATCTTCAATCCGCCCTTCACTGCACCGAATCCTACTGCCTCGCCCCCGCCAACAAGGTAGAGTTTTCTCTTTGAGAAATCCAGCTTTTTCCCATAGGGGGGATAATGTGCCTTGAAGTAATCATAACCCTCCTTCGCAGCCTGTACGTTCTGATCTGCAACCGCCCCCTTGTTGCCAAATGTCTCCTTGATCACCTCTGCCATCACTTCGAAATCAATGCCGATTGATGCGGCGGCGGCAGAAAGTGCAACCGTATTCTTGAGCAGGGGATTCTTCGAGTATTTTCCTGCAATGGTTGAGAGCGGCATTGGCCTGTAATCCACTTTCTGCTGTTTTTCATAATTTGTTATTGATTCATCAAATATTGCTATTCCAGAAAGTGGCGATGCGCCTCCCTCATTTATGTTCGGGTTTGTGTGCCTTAAGAGCCCGTCCTCATTCAGAGTAACAAGTATGTCGAGCCCGTCGCCCTGGTTCCGCACCTTCTTTGGTGAGGCGCGCACCTGATACCAGCTTTCACCGCCACGGACAATATCCTGGTAATAGTTGTATGTAACGGCGTACAGGCCGCTCCTTGCAAAAGTTTTAGCCATTATGAGACCCGCCGACTGCACACCATCCCCGGCAGCACCGGCAACTCGGAATACTATTTCGTTGTCTGACATATTAAACATTTCCTTGAACTCGGATATTTCAAGATTCTATTAATATATTTGGACTTAGAAGAATTAACCTAATATTTATATCAGATGATTTTGATTATTGTATCTGTGGTTGTGGTATGATTTTCTACCCCCAGAGAAACTTCATAAAATTGAACGAAGCAACCGTGGCTGATTCTAATTAGACTCACTGTTTTTATAATTTACTGAGATTCATCATACATGGCAAGGACTGAAAGAGATGTAATAGGGGAAGTGAAGATTGAGGATGATGTCTACTATGGAATAAATACATACAGAGCCATTGAGAATTTCAGGATATCCGGGCTCAGGGCTGATTCTGATCATATAGAGTCGATTGTGCAGATCAAGAGATCTGCCGCCATTGCCAATTTTCTGGGGAAAAAACTGGATGCGGAAAAAAAGGACCTCATAGTGAAGGCAAGCGACAGGATAATAGCAGGCGATCACCACTCTGATTTTATGATTGACGTTTACCAGGCCGGCGCCGGCACCTCATATAACATGAATGCAAACGAGGTCATCGCCAATGTGGCCCTTGAAATGGCCGGAAGGAAAAAGGGGGATTACGAGTTCATCCATCCCAATGATCATGTGAACATGAGCCAGTCCACAAACGATGTCTATCCAACCATGATAAGAGTCACGTCCGTTAAGAAGATTCTGAAACTTTTGCCGGAATTGAAAATGCTTCATGATGCATTCATGAAAAAGGCAGTGGAATTGGGAGGCATCGTAAAACCTGGAAGGACGCATCTTCAGGATGCTGCTCCTGTAACCCTTGGGATAGAGATGAGTGCCTATGCCTATGCAATGCAGAGATGCTATGACGAGATAGATCGTTCCGTAGAATACCTGCTTGATCTGAACATAGGCGGGACCGCTGTTGGAACTGGCATCAATACAGCGCCCGACTACCAGAAAAATGTCGTTGCTGAAATCTCCAGAATCACCGGAATAGCGTTCAGGCCCAGTGATAATCTGCCCGGCATCATGGAATTCCAGAGCGATTTCTCTAGAGCCATGAATTCCGTCGCAAATCTGGCCCTCGACCTCAACAAGATTGCAAACGATATACGTCTACTTTATTCTGGACCCGGTGCTGGAATTCATGAGATCAGGATACCCGCCGTGCAGCAGGGTTCTTCCATAATGCCTGGAAAGATCAATCCCTCCATTGCGGAGGCGATGAACATGATATGCTATTCAGTCCTGGGTGCTCAGACCGCTGTCAATTACTCGGTCCAGGCCGGACAGCTGGAGCTGAACGTGATGATGCCGAACATCGATTTTGAACTCAACAGGGCCATTGATATAATGACCACCGGAATGAGGATGTTCCGCACAAAGCTCGTTGAAGGACTGGAGGGTGAGGAAAAGGTGTGCAGGGACCATCTGTCTAAGAGCTTTGGATCGGCTGCCCTGCTCAATCCTTACCTTGGATATGACAGTGTTGCAAAGATAGTCCAGGAAGCACTGCATACAGGCCATTCAATAAAAGAGCTCGCCCTTAAAACAGGAAAAATAAATGAGGAACAGTTTGACAAAATAATGGGAAGCGGGATTCCGAAAAAAATCAGATAATACCCGCTGTCTCTCCATACATTTTCTTTGAGAGGGTCTTCAGGTCTTCGCCCCTTGTTCCGAAGAAAACGGACAGTGACATGGCATCCCTGTAGAATTTCTCCACACCAAAGTCCTCAAGGTATCCGTACCCGCCATGTATCTGGAGTGAAAGTCTTGATGACTTCCTTGCAAGTTCTATGGCCATTATTTTGATCGCCAGTGGATCTGAACTTGCAGAGTAGAGAAGGTTCCTTGCCTCGTCTATCTGAGCCTTGAGATCTGAGAGATTGAAAGCCACCGGCCCGTAATCCTTGAGCGGCCTGCCGAAGGTGGTTCTGACCCTCGAGTATTCCATTGCCTTGTCTATGGTGGCACCGGCCATGCCTATTGCTATTGCCGCGATATCCTTCGAGGCTGCTGCAATTACCTCATCAATCATTGCGTGTGCTTTCTCACCAATTTTCTCGGCATCTGATCCATCAAATTCCAGTCCTGAATACGCCAGTCCCCGGAATCCCAGCCTTGGCAGTGGATTCTGCCTGGGCTTTCCATTCACAATATACAGGGATCCGTCAGACGGAACCAGGAAGTATTCAGAGTCCGGCATGAGGCAGTACTTCACCCTGCCATGAGCCTTTCCTGATTTCATGTCGACTGAGTCCTCCTGACCCGACAGGTAATCAAATATGCATGCAGTTCCTCTTCTGGTTCCGGAGGCGATCTCCCTGAGTGCGGTTCCATCGTGATGATACAGGGGAAAAAATATGGAATTTTCAAGGAATATGAGCATTGCTACTGAGGGGGATGACCTGGCAGTGCGTTCGAGCACAATACGGTATGAATCCTCGTCAAGTCCTGAACCTCCGCTTTCCGGGTTAATCCTTGCGCCCAGGAATCCCTGGCTGGCGAGTTTTGTAACAAGATCCTGAGGGATTCCTGTATTCTCTATTTTGAGCGCTATGTCTGCTATGTTTCTCGTGCAGAATTCGTCTATGTTTTCCCTGAGCATCTTCATTTCTTCCTGTTCCATATCAGTTCTCGCCTCCCTTCATTATACTCCTTGCTATTATGAGCTTCTCAACCTCGCTGGTTCCCTCCCAGATCTCAAGTATCTTCGCGTCTCTGTAGAATCTTTCAAGATCGGACGAGATGCCTTCAATGCCGGTTATCTCCAGCGCCTTTTCAGCAACGTAAACTGCCGTTTCCGCTGCGTATTTCTTTGCCATGCTTGTCTCCATGGGATCAGGCTTGAAGTTGAAAAGGAATGATGCTGCTTTATATGTTATGAGTCTTGCTGCTTCTATGTGTGTTGCCATGTCTGCAAGTGCAAACTGTATTTCCTCATTGCTGGAATAAGCAGGTCCCCTGCTTTTTATTATTCTGAGGGCTCTGTCATATGCCCCCTGTGCAATACCAATACCCTGACCTGCCACAAAGATCCTGCTGATGTTGAAGAACGTCATGACATAATAGAACCCTTTACCCTCTTCTCCAACAAGATTCGCCTCTGGCACTTCCATATTGTTGAATTGCAGTTCCGCAGTATCTGTTGCCCTTACTCCAAGTTTGCCCCTCAGTTTGGTTGACTTGAAGCCTGGGAATGATGATTCAATGACAAGAACGCTGAGGCCGTGATGCCGCTTTTCCTCGTTTGAGGTCCTGATGAGTGATACAAAGAAATTTGCAATCGTACCGTTGGTGATGAACATTTTTCCGCCGTTAACTATGTATTTTCCATCCTTCTTTGTTGCGAATGTCTTGATTCCGGCAACGTCACTGCCGCCACCGGGTTCCGTGACTGCAAGCCCCATTATGGCTTTTCCATCGTTGACCGCAGCAAGATACTTCTCCTTGAGGTAATCGCTGCCGAAGAGCGAAATGATCTCTTCGCCGAAATAAGGGACGGTTGCAGATATCCCAAGTCCTGCATCTGCCCTGCACAGTTCCTCTATGGCTATCAGAACCTTCCATGGATCACTGTAGTCGATTATCTTTTCATCAAAGGACTTTTTCCTGAGTTCCTCCGGATATTTCTCTTCCCTGTCAAATTTGGCTGCCAGTTCAGGGGTGAACTCCCTCTGTGCAAATTCCCGCACTTTTTCTCTCATCTTCTGCTGATCTTCCGTGAATTCGAAATCCATACAATCACGCTCTTTCAAGTATCATGGAGAATCCCTGTCCGCCGCCAACGCACAGAGTTGCCAGTCCGTATCTCTTTCCCTTTTCCTTGAGTGTTCTTGCCAGAGTTCCTGCAAGTCTGGCTCCGGATGCCCCGAGGGGGTGCCCGATCGCTATCGCACCACCATGTATGTTGACCCTTTCCTCCTTTATTCCGAGTTCGTTCATTGCATTAATGACCACGGTGGCAAACGCCTCGTTTATTTCCCAGAAATCGATATCATCGACCTCCAGCCCAGCGTTCTTCAGGGCTTTTTTTGATGCAGGAACAGGGCCTTCGCCCATGATTGACGGTTCCACAGCGGCCCAGCCCATTGACACTATTCTGGCAAGAGGCTTCAGACCATATTCGTTCACCTTGTCCTCCGATGCAATAAGTGTGGCAGATGCCCCGGCGTTCAAAGGTGATGAATTCCCTGCAGTCACCTTTCCATTGGTCTTGAATGCAGGCTGCAGCCTGGCCATCTGTTCTATGGTAGCGTCAGCCCTTATGCTCTGATCCTTGTCTATATCGACCATTTCGTTGCCTATCTCGGCGGTGACAGGTTCTATCTCTTCCCTCAGGTATCCACTGCTGAGAGCTTCACTTGCCAGTTTGTGGCTTCTCAGGGAGAATTTGTCCATATCCTCGCGCGCTATACCTCTGAGATCAGCCAGTTTTTCCGCAGTCAGACCCATTGAATATCCGGTATTCATATCCAGTTTTGCAAATTCCGGCCTCACAAGAAGTTTAATGTTTGGTTTAACGTGCGGATTGTTTGAAAGCGGAACATGTGTCATGTGTTCCATACCGCCGGCCAGAACCACATCAGAGAAACCTGACCTGATCTCCATGTATCCGATTCCAATTGCGTTGAGCGATGATGAACATGCGCGGTCCAGTGCCATTGCAGGCACAGTCACCGGAAGACCTCCTACGAGTACCGGGTGCCGTCCGCCATACATCCAGTTTTCATCAGCCTGCAGTGCACATCCCGAAATTGCATCGCCAATGTCTTCTGCCCTGATTCCATTTCTTGTAACAAGGTTCTTGTAGAGTTTTCCCAGCTGTTCGTCCATTCTGACCGAGTTGAAAACGTCCCGCTCAGGATCAGACGGCCTGGATCTGGAAAACGGCGTTCTCCTGTAGTCCACTATAAAGACATCTTTATTTTCTTTCATGATAGTTGATGTTTACATTTTAGATATTATTATCCTTTTGCACTAAAATAGCCTATTCTCTGGTTCTTAATACTCCCGTCCGGTCCGGTTATGATTGCCGTTTAATCATTCAATGAGATTCTCGTCAATCAGTTCCGCTATATCTTTTATCTGGATCCTGTCCTCCACATTTAAAGTCCTTGAGGCATCCTCGAGCATTGGCATGCAGAAAGGACAGGCCACCGCAAGTTTCTTTGCTCCTGTTTCAAGTGCCTGCTTCAGTCTTATCTGGCTTATTGAGTCCTGGCTTTCAACCTTGTACCAGTAATTTCCGCCTCCTGCACCACAACACATGCTCTTTTCCCTTGATTTTTCCATCTCGGTGAGATTTGCTGAAGATCTTACAACCAGTCTGGTGTTTTCGTAATCGTTATTGATTCTGCCAAGGTAGCATGGATCATGCAGGGTTATGTTGTCAGAAGTCTTTTTGACGGAAAGTTTTCCCTTTTCAATAAGGTCCGCAAGGAGCTTGCTGTGATGAATCACTTCCACATCCAGTCCAAATTTGGGGTACTCATTCCTGAAGGTATTGTAACAGTGCGGGCAGGCCGTTATTATCTTCTTCACCCCATGATTCTTGAAAGTCTCTATGTTCTGAAGGACAAGTTCCTGGAATCTGCCTTCCTCCCCCATTCTCCTTGCAGTTTCACCATTGCATTTTTCCTCTGATCCAAGAATTCCGTAGTTCACTCCCGCCTTATTCAGAAGACCGAGAATTGTCCTGGCTGTCTTATTGTCTCTGGGATCGAATGCACCCATGCATCCCACCCAGTAGAGATATTCCATGCCATCCTCGTATTTCGGGGCAACATCCAGCAGCTTATCCCTGTCTGAAGGGCTGTTGCCGAACGGATTCTGGGCGCTTGTCAGGTTGTTGAAATAACCAACCGCCTGCTTGCCGATCCTGTTCTCCATGACAAGGTTTTTCCTGACATCCATGACAAACGACTGTGGATCAATTAGAACTGGACATTCCTCCACGCACGCCTGGCAGGTTGTGCAAGACCATGTGGCATTTTCCGAGAGGACTACCTGCATCATCTCTGCATTCCCATAGACGTTTTTCTTTATGTTCTGTACCACTGCCCTTGGACTCAGATCAGTACCTGCAATAGCCGCAGGGCACGCTCTCTCACACCTTCCGCAATCCGTACATGCCAGGGCGTCGATCTTCTGGAGAGCGGTCAGATCCATGATTGTTTTTGTACCGACCTTGATATCAAAGTTTCCCGTTTCAAGTGCCTCGGAAAGCAAAAAGGGTGTCGGCATCTCCCCGCGCTTATTTATCTTCTTCTCGCTTATCATAACCATGGCAAGGGCCATGTGCGCAAGTTTAGAGAAGGGAAGATATGCCGCAAGAAGGAATCCGTTAATGACGTGAACAAGCCACATTATTCTGTAAATCTCAACACCTGTGCTGAAGCTTGTGGGCGCAAACAGGTAACTCAGGGGCCATTCAACAAATCTGTAGACATCAAAGGATTCCCTGAACAGGTATATTTTCAGTGCACCGAGAAAGAACCCCTCGATGGCCATCAGCAGCAACCCCAAAAGAACAATATAGTCCTCGTTTTTAGTATCCAGTTTTGTTTTCTTCCGGATCCTTCTGGCGAATGCCATTATTATTCCTGCGATGAGCATTACCCCGCCGATGTTTGCCCACACTTCGAAGTTGAGGTAGAAGTCCCCGACGAGAATTCCCTGGTGAATGAGAGGTTTCAGTATGTCGTGGGACAGTGCGATAAGTGCCGTGGCTATGAAAAGGATAAGAATACCGTATGATATGAGCACGTGCATTATCCCTGCGTACCTGTTCTTGATGTTTTTCTTGTGAAAAAACCCGTACAACAGGGCCTGCTTGATCATTCTGGCCCAGTTGTGCCAGGCATACCTGGCCATCTTACCAATGGTTATGCCCATTCTGCTGTATGACCTGTACCACCAGAGGAACACGAAGATTGCTATTGAGAAAGAAAGAACATAGTCTATTATCAGCTCGGTGTTGCTTATGAATACAAGAGTGGGACTGGTGATAGGAGTTGCCATTGCTGTTAGTTATCTTCTGCGAGATATAAATTTTCGGAGTATGACGGCAGTATCGATTCATTTCCCCATATATAATTCCTGATCTTTTTGTGCTATTAGCGATGATTTATTTATCTTCCCCTGCATTTACTTGTAATGGAACCCAAGGAGTCAGGTTACAGCGAGGAATTCAGACAAAAAAGAAAGAACCTGACCATCGCGGTGGTGCTCGTCATCATAACAGTATCCGGTTTTTTTGTGGTAACCGGTGAACAGTCCCAGAACACAGTGAACGTGATGTGGTTAGTGGTTGACGTTCACTATCCTCCCGGGGCTGGCTATTTCGGGCCTCAGGTCAGGTACATACAGGAGAATATCCATACGATGCAATCGTCAGGCGCATACAGTTTCTCTTTTATAATCAAGAATTCCGGAAATACTGATCATTCAATTTCCGGCATATCTGTGAATACCCCAGGCTTCACTCTTGTGAGTTTACAGAATCAGCTTCCGGTTTCCATATCGCCTGGAGATTCTGCGACCATAGTGTTTACTGTGATGACCCCGCCATTCAATTACCAGGGGAATCTCAACGTCACTGTCTATCCATGAACAGGATCGCGAAACTGACCTTATATGGCAATGGGTTCGTCCCGCCTTCATTTACTGAATGTTAGGACAAAAGTATAAAAACCGATAGCAGAATACTGAAAAGTTGATGGTGTAAAAATGGCGTATCAAATCATAGTACTGGCGAAGCAGATGCCTGACCTGGAACTGATAAAACCCGATCCTAATACCGGGGAACCAGTTCTCAAAGGAGTTTCTCTTAAATTTGAGACCCTCAGCAAGAATGCAACGGAAGCTGCCATCAGGATCAAGGAAAAATATGGTGGCAAGGTCACAGTCATAACATATGGGAATGAGACTGCAACCCAGGTTATAAAAGAAGCATATGCCATGGGAGCCGATGAGGGGTTTCTGCTCACCGGATATCCTGGAAATAATCCGATGAATACCGCAAGCGTGCTTGCTGAAAAGATAAAGAAAATCCCGCATGATATTATCCTGCTCGGGAATCAGTCTGCTGATTCCTACACAGGGCTGCTTCCCGGAATGCTGTCCTCACTTCTCGGGGAAACCCTGCTTGGCAGTGCCGTATCCATAGAATTGAAGGACAGAACGGTGGAGGTCCTGAAGGTGCTGGATACAAACAATGAGAAAATTCAGGCAACACTTCCTGCAATCATATCAGTGACGCAGGAAATAAACGAACCCAGGCTACCACCTGTAATGCAGATTCTTGCAGCAGGAAGGAAACCCATAAACACTGAAAAGATAAGCGCTGCGGGACAGTATTCAAGAATAATCTCCAACAGGGCACCAAAGAGCGAAAGGAAGCACCTGATCTTTGAGGATGTAGACAAGGGAGTACCGGAGGTTGCAAAGGCAATTAAGGAGGCGGTGAGATGATCACCCTGGCATACTCAGACTCGCCCGATATTGGATCGCAGATCATTACAAAGTTCAGGGAATTCGGAGATGTTTCTGTCCTCTCGTCATCCAGCAATAAGGATCTATTTGCCAGATACGGGCCAGTGTCTGTGCATGTTTTTTCAGGAGAGGAGAATTCCGAGGTTGTCTCATCACTCATGATGTCCTTGATAAGCAGCGGCAAGTTTGATCTCATTGCAATAGGATCGACGGTGATAGGAAGGGAGGTTGCCGGTATAATTTCTGCGGGAACCAAAATGAAAGCTATGGCTGAGATCAGTGAGATTAAAATTGAGAATGGCAAGGCTGTCACAAAGCGTTTTTACTACGGAGGCAAGACCCTGCTGGAGGAGGAGTCAGATGCAAAGATATTTACGGTATCCCCAGGAATTACAGAGCCCAGGGAGGCCGCTTCTGAGCCCACTGTCCAGGAAGTTGTCCCACCTGCGGGCAAAATAAGGTTGCTTGAGAAGATAGAGAAGAGATCTTCTGAGGAGAATATAGAGAAGGCTTCTGTTATAGTCTCAGTCGGCAGAGGACTGGGAAACAAGGATGGCATACAGAAGGTTGAACCCCTGGCAAAAATGCTTAACGGCGTGATAGCGGGATCCAGACCTGTCTGCCTCGACTACCAGTGGCTCAGCGAGGAAAAGCAGGTGGGGCTGTCTGGAAAGAAAGTGAGGCCAAAGCTGTACGTTGCACTTGGAATCTCAGGCCAGATTCAGCATATTGCAGGCATGAGAGGATCCAGGGTCGTTGTAGCAGTTAATAAGGACAAATCTGCGCCAATCTTTGAGGAATCTGATTATGGTATTGTCGGAGACCTTTACCAGGTGGTTCCGAAACTTATTGAAGCCCTGAAAAATTAAGGGGAGTTTTCATTTCCCCTATTTTATTTTCTTTGCAAGATTCTCGTTTATCCTGAGCACCTCGAGTCCCTTGGTGAAACCTCTCTGAACCTGCTTCATGGACTTCATTTTCACCACCATTGTGTTCGTCCTGGCGCTGCTTATCAAGCCTGCCAGGGGAAGAACCGTTTCCACATATCTTGAGGCGTTGTTGTTGCCCTTGAAAACCTTGTCAATCATCAGTACGATTCTCTCCAGTTCATCTATGATGAATTCTCTGTTCCCGGGATTCATTCCCGCGCTGCTGAGGTATGAGATCATATCCTGTCTCTTGACCTTCCCCTCATTTATCATCTGAATTACTGCCTCAAAGTTGTCCTTACCCTTCAGGTATCCCATGGCGGAAAGAAGTTTTGTCCTGTCTTCATCGCTCTTCAGAGAAAGGAATTTCTCCTGTATTTCCTTCAGAGATGCTGACGTCAACGCCTTGGCAATTGCAATTCCCTGTCTCAGGTCTGGTTTTATCGCCTCTATGTATCCAAACTTTGCAGATTCGTCTTCTGCAAATTTATGATCAAATACAGCGAACCTCTGCGTTATGACACCAAGGGTTTCCATGTCTTCCTCCGATGTCTTTCCCTTTGCGAGTTTTCTGTAATGGAATTCGTGGAACTCACGCCCCAGTTTTCTTATCTCTTCGCTGTCCGGGCTTATCAGATAAAGGTTGTAAAGCTGAGAGGAGATTGCCTCTATTATGAGTCTTTCCTCGTCCTGCGAGAGTGCGTTCAGTACCTTTCTGTATTCGTCAAATGATGCTCTTCCGGATTTCAGGAATGCAAAATAGTCGCTCAGAAGTCCCATTTTCTCATCCCTGTTCATTTCCTTTGCAGAAGTTATGACTTCATCGAACAGTACAGTGTCATAGAGAACACGGTAGAAACCGCTCCTGTTGCCGTTCACTGTGATTATTGCAGAATCCTGTATATCCATCCCTTCCGTATTGAAAAGTATGCTTTCATACCCCGATTTCCTTCTCACAACAAGGGGGATTGGCCATGGGTCGTCCTTCTTTGTGGAAGACAGCAGGAAGCGCTCCTGCTTCAGGTTAAGCTTGCCGTTTTTCCTTGATACCGCTATGACAGGGTAGCCCATCCTCTTTATCCAGGACTCCATAATCTTTGATATGTTTCCCCCGGAGTATTTTGCAATTGAGTTCCAAAGAGCTGCCCCCTCTGCATTACCGTAAGAATTTTCCTTCAGATAGTTTTCAATTCCTTTCCTGAAAGCGTCAAGGCCGACGTAATTCTCTATCATCCTCAGAATGCTTCCACCCTTTCCATAACTTATTTCATCAAATATCTCAGAGATTGAGTCTGGATCCTTGACTTCAACATCTATTGGATGTGATCCTTCAAGTGAATCGCCGTCAAGAGCCCCCTCCATCCTTGAAAGCATGAAATAGTCAAACATCTTCCATTCCGGGTATATTTTGTCTGCGGCCTTGTATGACATGAAGGTGGCGAAGCTCTCGTTAAGCCATAGATCATTCCACCATTTCATTGTCACAAGATCGCCAAACCACTGGTGGGTGAGTTCATGTGCAATCACTTCAAGAACCCTCTTCTTTGCTCTCAAACTGGTGGACTTGTTCACCAGCACAAGCGTCTCCCTGAATGTGATCGCTCCCCAGTTCTCCATTGCTCCCGCGGCAAACTGCGGAACCGCTATGATGTCGACCTTTGGCAGCTGGAACGGTATTCCGAAATAACTCTCGAAGAAATCCAGGGAGCGTATGGTCATGTTCATTGGAAAGTCTGTGGTATCAAGGTGGCCTTTGACCGCGACGACTCCTACCTTTTTATCCCGGAATTTTGATTCCATCCTGTCAAATTTTCCAACTCCGATATACAGAAGGTATGTTGACATCTTCGGGGTGTCCATGAACTTAACGGTCTTCCTGCCCTGTTCAGCCGTTTCCTTCTCAATGGGCATATTGGATATGGCTTCCAGATCCTTATCAATCCTCAGTGACAGGCTGAATACAGCTTTGAGGTCAGGTCGATCAAAACATGGAAAGGCTCTTCTTGCTCCTGTGGATTCAAACTGGGTTGTGTACATCTCTTCCCCCTCAGGGGTCTTCGCTCTGTAGAGCCCGGTGAGCAGATCAGACACCTGGCCGGTAAATTCAATCTCAAGTTTTACCGGCACCTTCTGTAATCCTGTGATTCTGAATGAGTCTTCCCTCTTTGTGAATTTCTGTGATTTTCCATCAACTTTTAAAGATTTGACTGCAAGCCCTACGGAATCCACGTCGACTGTCGGTTCTGCGTCCTCAACATCAATGGTTTCCCTGCCGCTGTATTCTCCAGTCTGGTTATTTATGTCCAAAATTATGTCGTATCTGTTGACTTTCATCCCAAACCAATCACGAATAATTGTTTAAACCTTTGTCAGGAATTAAGAACAATGGTGTTCGCAAATAAATATTCCTTAATAGTGGGACTCACTCATGAATTGCATCAGCGGCCAAGTTGCCAATCTCTCAGAAAAAGCTGCCATATCTCGACCTGTAGTTCATCTGCCATTCCTCTTCCTCGGAGTTGCAGATAATTCCTGATTTATCTGCCATTCTCCTGATTTCCGATACCGTTGATGACCACCATCTGTCGTCTCCCTGAAGACCCCTGGGGATACCCATGGACTTCATCTTTTCTGCTGACGCGGGGTACAGGTTGTATCTGTCATAAATGATCCGGGAGCCGGTATCTGCTGCTGCCTCAATCATACCCCTTATATCGCCTGTTGTGTCATTGATTCCCCTTATTATGGGACCAAAAAATATCCATGTCTCTATTCCGCTTTCCCTGAGCCTTCTGATAGCTTCCACCCTTGATGCCGGAGAAGGCGTTTCAGGTTCCAGCAGCCTGGCTTTACTGTTGTCAGTGGTGGTGATTGTGAACCCCACGTCGATCCTGTTCCTGTGCTTTTTTAAAATATCCGTATCCCTCACAACCAGGGGAGATTTGGTCTGTATAGTTACACTGAATCCATTATCCGCAAGCATTGCTATGCTTTCACGGGTTAATTTGAACCTGCCCTCCACAGGCTGGTAGGGATCGGTTATGGTCGAGACCCCAACAATGCCTTTCCTTTTCCTCTTGACCTCCCTTCTCAGAATATCGAGAAGGTTTGTTTTGACAACAACATATTTACCCCAATCAGTGCTCGGCCTAATCCTGGTGAAGTCCATTGCGTAGCAGTAAATGCATGAATGTAGGCAGCCGAGGTATGGATTCAATGAATAATCAAGTTCCCTCAACCCCGATTTTCCTAGGGCAGACTTCACTTCGATCTCCTGAATCTCTATCTCTCTCATTTTACATGAACCTGTCAAGTCCCCTTGACATCTCTACTGGCCATATCATAGACTTTTCTATCCATCTTTCCTGTGGAACCCTCAGGGATTCCTTCATTCTTTCCATCGCGGCAGCAAATGTCGGGAACTTTTCTGGTTTTCCCCTGAACATCTCCCTGAGGTTTTCCCTTACATACCATACACCCACGGGAATGTTGAACCCCGGATATATCTCTCTCCAGAGCATTGCCGATCCCTGTCTTCTTTCCCGTTCCAGCATCTCCAGTACTGCCAGTCTGGATGAATAATAACAACCTCCTATGTCAGGGTAATCTGTCCTGCCCCTGTTTCCCTCGTAATCAATCTGGGTTTCCGTTACGTTCGAGAAATAGTTCCACGTTGTATCGGGGAACCAGGCTTCTCCCCATTCAAAGAGCCACTGCCTGGGAGAAATGATCGCTGTAAACAGGTTCCCACTGACTTTCCTTGTGTAAAGCCAGTATTCATTAACCAGAGGCATCCTCTTCACTCTTACAAGAATCTGGTCTGAGATGTTCTTGTCTGCCGCTGTAATGGACCATCTTGTTGGTACCATTTTTCTGTCCTTTTCCTTGCCAAGTGCGCCCAGGCTCAGTATTCTGGCTATCCTCGATACATCAACGCCTGAACCGTAGAGGGTTTTCATCGCTTCATTGCTCCTTAGATCAGTATCCCCATAGACCCGTTCCACTACGTTGTCAAGTTTAGCGTTTCCGATCCTGATCTTGCTCAGTGGGGCAGAGGGTCCCATTGGCGGAGAATATTCCGAGAGAACAACATCTTTTCCGTCGAAAGAACGATCCATCACCATCTCAACCTCTGTGGGTTTAGCCGACAGTCCGACCAGCTGAACACTTTGGAGAAAATCATCCGGGGCGGATGCAGTTTTCACTGAGATATTTCTTCCTCCCCTCATTATGGACAGTCTCATTGAAAGGAACTCTTCCAAATCCATGTTCAGCCACAAAGCAGGATTCTCATATACTGAGGTATCCCCATGGACAGGGGGTGTGGAAGGATATACCGTTACTTTCGGATAGCCGAACCTGCCGATGAATACGCTGGGCGGTGAAGACCCGTCAAGCTCTCTTCCCTTGATTGCATCGAATCTCGGTTTTATCATGTTGCCTATGGAAACAGGACAGTAGCTAAGCCCGCACAGCATTTTAGCTCCCCTGCATTTCACGCACAGTGATGGGGGAATTTTCATTGTTGTTCTGAATTCCATAGTTTCTTATCTATCACATTACGGGTATATGAAAATTGTCTTAGCCTCAAAGAAGTCCCTTAATTCCTGATATTTCCTCAAAAGATCTTATCAGGAACGGATAGTCATCTGGCTTTAGATCATTTTCTATTGCAGCATTTCTCAACGCTCGGGACCACGTGTCCAGATCCTCCTCGAACGCCCTTATGCAGCGTTTCATCCCGTCATCGCCAGGTACAATTGTATGGTTCACCCCGTTCTTTGCAGAATAGAATATGAATTTAGCTTCATCTGCCTTCAGAAAATAGTATCTCTCCGAGCCAATCATCACTTCCACAAACTCGTTCTCCCTGAACATGATCACTTCATCTGCGACAGCAAGTGAAACCTCTCTCGTCCCCTCGCCGTCCTTTAAGTAGCTTTGCGGAAATTTCTTGTTTCCCAGGGATGCCCAGATTTCCATTGCTATTTTTTCCGGCGATTTGATCATGCTATATGCATGCTATGCAAGGCCCGTTTTATACCTATCGCTTCAATTTCACCGCCGGCTGATATTCGTGATTTTAGGCTTTCGCGGACCTCCTTGCAGCCTTACCACTATACCATATGATTATAATTTCTATCCCTTAGGGATAAAATATTATTACTGCTGCAAATACTCTGTTTCCATGATAGGCGCTATACTTGCCGGGGGTTTTGGCAAGAGGCTCAGGCCTTTGACGGACAAGATACCCAAAGCATTGATAGAGATAAGCAAAAACTACACCATAATGGACAGGCAGCTGCTGGATTTTCGTAGAGCAGGGATAAATGTGGTATATGTTCTAACCAGTTATCTGGGCAGTGTCATCGAGGAAAGGTATGGAAAAGAGTGGAACGGAATTAAACTTATGTATCTGCCGGAAGAAAAGCCACTTGGTAAACTGTTCTCCTTGAGGAATCTCATAGGAGTCGCAGGCGACAGTGATGTAATCATGAGAAACGGCGATACCGTTTCTGACATAGACATAAATGAGTTCATTAAGTTCTCAGAAGCTTCAGAGTATTCCCTTGTAATTCACGCCACGAAAATGAGGAGCCCCTACGGTATCATTGAAACGAGCGGGAACCGTATTACCGGCTTCAGGGAGAAACCTCTGCTCGAAACACTCATAAATTCCGGATTATATTATATTAAGAAGGATGTTTACCCTTACTTTTTGAAGGAGTATGAGGAAAAGGAGATTGAAACAACAGTTTTTCCCCTTCTGGCCGAGAAAGGGCTTGCCGGCATATTCCGTGACGATTCTTTCTGGATAGGAATTGACAGTGACAAGGACCTGGAGAGCGCCAGAAATTATTACGAGGGGAGGACCGATATGCTTTGGGGCAATTTAAAAACAGATTTCTCTGGTAAGAGCTTCACTTTCTATACCTATGATATCTATGCCGGTGAAACCCTTGAAATAGAACATGAATCCGCCATAATGAAAGTGATCCGGGGAAGCGTTACTTTCTCTGGGAAGGTAAAGCTTGCTGAGGGTAGTATAACCGAAATTGCTGGCAGATTAAAAATAAAGGCAGGCCCTAGGTCCATAATCGAAGTTGTTCAGAAAACTTAATAAAGATAATGACATAATGACCGGATTGCTAATGACTATCATAACGAGGGATTTGCTAATCCAAGCTCTCGATAATGTCTACGGCAAGAGAGGAATGGCCAGACACGATATAGAAGAACTTTCCGACTTTGTTCTGTCCTTCTTTGGTTATGAGGACTATGTTCTCGATAACATGCTTTCGGCCGCTGAGAGAGATGTATTTTACAATCTTGAGGAATATGGTCTTCTGGAAGCAAAGAGAGAAGAGGTCAACATCATACGCGGAAAATCCTGGAGAATAAATCAGTGGACTTACAAGAAAAACAATATTCTGAAAGCTGCAAGTATCAAGGAGGAGAAGAAGACTTCAGACAATCCCTACGATGACATTTTCAAAGCCATGGAAGGGGGACAGTAAAATTCAAGCATCCCACTGCTTCATTTTCGAATACATCTCTTGCCTAGTTAAAATTAAATACCGATTCCTCATAAGCAAACAGTAAAACAGAGCCGTTTCTAGTATTACCAGTCCTTGTATGGAGTGGAACATATTCGGGTGAAATATTGGGCTTTTTCAGCAAATTGGACAATTCAAGAATAACGACGGCTTACATAGCGATAATGCTGCTTGCTTCCATGGGACTTTTCATAGATGGTTTTGATCTGAATGAGATATCCACTGTTAATGAACTCATTCTGAAAAATATTTTCGCGGAAACCCAGCTGGAATATCTCCTTATAAATGTCTCCTCGTTCATTGGTATGGGGATAGGGGCAGTTGCTTTAGGTTTGGTATCAGACAGGTATGGACGAAACCTGGTATTTGCCCTGGATCTTGTTTTCTTTGCTGTTTTCGGCATTTTAGCTGGTCTTGCAACAAACTGGTACGAACTGTTTGCCTTCAGATTCCTGCTTGGAATCGGCATTGGAGGGGACTATCCCGTCAGTTCCACAATTCTTTCTGAATTTTCGCCAAGAATGAAGAGGGGCAAGGTACTGATGCTGATGGTTGGATTTTACTGGATAGGGATACTCGTTTCCAACGGCATCTCGTATGCCCTCATTTCTTCACTGGGACTCCTCTACTGGAGATACCTGTTTGTCATAAGTGGACTAATCGCTGTTCCCATCATACTTCTGAGGTTCAGGATTCCGGAAAGCCCCCGTTGGTTGAAGGCCCATGGAAGACCGGAGGAAGCTATTGAAAGCATAGAAAGGATCGCGGGTGCGCAGGGAACCGGGGCTGAGTCGACAGAAACCGGTCTCAGACCTGCAAGGAGGTTATCACTCTTTTTCTCGATATTTTTTGTTCTTTCTGCATGGTTCCTGTTTGACCTTGCTTCGTACCCTGTCGGATTCTATTTTCCAAACGCGGTGTTTGTCCTGCTTGGCTTCTCGGGAAGGTATTCCCTGGTCGTGGCATTGCTCAAGATCTCTGTTTTTGGAGCCCTTATCTCGGTGGGAGCAATTATCGGGTACATAATAGCAATACTAATAATAGACAGGATAGGGAGAAGACCTTTAACAATTGCGGGTTTCCTGGCCATGACTATACTGCTGCTGGTTTTCACAGTATTCAGGCTTACTGGTACACCAGTCGTAATATTCTACTTCCTGTTCGTAATGATGGAGCAATGGATTGGGGCGGTGACACTTTTCTATCCCACTGAAATTTTCAGGACAGATATCCGATCCACAATGCAGGGATTAGCCACTATGGTTTCAAGAATCGGTGCCATAGTCGGAATTTTCCTTTTCCCGCTCTTCCAGACATATCAGGCTTTCTTCGTTGCCTTCCTGGCCTGTCTGGCGGGACTTCTCATTTCAGTTGCTCTGGCCCCGGAGACTGTTGGCAAAACCATCGAGGCTGCTTCGGGGGAAAAGGTTTCGGAAAATACAGGATGAAGTTTGCAGTAATCATGGATAATCACTATTTGCAAACTCTGGTTTTATATTGGTACTGATGTTTTCCCCATATGACATATCTTTTGAAAGCATATATCAGATGGACAAAGAACGTTGGCGTAATGGGAATGGGGGTTGGCTAGCAATGGAATATTCTCTGAGCCAAAAACTGGCAGCTGAACTTGCTGGGACTTACCTTCTTGTTTTGGGAGGACCGGGAAGTGCAATCGTGGCAGTTGGTGTTTTTGGGATCCCATGGGGGCCAATGACTCTTTTCTTCAACGCCATAGGTTTTGCGATTGCTATAATAGGAGGCATCTATGCGCTGGGTCACATTTCCGGAGGTCACTTCAATTCTGCCATAACCCTGGGTTTGCTTGTTTCTGGGAAAATGCCAAGGAGAGATGCCCTGCCATATATAGTTGCACAATTTGCAGGAGCCCTTCTTGCTTCGCTCACTGCCCTGCTCTTTTTCGGCTATACGGTCGGGAATGTTGTTTATTTTGGGGCCAGTTATCCCGGCCCTAGGGGGCCCGTTGTGGCATTCTTTGCCGAGCTGATAATGACCTTCTTCCTTCTGTGGATTGTACAGGGTGTTGTCAATTATGGGAAACTGGGAACCGGGTTCGCCGGGATCGCAATTGGTTTTTACATAATGTTTGAGGTTATGATAATTGGCACAGTGAGCGGTGGTTCCGTTAATCCTGCAAGATCTTTCGGGCCTGCTGTTGTGTCGGGCATACTTTTCAACCCGGCCTTCAGTCAGTGGATTTATTTCACTGCACCGTTTATTGGTGGAGCGCTTGGAGCAGTTACCTTTGCATGGCTGTTCAAGCCAGGAAAGGAGGGCGCTCTGCCAGGCTGAGTCTGAGATCTATTTTTCAGGGAATCTTTTATTTTCCCTGAAATTCCGGCTTACGTTTCTGTATGAATGCACTGACGCCTTCTTTGATATCGTCGGTGGAGAAAAGCACTCCCATTGACAGCGCCTCTATCCAGAGACCCTCATCAATGGATCCGTCATATCCCCTGTTCACTGAAATTTTGGAGAGATATGCAGATATGGGAGCGGTTTCCTCGCAGAACTTGGTCGCAAACTGCAGGGTCTCATCGTCGATATTGTTCTTTGAAAAGATCTTTGAAACCAGCCCGTAATCGGCTGCCTGTTTTCCTGTTATTCTCTCGGATGAGAGAATCAGGTACTCAGCTCTTGAGATGCCTATAAGCCTGGCAAGTCTCTGTGTTCCAGACCATCCCGGGAGGATTCCCCTCTGAACTTCTGGAAATCCTATCAGTGCGTCCTCGGTCGAAAATCGCATGTCGCATGAGAGAGATAACTCAAATCCACCGCCAAGGGCATAACCCTCAATCTGCGCTATGTATATTTTTGGCGACTCCTGTATCTTCTTGAATACCTTCTGGCCCTTCCTGGAGAATTCCATGAAATCCTTTGATCCGTTGAAGAACTGGCTCAGTTCCGCACCAGCTGAGAATATACCGCCATTTCCGCGTATGATTACAGCAAGTGTTTCCCTGTCATCTGCAATTTCATCCACTGTCTTTTCAAGTTCCTGCAGAACCTGCGCATCTATCAGGTTGAGTCGCTGATTTTGTATTGTAATAATCGAGACTTTGCCTCTCTTCTCAAGCAAGACCTTTCCAGTGGTTGATCCTGCTATTGAGTTCGCTGACGGCTGTGTCTGGGGTTTCTCTTTCGCAGCTTTCTGGAATTCCTTCTTTGAGAACAGTTCCCTCAGTTTTCCTTCCTTAATGGATGTTGCTGGAGCAAATACTTCTGCCCCAAATCTCTCATGTATCTGATCCAGTTTCTTTCTTATCTCAGCAGATGTAAGACCCTGAGCCACGGATATCGGACCGAACGGCCTGTTCATGCCGAGCTTCACGCCCGTTTCAATGTCTTCAGGAAGTGCAATCTCCTCCTCCACAACCTTTGCAGCCTCATTGATCTCCACCGCCAGAACGTCCAGCAGATCAAGTTTATCTGTTGGAGGAGTGTCGGGTATCTTGGCCTTTCCATTCTCCCATACATAGAAGCCTTTCCCGCTTTTCATCCCGAGTTCCTTTGCATCGAATTTATGCTTGAATGCCTGGCACTTACCGTACTCTGGAGATAAGGCTTCAGCGTAGTATTCCAGGGAATGGACGACCGTATCTATTCCAACGTAATCCATCAGTTCGTATGGTCCCATGGGAAGCCCCTGTGACTTCGCGAACCTGTCCACAGACTCTGGTGAAGCAATCTTCTTATCCAGTATGATGCAGAAAAGCAGGCTTTCCGGAGCGTTTATCCTGTTGACCACAAATCCCGGAGAATCCTTAAAAACGCGAATGGCGGTCTTTCCGATCTTGCCCATGAGAGCAAATGCTTCATCAAACACCTTTCCCGAGGTGCTCTCGCCCTTTATGACCTCAACAAGTTTAAGCAGAACTGGAGGGTTGAAAAAATGAAGGCCCACAAATCTTTCCGGGTTCTTTACAGATTTGGACAGATCGGTGATCCTGAAATTTGAGGTGTTGGTTGCAATGATTGCGTCAGGTCTTGCATATTCTGAGACTTTTGAAAGCAGGTCTTTCTTCAGGTCCATTATCTCAGGAACAGCCTCTATAATGAGATCTGATCCTTTCACTGATTCCTCCAGGTTGGACGAATATTTTATGCTGGAAAGAATCGCTGATCTGTTCTCTTCCTTTATCTTTCCTGATTTTACAAGCCTCTCCATGCTTGTCTCTATTGATTTCTGTGCCTTCTTCAGGGCGTCTTCGAAAGCATCCTCAAGGAATACATGATAATTCGAGAGTGCAAATACCTCTGCGATTCCATGACCCATCTGTCCTGATCCTACAACCGTAACGTTCTTGATTTCCAAAACTTTTCACTTCCCGGCTTTCTTGATTATATCCGTCAGTTTTTGTGCGGAGAAAATGTCTCCTGACACTTTGATCTGACCGGACATGAACGCTTTTACCGGGTCCAGTTTTCCCATGAAGAGAGTTTCCAGCGTGGAATCGCTGCCGGAGACTGCAGCAGTCGGTTTCTGGATTTCGCCGTCAGAAAGATCAATGTTACCGCCGGAAATTTTGACGTAAAATTTGGAGCCCTCAGTAGTGCTGAACTGAAAAGATTTCTCCATTCCCTTCAGGTCTGTCGCAAGGGTGGTGGAGCCTTTAGCCTTCTTCACAATTTCTGTTAAAATATCTTTAGCTGTCATCTTGTTTAGATGACAGTATTCGATAAAATTCTTTGCACTAAAAGTTTACGCGTGCTTGAAAGCTTCCATCACATATTCTGCAAAGTCTTCGTCCGATCTCGCGCCCTGAAACTGAACCGAGTCATTTATCACTATGTGAGGAACCGCAGATACTCCAACTTCCTCGGCTTCGCTGTAGAACTCGCCCGATTCAATCATTTCTCCGCTTATGTTCTTGTTAACCAGCGCAAACTTGTGCGCAGTTCCCACTGCCTTGGGGCAGTACGGACAGGTTGGTGTTACATATACCCTTATTTTAAGCGGTTTGTCCACCTTGCTGATTAACTCCATTGCTTTTGACGATATATCGGCCTCGCCGACTGAAACTGTTTTGAGGTCCTCAATGAGCGATCCGAATTCGTACCCGGACGGAATACCGTAATACTTTATTCTCCCATCTTTCTCATTGGCCCTGGCAACTATTGTCGCCGGGAATTTTGTGACTCCGTATTCCTCGGCAAGCTTTTTATCCTTATCAAAGTCGTATACCTTCAGCTTGATCTTGCTGTTTATGGCTGAAACCTCTTTGGCCAGTTCCACAGTTTCCTTGCAGTATTTGCATTCCGCGCTTTCTGATGAAAATATTACAAGATCCACATCATTTTTGAGGTGCTTGTTGAACTCGTCCATCAGGTACTTAACATCTGATTCTCTAATCATTGCCATTGTAATCCGTTCTAAATTTTATTATGATATTTAAAGATTGTTACTCATATTTGATTGCTTAGGTTTAAATTTTTGTTAATTTAAATGTTTTTCCAAAAAACTAAATTTTCAGCCATTCAATTTATAGAATGAGGAAATACACCATTATGACCATCAAATTGTATTATGAGGATAGTTACATGAGAAACTTTGCCTCAAAGGTCATTGGTTCTGACGGCAACAAAATTTTCCTTGAAAAAACTGCGTTCTATCCAACTGGAGGAGGACAACCAAACGATACCGGTTCTCTTACTGTGGATAAAAGGAGAGTCAATGTCACCGATGTCGGAAAACAGGGAGATGATGTCTATCATGTCGTTGATGATCCCTCTATCTTTGCTGCAGGCATTGAAGTGAGAGGAGAGATTGACTGGAACAGGCGCTATGCACTGATGCGATATCACACTGCAGTTCATATCATAGACGCAGTGGTGAACAGGATGGTGAAGGTGGAGGGCAGCATAACGGGCAGCCAGCTTTATCCTGACAGGGCAAGGGTGGATTTCAGGCTTGAGAACTTCAACATGGATGCTGCACAGAAATTCGTTGATGAAGCAAATGCAGAGATTATGAAAGCAAGGACTGTAAGTGTGAGGTATATAACAAGGGATGAGGCATTGCAGATCCCCAATCTTTCACGAACTGCGCCCGGGAGGGAACTGCTGAAGTCGCTTGAGACTGTCAGGATTGTGGATATTGAGGGGCTTGACTTCCAGGCCGATGGTGGAACTCACGTGTCAAATACAAGAGAGGTTGGCACGATTATAATCAATGGAATTGAGAGCAAGGGAAAGCAGAACAAGAGGCTCAGCTTTCATCTCGAGCCCTGAATTTTCATATTTTGAAATTAAACAAGTCAAGGTTTATTCTCGGCTTCAAATACCGGTAAGTGGGGTTTTTCAGTTTTGGTAAGACTTTCGGTCTGATGAAAGACCGTATCGTGATGGTCGTTACTGCTTCCCAGCTGATGAGAGTCATGGGAAGATCCATGGTATGGGTATTTGCCCCCATTTACTTCCACAGGTTTTATGGTACCTCATTTTTCACCATAGGTCTGCTTTTTTCCCTTGGAACTTTCATTTCCTTCCCCTTCAGTATCTATGGCGGTAACCTGATTGACAGGGCTGGAAGAAGATTTGTCGGCCTGCTCCTTCCTCCGATTTCTGCTGCTCTTTTTCTGGTATTTTCCCTTTCTGCATTTCTGAAATTCCCGAACATATATGCATTCATAGCATTCCTTGCGATCTTTCCCCTGGCTGATCTTGAAGGAATAGTGGATCAGGTGATCATCACTGATGTCGTTAAGGAATCCGAGAGACTTGACGCTTTTTCATTGAACAGGATTGGTGCCAATGTTGGTTTTGCGATCGGTCCTGCACTGGCCGGCATACTTGCAGAGTTCAACTACGGATGGGCATTCATAGTCCCATTTTTCGTCAGTGTATTCGTTTTTATGGTTTATGCCAGATATATCAGGGAAACACGGCCGACAGGCACGGGAACACGAAGCACATCCAGAGGCTTCTCTTTTCCAAAGAACGACAGAAAATTCTTCATAATAGTCATTCTCCTGTCAATGATCTGGTTCATTGCGGGGCAGTGGGGTACCACGCTTACGCTCTTCCTTTCTTCTGGATACCTGATAAGCGACCAGACCATAGGTTTTCTCTATGCATTCAATGGCATCATTGTGATATTCTTCCAGATCCCCGTAAACAATCTTCTGCGGAAATGGCATGACTTCAAGAGGCTTGCCCTTGGTTCATTCATATATTCCTTCGCATTCTTCTTCTATTCCCTTACTTCCTATGTTCCGCTTCTCTTCGCCAACACCTTTTTCCTCACCATTGGAGAAAACGTGCTTACACCGTCCACACAGACCGTGATTGCAAATGCTGCGCCTGAGGATAAGCGTGGAGAATATTTTGGATCATATTATGCAATTTCCGGGCTCATAGTGCCTATGGCACCCCTTCTGGGAACTTACGGCCTTGGTTTCCTCATCCATGCCGGAATCATATTCTGGGGCATCATAGGGCTTTCTGGGGTTATAATCGGGTCCATAAGCTATCTCACGCTCAGGTCACTGTACGGAAACCAATAAGTGTCTGATCTCCATGTTTCCATGATGAGCAATGTTTACTAGAAGAGGGGACGCAGGAGAAACTGACACCGGAGACAGGGACAGAGTGATCAAGTCCTCCCCAATCATTGAGGTTGAGGGAAGAATAGACGAGCTGAATTCGTTCATAGGCCTTGCCCTGGTCGGGTGCCAGTGGAACGATATCATGGATGATCTGAAGAGAATACAGGATGATCTTTTCACCATAGGCGAGGAATTCACAACAAAGGGTACAAGGAGAACGCTTCAGCCAGAAAGGCTCACCTGGCTTGAGGAGCGAACACTTGAACTGAAGAAGGAAGCTGGTAAAATCAAGCTCTTCATAATTCCGGGGGGATCGGAGATTGCATCGCTCCTCCACATAGTCAGGACCCAGTCAAGAAACCTGGAGAGGCTCGTCGTTTCGTACAAACTGATACTGAAACCCTCTCCACTGATGCTGCAGTTCCTGAACAGGCTTTCATCGCTCTTCTTTGTGCAGGCTGTCGTCGCCAACAAGAGACTTGGCATCGAGGAGAGAATCTGGGAGATCAGGAGAGAGATCTAGGACTGACAGCAGATGGTTCTTATCAACGGGAATGAGCTTGCCCATCATATTTTCGAATTGATTGGTCAGTCTTTTCATTAGTTCTGTCCTCTCCACCGGGATGTATGACATTACTTCCGGATCCATTCCGCATGGCCTTATTGCTCTGAATGGATCCACAGTCTCTTTAGATATATTTACGGCGACCCCATGATAACTGACCCACTGGTCAATGGCCATACCTATTGACCCAACCTTCCTGCTCTGGTTCCTTCCCACCCATATACCTGGTTCCGAGACGCCCCCATGGGCATCAAAACCAAATGATCTGATTGCCGAAATGAAGTTCTCCGTGACAGCATTCACGAATCCCCTTACATCCAGTCTTCCATCTCTCCGTATGTCCATTACTATATACGTGACAAGCTGGCCCGGGCCATGATAGGTGACATCCCCGCCTCTTTCTGTTCTTAGTGGGTTTATTCCCTTAAAGTTCGCTGGATCAGCTTTTCTTCCTATTGTATATACAGGATTGTGCTCCACAAAGATGAGAAAATTGCCGATGTCCGATTCTTTTCTCCTTCTGACAAGTTCCAGCTGAATTTTCCGGACCGGTTCGTAGTCCATTCTACCGAGATCAACGACCTGGCTTGAAGTGGAGAGGATATCCATAAGCACCTTCTGCAGCTTCCTTCACACCCTCTGACACAGTCGGGTGCGGATGTATGGTCATGCCAATATCCATGGCGTTGAGCGCCGACTCAACCGCGACGGATATCTCGCTAATCATTTCCGATGAGTGTGGCGCAACAATGCCCGCGCCGGTGATTGTACCGTTTTTGTCAGTATATATCCTGTATGTGCCTATGTTTGCATTCATGCTGAGGGATCTGCCATTTGCCGCCAGTGGAAATATTGATACTTTTTCTCCCCTGGAGCCGGTGTAGGATATTTCAGGATCGGAATAGATAACAAAGGGCATTGCCCTGTAATCCACTTCCCTTTCCTCCCCAAGTATGTTGTCCGTTGCCACGTCCGCATCATAATAAGCTTTGTGAGCCAGCATTGGCTCACCAGAAACATCGCCTATGGCGTAAACGTTGGGAATGCTGGTTCTCTTGTGAAGATCTGTTTTTATGAAGCGCCCGTTCATTTCAAGCTTGAGATTCTCGAGCCCAAACCCTTCTGTATTGGGCCTCCTTCCCACGGTAAGAAGTATATTTTCGGCATCAAAAATTTCTCCGGACTCTATTTTCACATGGTAAATGCTGTCCTTTGTAACTCCAGTGACCTTAGAACCTGTTCTGATTTCGACCTTCATTGCCCGAAGGGTTCTTTCCACGGGGTTCACGAGTTCTCTGTCCACTCCGGGAAGTATGGTTTCCATCATCTCTATTATTGTAACCTTTGTGCCAAGTTTCGCGAAGGCGTTTCCCATCTCTATTCCTATGTAGCCTCCGCCAATAATTACCAGGTTTTCCGGAATTTTTTTGAAGTCAAGAATTTCTCTGTTGTACCATACATCTCCGAAGCTGGGGATTCTTGAAGGAACAGATCCTGTTGCTATTATCAGGTTTTCACCCGTATAGTTCTTGTCGTTAATTCTTACCGTATTGGCATCCACAATTGTGGCCATGCCTCTAATTATCTCAACACCATAAGATTTGCAGAGCATCTCCACTCCACCGGTAAGCTTGTTGATCATCCCCCATTTCCACTTCTGCCATGCCTCGAGATCAAGTTCATACTTCAGCGTCACACCTGGCATGTCCCTCAGGTATCCTATGGAGTGTGAAAGTTCAATCAATGCCTTGGATGGTATGCACCCATAATTCAGGCATTCACCGCCTATCTTCTCCTTTTCCACCATCAGCACTTTTTTGCCCTTCTGGCCAAGTCTTATGGCTGCTGCGTAACCAGCTGGCCCAGCGCCGATTATGATTGTGTTATACTCCATTTTCAATCACTCACAAAGATCAGTGAGGGCTTCTCAAGCAGTTCTTTGATTCTGGATATGAATCTTGCAGCATCTGCCCCATCAATAAGCCTGTGATCACAGGAAAGTGTTATGAACATCTCTGATCCCGCAGCGGTTTCTTCCATTCTATGAAGTGCCAGAATGGCAACTTCCGGATAATTTATGATGGGCGTAGACATTATTCCACCAATTGTCCCAACATTCGATACTGTGAATGTTGAATCCTGGACCTCTGAAAGACTCAGCTTGTTTTCCCTTGCTCTCGAGGCAAGATCAGCTATTTCCTTGGAAAGCTGAAAAACCGTCTTTTTGTTCGCATCCTTCACGACAACCACCGTGAGGCCTGCTGACGTATCCACTGCAACTCCAATGTTGTAGTTCTTCCTTATGACATAATTCTTGTTTGCCTCGTGGTAGACAGCGTTGAACTTAGGAAATTCCTTGAGTGCAAGTGTGACCGCCTTCACGAACAGTGGAGTGAATGTGACTGAACTGTCCTTGGACTTGAGTTCTTCCCTGGTCTCCTTGAGCTTGTTCAGGTTGACCCTTTCAACGATGGTGAAATGTGGAATAACAGCCTTTGACCTGGCCATCTTCTCAAATATCACTCTTCTAAGTCCTTTTGGTTCATAGACCTCGTCACCCTCATGAAGCTCGACCTTTTCCGGTTTCTTCTCCTCCTTTTTCTCCTCTGTTTTAGGCTGTTGCGGTTTCTCCTCCATGGTTTTCTTGTATTTTTCCAGATCTTCCATGAGTACCTTGCCGTTTTCACCGCTTGGAGTGACGTTTGAAAGATCTATGCCCATATCACGCGCTGCTTTTCTTATAGCTGGAGAAGCCAGTACTTTCTTCTCTCCAGCAGGCTCCTTTGCTGCTGCGGTTATTTCTGCTGAAACTGGTTTCTCTTCATGTTTTTCCTCTGCATGTCCGGAAGTCTCTCCAAAGTTGGTCCTGACTTCTGTTGAGCCGTCGTCTATCTCAAGCAGTTTTGTACCCACTTTGACGACCTGACCTTCCGGTACAGATATGGTCTTAACTTTGCCCGTCACTGGAGATGGTATCTTTACTGTGACCTTGTCTGTCATGACTTCAACCATGTCCTGATCCACAGAAAGGTTGTCCCCCTCCTTAACGTGCCATTTTACTATTTCCCCTTCTGCAACACCCTCTCCGATGTCGGGTAACTTGAACTCAAACATTTTTCTATCACCTCAATTTGATCAGTTTGGAAACTGCGTCCATAATCCTCTTCTCTCCTGGAATGTAATAGTCTTCCATTCTGTACGGGAAAGGCGAATCCGGCCCAGTTACCCTCAATATGGGACCCTGCAGGTAATCAATCCTGTTTTCGGCAATAAGTGCTGAGATTTCTGCCCCCACCCCCAGGGTCCTTGGTGCCTCGTGAACTATGATGACTTTGCCTGTTTTCTCCACGGTCTTAAATATCGCGTCCCTGTCCATCGGGAGAAGGGTTCTGAGATCCAGAACGTCAGCGTTCACTTTGTTCCTGGTTACGGCATCCAGAACGGTTGGTACCATGGAACCATATGTTATTATCGAAAGATCGTCGCCCTCGTGGACAAGATTTGCCTTTCCTATGGGTACTGTATATTCTTCCTCAGGCACCTCCTGCTTGATGCTCCTGTAAAGTCTTTTGGGCTCGAGGAATATTATGGGATCATCGGTTTTCATTGCACTCATCAGCAATCCCTTTGCATCGTATGGATTGGATGGGGTCACAACTGTCAGCCCGGCCGTGTGAACGAAATAGCTTTCGCCACTCTGTGAATGATACAGCCCGCCCTTGATCCCTCCACCATATGGTGTTCTGAGTACCATGGGAACCGTATATTCTCCGCCGGATCTATACCTGATCTTGGCCATCTGATTGATTATCTGATCCATTGCAGTGTAAATGAAGTCCTGGAACTGTATTTCAACTATTGGCCTCAGACCATTGAGTGCCATGCCTATTCCCATGCCTACGATGCCCAGCTCGACTAATGGAGTGTCGATAACCCTTTCCGGGCCAAATTTGGAAAGAAGTCCGTCTGTTACCCTGAAAACCCCTCCATCCGTGCCTATATCCTCACCAAGCATGATGATGGAGGTGTCCTTTTCCATGCCCTGGGAAAGGGCCTGATTTATTGCCTGGACCATGTTCATTGTGGTCATAGTATACCACCGACCTCCTCACTGAGCATCCAGGTCATGTTCTTGTAAACGTCCTCGAAAGCTGTCGCAGGATCTGGAGGCGTGATCTTCTCGCACTCATCGAACTTGTCGTCAACTATTTTCTGGGTCTTTACCTTTATGCTTTCAATAAATTTGTCATCGATGTAGTTCATACTCTTGAGCAACTTCTCTGTTACAGTTATCGGATCCTTTTCACTTCCTTCAGTAACTTCCTGCGACCTGTACTTTGAGGGATCGTCTGATGTAGAATGTGGACCCATCCTGTAACTGATAGCATCAATCAGTGTGGGACCTTCTCCAGTTCTGGCTCTCTTGATTGCATCGCTCACAACTTCATACGTTTCAAGCATGTTGTTTCCGTCAACCTTGATCCCACGCATTCCATATGCTGCTGCCTTTGTCCATATTTCAACCTTCGTCTGCTTGTCGACAGGCATGGAAATTGCCCATCCGTTGTTCTCGCAGAGGAATACCGTTGGAAGATTGAAAACTGCAGCAAGATTCATTGCTGCGTGAAAGTCCGGAGTGGATGTGGAACCTTCCCCGAAGGTTGAAAGTACAATTTTATTCTCCTTTTTGTACTTTATAGAATAGGCCGCTCCCACAGCAAGAGGCATGTTGCTGGCCACCGGGCTGGGCACGGACATGAAATTGAATTTCTTCACGCCAAAGTGGCTCGGCATCTGTCGCCCCTTTGAAATATCCGAACTGTTTCCAAATATCTGATTAAGTATTGTCTCTATTGGTACTCCACGGCTGATCATGAGAGGTACGTCCCTGTAGTAGCCGTAGATAAGGTCCCGATCCTCAAGGGCCATTCCTGCGCCTATCTGAAGGGCTTCCTGGCCCATTGTGGGAGTATAGAAGCCTACCCTGCCCTGACGCTGTGCGTTCACAATCTTCTTGTCCAGCGTTCTCGACAGTACCATCGCAGTGTATCCCTTTATAAATTTAGTCTTGTTATCAGTCTTAGTATCCGCCATTCAACATCCTCCGTTTTGTCCAAGCTTCAAGAGCCCTGTAAGAGGTCCTGACCAAAGGTCCTGATGCCACGAATGAGAAACCCATCTCATAACCCATATCCTCGAAATGTTTAAATCTTTCAAGAGAACAGTACTCACGAACCTCAAGTTGCTTCTTAGAGGGCCTCAGGTACTGCCCTATGGTCAGGATATCAACTCCGGCCTTTCTTAAGTCGCTCATGGTTGATAAAACCTCTTCATCGCTCTCACCAAGACCCAGCATTATTGAAGATTTGGTGACCTTCACAGGGTTCCTTACTTTGATATACCTTAGAACTTTCAGCGACTGATCATAGCCTGCTCTGTGATCTCTCACTTCAGGAGTGAGCCGTCTCACAGTTTCAACATTATGTGCTATGACCGCAGGATCAGCATCAATTATCCTCTCGATGAGTGTCTCGTTTCCACGAAAATCCGGGATAAGCACCTCTATCAATGCACCCGTATCCTTCGCCCTCCTTATGACAGTCGCAAAATGATTCGAACCCTGATCATCAAGATCGTCACGATCCACCGATGTTATGACGGCATAATCAAGCCCCATTTTCTTAATAGAGTCATAAACATTCTCTGGCTCCATTGGATCCAGATCTGTCATACCACCGTGTGTGACTGAACAGAACCTGCATCCTCTCGAGCAATTTTTTCCCATTATCATGAACGTTGCAGTTCCATTTCCCCAGCACTCGGATATGTTTGGGCATCTCGCCTCCTCACAGACAGTGTGAAGTGAAAGATCTCTCAATGTTTCTCTTATTCTCAGATATTCCGGGCCGGATGGGATGTTAACCTTGACGTATTCAGGTTTCACCGTTTGTGATGCGATTAATATATTCTAAAGTATCGCATTATTGTAACTGGTCAGTCTGTTGTGCTTGACACATTCATCCAAGTTTGGCATTTCTTTTGATAATTGATGGCGTATCTGTGATGAAATTCTTCCCTCTAAGCTTAGATGTGTAGTATATGGAATATACCTTCGTATAGATCTCAGCACCTCTCTCCGATCTGGATCCTCCTGAGATTTTCCGGTATATCACAGAGGGTCTCAGGGCTCTCTCAGCCCTGTTGTTCGTAGGTTCGATCTCCGGATCGATGACGAAACGGAAGAGCCACTCCTTCTTCCGCTTCAGGAGATTCTTCACGAACTTGCTGCATCTCGAATGATCGTAATCGGAATCCAGTAAGAATACGAGCTTACGGTATAATCTCTCTACATCGCCCATTGTGCCATGGCCCTTGAACGATTTTGCCTCCTCGAACACGGTCTGAAGGGATCTCTTTATCCTTGAACCTTCATCACCGTAGAATTGTTCGAGTTCCTTTGCGTCGCATATGATATGTGACCAGCAGTACTGCTGGTCATTCCCTGTAGCCTTTGCAAGTGTTTCGAATGCGGAATGCCTGTCATGCACATCGGTGCCGTTGTGATCCTTCAG
>JBMFWA010000017.1:0-32013 GCA_049965715.1 Thermoplasmata archaeon
GCGATATGTTCCAGACGGTCAGAGGGCTAACCACAGCAGCAGATGGTGAATATCCGATACTGTACAGATCAGGGTAAGAGTTATCGTTTGTGGGAGTGCCGGAGGGGAGACCATTGCTGGGTGGGGAGCTGTACCAGTAGTCCTGTACCGCATTCAGATCAACCGATGGTGAGGATGTGTATCCCCACTGGATACTCCCCGACCCTTCAACTGTAAGGTAATAGTCTGTACCTCCAGTCAGGGTTACCTGGCTTATGCTTGTATTATACCATACCTGATTACTGTTCACGTTCACCGTGGTAAGGGGCACAACGTTTGTTCCCCATAATGATGTTCCGATTGCAAACTGAACAGATCCGCTTCCTGAAAGATAGAGATTCACGAAATTGACAGTTTCACTGTTTGGACCTACTGTGAACTCTTCGGCCTCAGGGAGGTTGTAAGTGTACGTGTTTGCCGAGGTTGCGTTAACCTGGGAGAAGATTCCATTGGAGCTTGTTGTAGGACTGGATGCACTGTACACGATTGATACGCTCTGTGCAGACCCGCTTACCGTTACCGATCCTGATGAAGGTGATACTGTGTATCCGGAGACAGATCCAACTGTGTATGAATAGGTGCCGTTTGGTACAGAGTACTGTATGCTTGTTCCAGTTGAACTCTGTGCAGTTCCGTTGAATGTCACAGACCATGAGGTGCCGGATGAGAGACCGGATTCAGTGAATGTGACTGCATAGTCCGTGGCAACCGGAGACGGAGATGGTGATGTACCCAGTTGCGCGTTGACGAAGTTGTATGCGTTGATGCTACCCCAGCCGACTGCCAGACTGTATCCGTTTTCTGCGCTAAATGCCCCGTTGGATCCATTGCTCACAAAATAAAGTGCCGGTGCCCCACTGAAGGTGCCGGAATACTGTTCCTGCCCGAATTTATAGATCAGCGGGTTTATGAATCCTTCAGGTGTTCCAAGAGAATGGTCCATCACTGCGATGACGCCCGCGGTCAGTGGAGAAGCTATGCTTGTTCCCCACAATTCCTGATAGCTGCTTGATCCGCTGTAGGTTATATAGATCTCCATATTAGCCCCGTCTGCGGCTACGTCAGGGGTGCCTCTACCGGATGAAACTCCTGTGGTTGAGGAGGCCCCCGTAATAACCCCGTTGGCATCGGATGATCCTGTCTGCCAGGAGGGTTCCGCAAATATTGAGCTTACTCCTCCCTGTGATCCGTCGCCTGAGTTTGGAGTGTTGTACCAGACTGATTGGGTCTGTATACCTGTTGTGCCCGACCCGTCTGTGGATGCTGTTCCGGTCAAGATAGTCGCGGTTCCACCCACTGCAAGTGTACCGAAATTGTTGTAGGACATGGTGGCAGGGAAGCTGGGTGCAGGACTGCTCGTATCCCCATCATCACCGGATGATGCAAGGACTGTGATTCCTCTTGCTGCAGCTTCCTGTTCGTACTGCATCCAGGTGGAGTCGTTCGTATCCGTTCCTCCCCATGAGTTTGATATTGCAACGACATGCGACAGCGCATTGTCCACAGATGTGTTGTAGCTTGGGTTGAGGACTGCAGCAAAAGCCTGATCCAGATCCGACTGTGTGGATGATGGCCCATAAACTTCCACTATATGTGCACCAGGTGCAGCAGATCCAGCCATCTCAAGATCGAGAGTGTTTTCAAAGTCTGCCTGGGTGTTGTCGTTTGCAGCAGATGGCCCTGGAGCAGGTGCCCCGAGTATCGGGTATCCATAAGCTACCGGCTGAGGCTCGTTTGACGGGATGTTGTTGGAATAGTAATAGGAAATATCTGAGGGAACGAAAGGTGCAACGTCCTGTCCTGCTGAATTTGTTCCTGACCAGAGTATTGTGGCTATTGTTTCGTTTGTCGGATAACCATATTTCTGATAGAGTTGCGATAGCTGGTATGCGTTCTGGAAATCTGCTCCATAGAGAGTCTGTGAAGACCCGGATCCCTGAAACATGGGAGAAATGCTGGCCCTGAACTGGTCACTGAGCCCGACTATGCTCGAAATTGGCCCGTAATAGACCGGGAGAGAGAGTTGTGTAGTCGGTGCGTAAAACTGGTTGTTTGTTGTCTTGAAGTTGCCGATGGTTGTTCCGAAGAGACTTTCAAACTGCCCAATCGAACCGGAAAGGGCAATTGACACGTGATCCGGATATGTGGATACAGAGAAACCGTGAGTCTGGAAATAATCCACATAATGGTAATATTCCGATGGTGGTGCCGAAAAAGTGGAACTGAACTCCTGTGATGTCATATAATGGTGATACATTGGCGAAGATGGATTTTGCACTTCAGAAAGGAACTGATTCAGATAAGCCTGGTTCCTGTATTGAAGTGTCACCATAACGCTGACATGCTGATGCACATTTTCCGCTCCCACCGGATGTATGTTTGTTATCACACCGGTCTCTGTGTTAGGAATCAGAAATAACTGGTTGCTCGATGGCGTGGTATTGGTCATCACCTGATTTGCAGCCAGAAATCCGGTTGCAACAAAGGCTATGGCCAGTATCATTGCTGTTGTTATTATCATCTTTCTTTGCATTAAAAGCTTATGAAGTAGGTAATATTTAAAATATAGTATAATTAACAGCCTTAACTAACTCCCCTATGGCTCTTTCAGCAATTGCATCCATGAAAATTTTTTTCATGACCTTTACCGCATGCGACCGATCATGGCCGGGCTGAGATGATCATGCTTTATCAAAATAAAGAATGCATGTAAATCATGAATCCCATTTAGATAGATGGAGTGTTTTAGGGTGGACTCCAATACTGTTCATGAAAATAATCTATATTTACAATCTATACTCGTGTCGAAGGGAACGAATGACCGGGGAAGTTGTTGCGATATATTCAGACACTTATCATCCTGCCACGGACGGGGTGGTGACGTACATTGATTCCCTGAGAAAAATTCTTATTAAGAACAACTACAGGCCCGTGGTGGTTACCACCAGCCCAAAACCTGTTCATGAGGTCACCGACGTTCTGTATACGAAAGGAGTGGTTTTCAAACCTTATCCACAGTATGATGTCAGCATCAGACCACTTTCGCGGAACAGGGATGTCATGAAACTCGATCCGTTTGTCATTCACTCACAGACCCCGTTTTCTATGGGCGTATCCTCTCTAGCACTTGCAAGGAAGACAGGAGTGAAGAAAGTCGCAACCTTTCACAGCCTTGTTTTCCACGAGGCGGCTCTTTCCGCTTACATGTCTGGAAACCCTTTCATAAGGGACCACGCAAAGAAACTGCTTATTCGGTACCTTCGCTGGCATTATGGAAAGTTTGATGCTGTAATCTCCCCTTCATATTTCCTGAAGCGGCATCTGCTGGAAATCGGAATTAATAATGTACAGGTGATAAACAATGGCGTCGATCTCGATGAATATCTTCATGCACCTGAAAAGAGCGTTGCCAGAAAGGCCTTAAAAATAAATCCAGACGACAAGATAGCACTTTATCTCGGGAGAATTGGGCTTGAAAAGAATCTTGGTATTCTCATCCAATCGCTCCCTTACCTTAAGAAGTTCGGTTTCAAACTTTATATCGTTGGGGGAGGACCTTATCTTGAATACTTCAGGGGACTGTGCGATCCTGCTTATACTGATTCTATAATCTTCACCGGCAGGGTAAGCGATGAATTGAAGATACTTTATTTTGCAGCCGCAGATGTTTTCGTAAATCCATCCGAGTTTGAGGTGCTCAGCACTGTCGACATAGAATCCCTTGCTTCAGGCACACCGATCCTGGTTCCCGCTGGCTCTTCCCAGGATGAAATAATTACCAGAGGCATTGGTGGAGAGACCTTTGAACCCGGAGAACCGGCAGATCTGGCCGAGATAGCGGAGAATATCTACCAGAATTCCAGTTCCTACAACCCAAGGAAAGATGCAATGAAATTTTCACTGGAAAATCACCTCGCTTCAATAATGAAGGTATATCGAAGTGATCACTGATCTTTCAGAATGCCCAGTTTCTTCAGAAGGAGCCATGCAGTTGCAACGTCCTCAAGGCCTATTCCCATGGATTTGAAAATCGTGCGCTTTCTTCCTTTGATAATATCAGGTTTAGAGAAAATCTCTCTGAGTTCGTAAATTTTACTTTCCGGGTTGTTTACGGAAAATTCCTTTATTTCTGCAGACTCTTTCATTGCCTGTTCCAGGTGCTCTACAAAAATGAGATCCGAAGCCTCCAGAACATCGTTTGACACCTCTCTCCGGAATGGCATGTTTGAACCCACCAGATTCAGGTGAAAATTTTCATGAAGCATTTCTGCAGTGATGATCGGAGAATTTGCATTTGTTACAGTGTTAATGACATCGGATTCCTGGATCATTTCCGCAGCAGTTCTGACTGGAATTATCTCCCTTCCGATCCTATTCGACATCTGATCCGCGAAGGCCTTTGCGTGATCTAAATTTCTTGAATATACCTTTATCTCCTTCAGGTGGAAAACTGCAGCATGCGCTTCTAGGTTTGACTGTGCCTGATAGCCGCTTCCTGCTATCCCATAATTGATATCTTCCTTATTCACAGCAAGAGTTGAGGCCAGCGCTGCGAGAGCCCCTGTTCTCATCTGACCCAGTTTATCCGCCTCTATTATTGCAATTGGTTCCTTTGTTTTTATGCTGAATATCAGGACCAGAAAGTGGGAGTGATCCTGTCCGGAGGCGTATAATTTTGCCCCTGCCACACCCATGGTATCAATCACCGCTGGCATCGTGCTGAGCACGAAATTTTTTCCGTAGTCTCTTATTCTCGGTGAGACAGAAGCTTGCCCTCTGGAATAAGCTGTAAAAGCGATCCTCAGTGTATCTATGATATCATTCATTTTAAGGTTGGATGCCACTTCATCTTCTGTTATATAATTCATGAATATCGACATGGTAAGATTGCCTTATTGTATATGAACCTCTGATTCTGTTTATTTATCGTCCTACACCTGTTGCCTTGCTCCGGATTAAAGATATATATTATGCTTGATTGTCTACCCATGGAGAACAAACCCTTCATAAGCTCTGCAAAACTGAAAAAGTATGTTGGTGAGAACAGTTCATATTCACTCTATATTAAAGACGATATCGTTGAACTGAGATTCACCCCGAATACCCCGGAAGCCATGGCCCACTTTCCAGAGGGTGAGCAGGTGGAACATGTAATGACCGGTGTCGAGAAAGATGGAAACATATACTTCTACAAGTTCATCACCAGAAGCAGCTTTGGAGAGACCGTTACTGAGCTTGACGGTGTGGATGATCCCGTCATGCTCTGGCTGCAGTATATTTAATGGAGCAGGGCACCGAATATCAGGGGAAGGATTAAGGTTGCGTCACCGTAAACATTGACAAACTTTGCATCTTCCCTCACTTTTCTCCACGAAATTGCTTCTTCCAGTTTGGCCCCTGACAGCGACCCATCATATTCCTGTGCAGTCGTCACATAGACTGCAAAGTCAAGCCCTTCGCGGAACTGGTTCCACCATATTGTATGGTGCTTTGATATTCCGCCTCCTATCATGAACGCGCCTGTTTTCTTTGCTTCAAATATTATATCTGAGAGCAGGTGTTCGTCTTCTAATAGATTGAGTTTGAAGTCGTGGTGCTTTTCATACATGGACCAGAGTTGCGAACCAAATGAACCGTCTGTCATTCCCGGGACAAAAACAGGAATCTTGTTTTTATAAGCATTGTATAATATGCTGTCTTCGCTCTTCATTCTCTTTCCGACTTCCCATATGATGTCCCGACCGTTCCATTCATGTTTCTCCGCATACAGCTCTTCAAGTATGGGCTGCATGAAACTTTCAATTGTTTCGCCATAGCTTGAATCGGGCACCAGAACATTCCCGAGCCTGTTTATACCTATCCTGCCCAGCTTTCTGTCGCTCAGATCGAAGCTCCCGCAATAGTATTTTGATAAGGTGCGCGCGATATCATGGTCAAGAGTACCGTTTGTTGTTATGATCACATCAAAGAGATGGTTCCGGATGGCTTGATTAATCAGACCTCTGGTGCCTGTCGATATGATGTCTGCCGGAAAAGAAAGAAATTTCGTAACTTCCCCGCTCATCATTTTTTTGGTGATCGCGTATGCGGTGTAAACCTTTGACGCCGTAAACCCCCCAATGTTCTCAAATTGCTTCATCAGCTCCCCAATTGTTGATTCTTCATTGAGCCTGAGGTCCTCTACGGGCCGATATAAAAGATCTTTCCTGCTGTAACTGTCGTGTTCTGAATCCATAATTCCATGATTACAACTATACTTAAATCATAATGTGGTATACGAAAAAATGGGCTCGCTAATTTTTACAATGATCCTTTGGATTCACCTTCTTTTCGCAATAATATTCATCGGTGGTTCTTATTTTATCTGGTTTGTCATATGGCCTGAATCCTTTAAATTAACCCATGACGAAAAGGAGAGAACAAAGATTGTGGGAACATTTTCAAAAAGATTTGCTGTCTTCACGAACTATTCCGTTCTCATACTGATTATCACTGGAATTGTCCTCGCAATTCATATGTATCTCCAGAACACTCAGCTTTTCAGCACTCTGGAAGGAATTGTCCTGGAAATAAAAGTTGCAGTGGTAGGGGTTGCTCTCGGAATGATGTATTATAACAATTTAACTCATCCAAAGAAAATTGTCAGATTACTGGCAGATGGTAAAATGGATGAAGTTAATAAAATAAGAAGGAGGTCGCATATATTCTCTTATACGACCCTTGTGCTCCTTGGCCTTATTACTCTTCTTGGAACATTTCTTGTAAATTACTTTTAGGATTACCTGGCAGATGCCGATATCCTTTCAACTTCCTCTTTCTTGCTCACCGCAAAAGATCCACCATCATTCTTGGAAGCAAGCATGATTTCATCCGCAAGGCAGTCTTCTATTGCCTTTTTCTTTTTGAATGATGCGTTGGTCGCTCCTATTGCAATGTTTCTCAGGGCTATATCAACCCTTCTGGAAGGGGAAATATCGACTGCCTTTGGAACAGCTATTCCTCCATATTTCAGACGCGTCACTTCCTCCCTTGGTGCAGCATTTTCTATCGCATTTACAAGTACCTGAACCGGATTTTCCTTGGTCTTGGCTTCAATCTTATCAAATGCCTCCGAAAGAACGCGATATGCACTGTATTTCTTCCCGGTCCATTTCTCTGTTCTCATGAGTTTGTTCAGCAGCCTCTCAATGGTATTCATGTTTCTCTTTCCGGCCGAATAGTTGGAAAACCTGCCACCGGTATGAAGATTGAGTCCTGCAGTGAGGTTGATGTATTTGGTAAGACTCTCATCGTGTATCTGTACGCCAGCGGGATCGTATCTTCCCATTATTTTTAGATCCAGATTACCTCACCGCCTTTTCCTTTCTTCCCTTTACAAGCTCTCTTAGCGATATACCGTTAACCTTGATCACCTTGTATCTTACCCCTGGAATATCACCCTTACTTCTTCCCATTCTTCCGCCTATACCTTCAACGAGCACTTCGTCATGTTCGTCAATGTAGTTTATTGCTCCGTCTCCCGGTGCAAAGGCCGTTATCTGCCTGCCATTTTTTATCAGTTGCAGTTTCACACACTTTCTGATGGCTGAATTGGGCTGTTTTGCCTCAATTCCTATTTTTTCAATAACAATCCCTTTTGCCTGAGGGGCACCCTCCAGAGGGTCACTTCTTTCCTTGAGATGGAGTAACCTTCTCTTGTAGTCCCTGTCAGACCAACGATATTGACTTCTTTTATTTACCAGGGTTGAACCTGCATTTTCTCCATTCGCCAAATGATCACCTAATTAAATCTAAATCAGTTCACCGACATTTTCTGGACACTATTTAATCTATCTTTTTATCGTTCAATATGCATATATATAGTGCTCTCAAAGGCTTCCTTGCCTTTTATCTCAACCTGGCGGTTTTATCTATGAAAGAGATACACAGACTACTTCGAAAAACATCAGACCCCTGAAGAAGAACAATGACTGGAATCAACGTATTTGATTAAGATAAATTGCAGGTTAAATAGGATCGTGTGCAATTTCGCTGAGGTCTCGTATTCCCGTTATAACCATCTTCATTTCAGGAAAGTTGGTGCAGGCCAGCGATAGTATCCTGAGATAGCTCTGAACCAGGATTTTCGGCAGCACAAAGCGTGTTTTTAGGGATTTACCATCAAAATGATCCACGATCCCAAAACGTATAATCTTCTCGTTGGCCACTTTGCTGTTGACAAACTTTATCAGATCGCCTGAGGCGGCAAATTCATACAAGGAATCTTCCCTGGAGATGATGTGTAAATTCTCATTCTTCAATTCATTACCGGATTCACCATGATATATGTAGCGCATTTCACGATCGCCGGATGCAAAATGTCTTCTGACCCTTGTCCATGGCGGTGACATTACGGGAACTCCGAATATTTTATCCCCATCACTCATCTTAATATCTATTGCAGCAACCTCCATGTCCCTCGCTATTCTTGAAAAATCATGGTAAATTCCCTTAGAGAGCCCCAGAAACTCCAGAGTCGCGTTGTTATGTCCGGATATTGTGGAAAGAACCAGATCAGATACGTTCTTTAAATCAGACTCGTGGAACCTGAAGTTCAGATGAATTCTTCCGGATTTCATTTGCACGGAATCAATAATGACCGACTTGATCGATGATGCTTTGAGCAAAAATTCCTTTACATATTTGTCCGGTATCACTTCCTCTACAACCCAAAAACCTGATTTCTCCTGAGCTTTCATTGCCTTCAGTACATTACGTATATCTGGAGTTTCTGAAAGATTAGATGATATGATATGTTCAATGCCGGTGTCCTCACCAAGATTGGTTAGCAAACCGTGCGAGGTCAGTCCGAATTTATTGGATGCCTCAAGAAGTTGATCATTCCATCCGAACGATAGTTCCCCGTGCAGCCTTATTCTTCTATCAATCTCGGACAAAAAATTTGTTTCGGGCTGCGATTGCATTTTTTATCATTTACATTAATCGATACTGCCTCATCTATTTATTGTTCTATTACGGTCGCTTTTTTCTCCATTCCACAATTTTCAGAAGGGTTACCCTTAAAATGCAGCTTGTTCTCACCATGGGTGCACAGGTTGAAACCTCTAGTCAAGTGGGCTGGCGGAAAGAGGCAGATCATTCATGAAATGATCTCCCTGGTACCGCTGGGTTGGAGCAGATATATTGAGCCATTTGTGGGAGGCGGTGCACTCATGGTTGAACTTTATAATACCGGTCTTCTAAATGGAGGCATAATCTCCGATATGAACTGTGAATTGACTAACCTCTATCAAGTGGTGAAACTGAATACAGATGAACTTTTGGATTTTCTCAAGTCGTTTCGCCTTGAAAATAACCGGGATTATTACTCCATGATAAGGAAGAGATTCAATGAGATAAGAGGGGACAACAGCAAGAAGGTGGAAAGATCGATACTCTTCATGGCCCTTAACAGACTGGGTTTTAATGGGCTTTGGAGGGTTAACAGTGCAGGTGAATTCAACGTGCCTTTCGGAAGATACCGTGATCCTGCCCTTCCAACCCTTGAACATTTAAAGGCTTTCAGCACACTGCTTACCAACATCGAAATAGTTTGTCAGGATTTTGAAAAGACCTGTGATCAGGCTGAAGAGGGTGATTTCGTATATCTCGACCCTCCGTATCTCCCACTTTCAAGGACATCTTTTTTCACTGACTACACACCAGGAGGATTTTCCATGAAGGATCAGCTGAGGCTTCTAGGGGTATGCAGAAAACTTTCCGGAAGGGGAATAAAATTTCTCTTAAGCAATTCGTTTTCTCAAGAAATAAAAGATCTTTACAGTGAATACAATATTCATGTCATACCTGCAAGAAGATCCATTAACAGTATTGGTTCAGGAAGGACTGGACAGAGTGAACTGTTGATAACAAATTATTAACCTTTTAAGTTGCGTATCGCTGTGATTGACTTTCAGTAAACATAAGAGAAATAAGCCATGAAGTACTGATAAGGTATGGTACCTTTCGAAGTGTATGAATGTAATGAGGAAAAGTCCAGCGATGGATCGAGGAAATACAGGATAATTGCCATAGATTACAGAGATCCCACATATCTTGATGCAATATGCTCATCTGATCTTAAAAAAGGATCAGAAGTGGATGTCCAGGGAAATGATGTTTATTTTCAAAAGCAGAAGGTTGGAAATGTTGAAAAATTGAAGGACGCGAGTTCCATAAGGGTCAGTACCAATTTTGACATAAAGTATACCGGCGGGTATTCGCTCGATGGCAAAACGGTTTATCTGGACGAACATTTTCCTCAGAAACTGGAGATTAAGGGAAAGGTTGTTGACGCAAGGGAGAGCATCGGCCTGCACCATGAACTCCCTGAGAAATGGCTTTCGGATCAGGGGTACGAATATCCTTATGCACACGAAATGGCCACTGGTATAGAAAAGAAATATGTTGAATCCCTTGGAGTGGAATGGAAGGATTACTGTGATGAGGTTGACAAGAATCTCAGAAACGTTTACAGGAGAACTCTTGAGAAATCTCCTTCCTCACTTGATCTGGCCCCTTATCTCTACTGCAGGGATCAGGAAGCACTGAAGGAGATCAGAAAGAGCAAGCAGAATTAGGAAGGGATGTGTTATGAAAGATTTGGATAAATTTGCGTACAGCAGAACTGTTGAGAGCAGCCCCGAAAAGGTCATGGGGGAACTTTTCAGGAAATTGAAAGACCAATCCTGGATAGTTCTTTCCTATGTTGATGTCAAGGAAATATTGGAAAAGAACTCCGGAAAACCATTTACCCCATATTATATTATTAATGTTTGTAGACCGCAGGCTGCGATTGAACTTCTCAATGAGAATTATGACCTCGGACTCTTTCTTCCATGCAGGATCATCCTTCGATCAAGAGGAAATGGTACGGAGGTTTCTTTGGTTCTTGTATCCAGGTCAGACAGAGATTATCTTGGTGGAAATGGGAAAACTGCAGAAAAATACGAAAACGAACTGAAAGCGATAGTATCTTCAGTTGAACCATGAAACGTTTTGTATTTCACAGAATTTTTGAATTCTCTATGCCCAGAAACCGAACAATCTCTTCAACTTCAGGAAATAATCCCTGTGCAGATGGATCCCCCACATCCATCTCTCGTTTTGTTCTCGGATACGCGACTTATCCTCGCTCAAAGCATTTCTCATTGTTATTGTTGTTTGCTTGCAAAAAGACGCGGGTGCAGAAATAATTCTATAGTGCATAGAAATAATACAATGTCTGCCTTTCTTCCTTATTTCCTGAATTCCTTGAGTGCGTCCATGAGAAGAACCATATTCATGAGAGATGGCGAACCGGACATCAACAGGGAGATGAAGCCTGCCTCTATGATTTCATCATCCGAAGCCCCGTTTTCTATTGCAAGCCTTGTATGGTATGGAATGCACCACTCGCACTTCTCGGAAAGCGAGAGTGCAACTGCGATCAACTCCTTTTCCTTGAGGGAAAGCTTACCCTTCCCCGAGACTACGCCAATGAACTGCTGAAATATTCCCATTGTCTGAGGATACTTTTCTCCAAGATCCTTCATCAGACCCTGAATTTCCTTCATTCTTACTTGTGAAACCACTTATATCCTTTCAGCAATATTCAAGCACCCTTTAACCTTGCGATGTGTGCAAGTGTTAATTGAGATGATGCAAATGACCTGCCACACTTAGAACGTTATAGGCACAAAGCCATCGTCGAGGTATCTGGCTATCACCTTTGATATTGGTTCCATCGCTATGTTCCTTTGAGCAAGCATGGGCTCGATATTGTCTCTCTTTGCAATACCCGAACAGGCGAACGGCTCTATACCGGCTTCACGCACCGTTTTGAAAGTCTCGTCTATATCCTTATCACCGCTTGCGATGAGTCTTTCACTTGGACCGAAGAATATCAATCCCACCTTTTCACTCCTGTTGTTCTTTTTCATTTCTCTTGCAAAAATAAGACCTGTTATCGCTTTCTCCTTGTTTTCCTGACCAGAGCTTATTATAACTAATAACCTATGTGACATTCTTCTAAATATTATCAACAAATAATAAGTTTTAGTAGGAGAGGCCCTCTCTTCATCCAAGAAACCCCCCGATAATCGGAGCATGTTCTCAAGCGGCATCTGTTTGCATTGCATGTAGTGCATTTTGTTAGGAGGCTTGAGATATTCAGACTCAATTTGCTTCATTGACTTGGAAATGTTTTTAACCTTTGCTGAATAGCCGTCCAAGTTAAGTTTGAAACTATCAAAAATAGTAAAATCAATTGAGGGTATGATAAATATGGATATGATAGAAATTAAAAAGGGAGCAAGTTACGTTGTTGTATCGAACAGTGGAAAAGAGGACCCTATGAGAACGGAGGGAGAGTATGTTGGATACACCATACTTGGTGAAGAAGGAGCTATAGTATTCAGAGTTAAGGGAGTAGATAACAAATCATTTCTGAGACTCATCCCGGTATCAAATCTTTATGCCATTGAATTCAGTGAGGAAAATCTGATGCACAGCAAAGAAAATGAAAAGACTGCAGACAAGGCCTACTATATAAGTTGAGTTGTACAAATTTCATCGTATCTGGGGCCTTCAGGCGTGAGTACACTCCTGATTAATGAGATCCTGTCTGCCCTCAAAGTTATGTCTATTTTTTTACTAAGGATCTGATCAAGGTCCTGCTTGCTGCACATTCCTTTGACCCTTCCCAGTGTCAAATGAGGCGTCATTTCTCTTTCTTCCCTGTCTTTCCCCAGTCTTTTGGAAATATCCTTCCAGATTTCTTTTACACGATCAGAATCTGATGTGAGAACAAAAACCCTGCATTTACCTCTTCCTGGAAAGCAGTCCATGCCCTTGAATCTTACTTCGAATCTCTTATATTTTATCTCTTTGATAAAACTGCAGATTTTCTTTGAATAATCCTCCGTAATATCCTCGTAAAATTTCAAAGTGAGATGCATCTGACTGATACTGACTGTTTTGAGCCATCTGTATGCCTGAAGATCTTTCATGTAATCTTCGAGTTCTTCAACACCGAGAAATTCAAGCGCAATAAATGCTCTCGTTCTGATCCTCTCTTTCCTTTTTTAGTCCTCTGGATGGATTCTGAGTGCAGATAGAGTATTGTATGCGCTGTATATTTATATGTCGTACTGATATCTTAATCATGTCCAACGTTCCTGACAATCTAAAGTACACAAAGACACATGAATGGTTCAGAACTGAAGGGAATACTGCTTTTATAGGAATAACTGATTATGCCCAGCACCAGCTCACTGATGTTGTTTACGTTGACTTTCCCAAGAAGGGTGAGATTAAAAAGAAAGGCGATGTTCTTCTCACAATAGAATCTGTCAAATCAGCAGAGGATGTTTATTCTCCTGTAGATGGTGAAGTGCTTGAGGTCAACAGTGAACTGACCACGAAACCAGAGCTTGTTAACCAGGACCCTTATAAGTACTGGCTGGTAAAATTATCGTTGAAGTCTGGAACGCAAGCAACTGGGCTTTCCCCGGCAGATTACAAGAAACACATCGGAGAATAAGCTGGGAATGCCGGATAGGAAAGATAGGTTCTATTATCTGGCAAAGAAAGATAATTTCAGAAGCAGAGCAGCATTCAAACTTATGGAGATCAACAGAAAATTCACTCTGCTCTCCAATGATGATTTTGTACTTGAGTTCGGTTCTTCTCCCGGTGGATGGACCCAGTATGTCAGGAGCATAACTTCCAACCCCATCGTTTCCATTGATCTGAGCCCTATGGAACCGATTGAAAATGTTCATTTTATAAGAGGCAACCTGATGAATCCGGATTTCGACTCGATCCTGAGGGAGAACCTGGACAGGATAGGAATAACTGGCTTCACAGTGGTGCTTTCCGATGCAATGGTCCACACCAGCGGAAACAGAGGCAGGGACCATGCCTCCTCGTATCTCCTGGATGAAAGAATTATGAATATCTCAATGAGATATCTCAGACCAGGTGGAAATGTAGTTTTGAAGCAGTTTTACGGTGACCTCACAAATTCCTTCCTGAAGAAATGGACAGATCGGTTCAGGTATTCTGGCATGACCACCCCTGAGGCTTCAAGACGTGGCAGCAGCGAAATATACATAATATTTAAGGGGAAGATTCATGATTCGTGAACAGTCAGGCCCATTGATTCCATATACTGATGCATACCCTGGTATTTCTCGTACTCTATAACAACCACGGCTGTCTGATTCCTCATTGTTTTCATAGACTCGGCAAATTTGAGTTCCATCTCCTCCAGTCTCTTCTGCTCCATACGCCTGAAACCGTCAATCCTCTCAATGTTGTCGTTCCATTGTTCTACAAACTCCTCTGCCGTCTCCCCTGTGAACTGCTTTTTCATAAGTCTTCTCTTTCTCACAGAGTGCCGGATCATGGACCATGTTCCGATCTCCCTGGTGAAATTCTCGCCAAATTTGTCTTCATCCATGTCAAGCGCTATCATCCTGATGTTATGTTTTTCTCCATAAATAAGGGCTTCCGTGAATATGGGAGCCGGTGTCATGACCTCCCCGTATGAAGAAAGGACAACTCCGTATATCATTTCGTAGTCAGAAAGAGAAAGCTCAAAGGGGTCCTTGAGAAATTCTGAAAGTCCCTTCAGTTCTTCCGGGGATATCCCTATCATTATTGTGGATGGTTCGACTCTTATCAGCAGGTTCCTCAGATCGTCGCCATCACGAATGAGTCCTTTAATTCCACCAAAGAGATAAACTGTGCTGTTCCCCTTTGGGTCGATAAATGTTGAGATCATCTTGCATTTTTCTTCCTTTCAATAAGTTCCACCAGTTCTCCCCTTTCACAGAAAGATCGGAGTTCGTTTATATTTGTAACCGGGCAACCCATAATGTTATTCCTGTCCATTATTTTTCTGGATACAAGCAGGGCTTCATCCTCCATGAACTCAGAGACTTTCTTGATGATCTGTATCTTGTTTGAAGCGTTCTCCAGCATGTCCAGGAATCCCATAAAAACAAGCGATTTGACTGCATCAAGTGCCATGGCATCAAAAGCGGTCTTCTTCAGAAGTGTTATGTCATAACCGGCAGATTTCATGAGAGTTAAGATGGCAGCCCTGAAGTCATCCTGCTCTGGAAGATTTTCTGCTGGGGGACTGTACCGTGCTGCGTATTCGGATACATCTATTTCCCTACGAATTTCGCCAGACAGAAGTTTTTCAAGTTTGAAGAAAATGTCTATGGTGGCTGCACTCCCGTTTTCATAGAGGGATACGGATCTGCGGGAAATTCCCACTTTTGATGAAATATATCCAATGGAATATCCCCTCTGATCCATTATTTCTCTCATCTTCTTGCCGTCAATTGAAACGTAATATCCGCCGGGCCCCGAAAATATGAATGGCTTCTGACCCTCCACATAATCCCTGAGGGTTTCCTCCGACATTATCGGTACACCGTGTCTGAAATAGACGAGGTCATCCTCAAGCAATCCCCCGGAAGATCTTTCGCCGACGACGACGGGTGATGAGTCCATAAACTTTGATATTGCGAGCAGTTCCATCGAGTTGTCGCTTCTCAGCGTATCGATATTGTACAATATCTTAATCACAAATTTCTCTCTGTCCCTCCGCGCAAGCAAGTCAAAGGTGACCAGTCCCTGCAGAAAGGGATCGGAAACCTTGAATCCATTTTCGATGAACATGGCGGAGAGTCTGACTAATATGGCCCTCCGATGATCTTCCACAGGTACTATTATCAATTCCTCTATTTAAACATTTTCTGTTTATCTTTCATCTTCTGTAAGTCTAATTTTACTGATGTCACAAATTGGATAACCTTTCCTGCTAAATCTGATAGCAACTAGGGAACCTTTTCCAGGTCCTCAAGCTTTGAGGATTGCTTGTTCGGGCATGTCCTGACCTCACATGCATTGCACACCACATCCTCTGATTCAAGATCAGGGGTGATGATTTTCATCTTGTCTATGAAGGGTATAGAAGAAAGTTGTTCAACGATTGCCTTTGAGACCGGCCTTTGGAAGATCAGCCTGATACCATATTCCTTCTTGTTGACATTGCAACCCTCCACTTCGACAAGATTGCATGCATGATTTCCCAGTATGTCAAATGTCCTGCTGAGCAGAGAACCGAAGCAACCTATTCTGGGTGTCATCAGGAATATCTGGTTCCCAAGTTTCTGTGACATGGTCAATCGATCAATTCTGGGCCTGATAGAGGCCATGATTTCCCTGACCGCACTTGTATCCTCTATTGCTTTTACCGTCTCGTAAACAGTTCTCCTGTTGACGTTGAAAGCCTTGGCAATCTCGCTTACAGGAATCTCAAGATCTTCAACATAAAACCGGCCGTTTCTAACAGAAATCCCTCTCTTGTATAGACCTTCTATTATCTTCAGCCTTGTCGGATAGTCCTTGAAGTATTCCTCCAGTATGAGGATCATTATGAAACTGTTAATTTGAATCGATATATATAGTGTTTTATTATGCTCATCGCTTTATTAAAAGCCCATTAACTTTGTCCTGAGCTTCTGGGTCTCAAGATTCTGTTGTTCAGATTCTACAATTCTGCTTCCGGAAAATACGTCTCTGAGACCTTTTATTTCAACGCTTCCCAGCGAACCGTTGCGGAAATAATGAAAAGTCGCTGCATCAGTACCGCCATCGTAGATTGAGTCAAGAAATACGTTGTTATTCTCCAGCGGCTTTTCCATAAAACCGTCAACGAATCGCATTGAATTCACGGCAATTATCTGATCGCCGGCATTTATTCCGGAATTAAACGCCGGATATCCTTCCAGGACGCCACCAACTGTGAACTTTTCTCCCTCTTTCCTGATTACTATTCCTGAAGTTTTCCTTTTTGATTTCTTCTCTGCGGGCACTCTGACAAGACCTATCTTCGATAGTTCTGCATCCTCGTTAATTCTCTCCAACCCTTTAATGTGGCTACGGAAGAAATCGCTGAAGTCAGATCCTGTAATCTCCTTCAGAGCTCCTATGATGTCCTTCTCGGTGAATCCTCTGCCATCTTTCTTGTATTTTTCAAACATAATGCGAAATAGATCATCCAGTGACTTCATTCCCTTCGTAAGTTCCACCACCTTTATATTGAGAAATAGGCCAATATATTGGCCCTTCAAATAATATGATGAGTAGCTATTGATGCCGTCAGGGGAAGGCTTGTAATACTTAATCCATGAATCAAATGATGATTCTGTCAGTGTTGTCTTCCACGTCCCTGGAAGGAGATTAAGAATATTGGAGACCTCCGATAGCATTTCATAATAACGATCCTTTGTTATCAGCCCGGATCTGAGCAGGTTCAATTTTGCGTAATAGTCCGTGATCCCTTCGCTGAACCATAACCAGTTTGTGTAGTTTTCCTCCTTGTAGTTGAAGGGTCCCAGTTCCAACGGTCTTATTCTCTTTACATTCCATAGGTGAAAGAACTCATGGGAGGCGGTTGTAAGGAGACCCACATAACCTTTTTCGTCTGTCAGTGCATTTACAGGCACAACGATTGAGCATGAACTCAGATGCTCAAGGGCGCCAGCACTCTCGGGTTCTGCATAAGTATGAATGATAAACTGGTACTTTTTGTACGGGAGGGGCCCCATCATCTTTGCAAATCCTTCGACGATTTTTGAGAAGTCCCCTGCCAGTTTGTTCTCGTCTATGAAGCCAGGGCCCTGAATTATTATTTCATGGTCCTTCCCTGCGGCCTTGAACTCTATAAATCTGCTGTTCCCTATTTCAATTGGTGAATCTGCCAGAAGATCATAATTTATTGCTCTGAACCTGTTTTCTGCGATCTTCTCCAAGGTGGTGTAAATCCTCCATGTGCCGTAAGGCCTGATGAGGATCTCAAGTGTCTGGTCTTTGTACCCCTCTATGTACATAAAGGCACTGGTTCCGTTAATTGATGCACTTGATGAGTCCAGGTGGGTAACCCTCGGCGGGTATTCGGGAGCATATATCTCATAGTGTACGCTGATCTTATGCTGGTTTGATGTGTTGACTTTCCACGAAGATTTATCCTTTTTGATAAAATCCAGAACAGAATTGTTCTCGCCTGTAACAGAAAAGTGCCTGACATGCCTGGCGAAATCTCTTATGAGATAGGAACCAGGAGTCCAAGCAGGCATAACAAGCGTAAGGGATTCCTCTGAGAATTCCTCCAGATCGACTGTAATCTGAAATATCTGAGTTGATGGATCTGGCATTTCGATGGTGTAACTTATTTTCATCTTGAACAGGTAACGCTCATGCTGATTTATTTTTATTTAGTGTCTTTTCCTCCAAGATAACATTGATCTGTCCAGCCGATTTGTATTTTTCCTGAATATTCAGTTCTTTGACGGTACTTCCCCTTCTTTCTCTACTTCTTGATCGGTTCCTGATTAAGCTTAAAAAGAGCCCGAGCAAGAATACAGCCAGAATCTTGGCGTTGGATCCTGATTTTTTAATCTCTGGTGAAGGAGATAAACCACAATCAATTGACGGCAACGCTTCCACCTTTTATTTCAGTTATCTGGCTGGGGACATAGATACACGCAGGATCTGATCCGAAGGGATTGCCCGTCTTAGTAAATGCCCTTGCTCTTGAACCCCCACATACATTGTTATATTCGCATATTCCACATTTTCCATCATAGCTTGATGGATCTCTTATCCTCTTGAGTGTCTCATTTCCTGCGTAAATTTCCTTAAGACTCCTCTCCCTGACATTTCCGAGTGGCATCTGCAGGAAACCACTGGGATAGACATCCCCGTTGTGCGCAACAAATATTGTTCCCTTTCCGTCAGAAGTGTTTGCTATAGGCGATGATGGGATTCCCTTGGGCTGACCAAGTAGATCAACAGTTCTGTCAGCCAGAAACTGATATAAATCTCCGCCTTCTAATTTTCCACTGGAATTGTACTCGGATACTATCCTGCGGTACATTGGAGATTCAACCGTTCTCACGTGCATACCGTAGGATGTGGAAAATAACAGCCATTTATTGACCTCTTCATATTCCTCTGGTGTTAGATCAAGAAGTTCCGATCCCCTTCCTGTTGTTATAAGAAAGAAGACTTCCCAGACGCCGATCCCTTTTTCAATAAGGGTTTTCAAAATCGCTGGCAGATCCCTGAGGTTCTCTCTCATCACGGTGGTGTTGATCTGGAGTGGAATTGATGCAACCTTAAGATCGGATATGAGTTTCATCGTTCTTTCAAAGACACCCTCCACACCCCGTATATGATCATGAATTTCCCGGTTTGATCCGTCGAGACTGAGTGACATGGATGCCACTCTGTTTTCCTTCATGAAGTGTATCATTTCATAATTCAGCCTTTCTGTTGCGGACGGGCTAAGAGAAAACCTCAAATGCAACCGGCTAAATTCTCCTATTATTTCTTTCAGTCCACGTTTCTTCAGGACGTCTCCGCCGCTCAGTACTGTTATGGGTTTCATTCCGTCAAATGCGGATATCGATCTCACAAATCTGATTGATTCCTCAATGTTCATTTCGTCAGGTAAAGGTTCCATTATTGCGGATGCTCTGCAATGCCTGCATGCCAGATCACACGATTTAGTTGTCTCCCAGAAGATAAGGAGCGGCGTTTTATTGTAATCGACTTTGCCAGTACTGGAGATCACTTTTTTTCAATTCCATCTCATATAATAACGAGTATCCTAACATGTTAGGCTTAGTCTAATTGTTTTACCATTCATTTTGAAAGAATAAGCATTTTCACTCATTTCATGCCTAGGGACTTTATGAGACAGCAGAATATGGAAAAGAGGATTTTAACATATGCGAGCGGGAATTCCCATTTTGCAAGATGGGGAATGAGAGCGAGCAGAGCGAGCGAAATGCTTATAGTATATTATATAGTACGGTACCTATGCCATACGAACTGGATAAAGGAGCACATTCTGTATATTCACTATCCTATCATTTCATCCAGGTCGTAAAGTACAGGAAGAAGGTGTTTGTCAATGATGCTATTGTGGATCTTCTCAAAACCAAGATAAGGGAAATAGCTGAAACATTCAATGTTGACATTCTTGAGATAGAATGCGACAAGGATCACTTTCACATGCTTTTCAAGTCAACACCATTGCTCAATATTCCACAGTTCATCAATGCTGTAAAGACAATAACATCAAGGGAGATACAGCGCAGATTCCCTGAAGTAAAGAAAGATTTGTGGAAGGGAAAGTTCTGGTCGCCCTCATACTTCCTGGCAACATCAGGACAGGTTACTCTTGACGTTCTGAAGGGATACGTGGATTCACAGGAGGTTAAGTGTTCATGAGAACGTATAAATTCAGAATATATCCGTCTGATGCACAGATCACTGCACTGAACAGTACACTTGAACAGTGCCGTGAACTGTACAATGCAATGCTGCAGCAGAGGATATATGCATACAGATCTGGAAAGAAGGTCAATTACAATTCACAGCAGGATGAACTTCCAGAGTTAAAGAAAGCATTTCCTGAATACCGCAACATCCATTCACTTGTCATACAGGATGTTGCCAGAAGACTCAATAAGGCATTTGATGGTTTTTACAGAAGAATAAATGAGAAGAGGAAAGGCAAGAACATAAGATCAGGATTTCCAAGATTCAAATCCTCAGACAGATACAGTTCCATCACATACACACAATCCGGATTCAGAATAATGGATAACGGCCATGTATGGCTTTCAAAGCTTGGAATAATAAGAACGTTCATGCACAGATCCATCATGGGGGATATCAAAACAGTATCTGTCAAGCATGATTCTGTTGGAGACTGGTTCATCACACTGACTGTTGAGACCGGCAGTAATCCGGATAGATCAGAAGAACAAACCATGCAGTATCCACATTCTCAACCCGTCAGACCTGCTGGTATAGATATGGGATTGAAGTCCATCATAACCGCCAGTGACGGATCACATATAGAACCACCACAGTTTTTGAGAAAATCGGAAAGGAAACTCTCAAGGGCACAGAGATTACTCTCCAGGAAGAGGAACGGATCCGGAAAGAGAACAAAAGCTAAAACAAGAGTGGCAAAGGTTCACAGGAAGATACAGAGACAGAGAGATGATTTCGCACACAAGATTTCAAGACAGCTTGCAGATGAACACGATCTGATTGCATTCGAGGATCTGAACATAAACGGTATGGTGAAGAATCACCGCATGGCAAAGAGCATAATAGATGCGGGATGGAATCAGATCATCCAGTACACAACATACAAGGCTGAAAGTGCCGGTAATGTTGTGATACTGGTCAATCCCATGCACACATCACAGGAGTGTTCAAAGTGCGGCAACATTAAACACGATCTGAAACTGTCAGATAGGATATACCACTGCAATTCATGCAGTCTCACCATTGACAGGGATGTCAATGCTGCAATAAACATAGAGAGAAAAGGAATGGATAAAATAAAGGAACTCACAGATGTAGGGAGGGGCACTCCCGAATTCACGCCCGTGGAGATTGGAGCTCTGCCAGCAATGGCAACTCCGGTCGTTGAAACGGGAAGCCCCCTGAGTTAGCCGGGGGAGGATGTCACCGAAATCTGAATTTGAGGATCTGACTGTTAGCCAAGCTCTTGACAGGCTTGGTTGCAATTCTGATGGGCTCAGTAGTGCCGAGGCCAGTGCCAGAATTCAGAAGTACGGATATAACGAGGTCAATCCCAAGAAAGAGTCTTTCCTTAAGAAGCTGGGACTGAAGTTCTGGGGGCCAATCCCCTGGATGCTGGAACTGGCTGCTGTTGCCACATATTATTTTGGCGATTACCGCGACATGTATATCATTCTCTTCCTTCTGGTGTTCAATTCCATAATCAGTCTTGCACAGGAGTCAAGGGCACAGAACGCGGTTTCGCTGCTGAAAAGCAGGCTTAGCGTGCAGGCCAGGGTTCTGAGAGACGGAAAGTGGCAGATCGTTAAGGCCTCATTACTGGTCCCGGGTGACATAATACATTTAAGATCTGGGGACATCGTGCCCGCCGATCTTAAACAGCTGAATGGTGAGATAGATGTTGATCAGTCTTCCCTTACCGGAGAATCACTTCCCGTAACCAAAACAAACGGTCAGATCGTATACTCTGGAACCACCGTGAAAAGAGGAGAGTCCACATGTCTTGTAGTTTCAACGGGAACTGCAACTCTATTTGGCAAGACAACCGAACTGGTGGCAACCGCAAAATCAGAGTCGCATATTGAAAAGCTTATTCTTGGAATTGTCAGGTATCTGATTGCAATTGATGGCGGACTTGTGGCGGTACTGTTCATCTATTCTATCTATACAGGATATCCACTTTCGCAGGTTATTCCATTTTCCCTGGTTGTACTGATAACCTCAATACCCGTTGCTCTTCCTGCAACATTCACTATTGCCATGGCAATAGGCGCCGAGGAGATGTCCCGAAAAGGCGCACTGGTAACCAGGCTTACTGCAATTGAAGATGCATCATCCCTTGACATCCTTTGCCTGGATAAGACGGGAACCATAACAGAAAACAGGATTTCGGCGGAGGCTCCAATCGTCTATAACCACGACGCCAGTACAGTTGTTGAATATGCTTTATTTGCCTCTGACGAGTCCAGCCAGGATCCGATAGACAATGCTGTAATAGAATATGCCCGGAAAACAGGTGTTACGATTAACAAGGATCAGAGGGTGAAATTTGTGCCTTTTGATTCGCATACCAAGATGACTGAAGCCACGATCTCAGACGGCACGAAGAAGATCAAGGTTTCTAAGGGATCGCCCCCGGTGATGATGCTCTCTTATGAGTATCCGGATAAAATAAAGACCGATATAGAAAAATTTTCAAAAAGCGGTTACAGGATTATTGCTGTTGGAGTGGAGCAACAGAAAAAAGAGATTATTGGCATAATCCCGTTGCACGATCCTCCCAGACCCGATTCAAAGCTTCTGATGAAAGAACTTAATGAACTGTCCGTGATGACAAAGATGATCACCGGAGATAGCAGTGAAATTGCATCAGAGGTTGCTTCCGAGGTCGGTATCGGTTCAGTAGCCTGCGTTTTCAGCGATGTGAAAGATTCTGGAGGATCGCTTGAGAAGTGCGATATTTTTTCACAGGTTTATCCGGAAGACAAGTACTACATTGTAAAGGACCTTCAGAAATCTGGTCATATAATAGGGATGACGGGTGACGGTGTGAATGATGCTGCCGCTCTGAAACAGGCCGAGGTGGGTATAGCGGTGAGCAATGCGACGGATATTGCTAAAGCTTCCGCGAGCATTGTCCTCACCCATGAAGGTCTTGCTGACATAGTGGAATCGGTAAAAACTGGACGCAGAATATACCAGAGAATGCTTACTTACATACTGAACAAGATCATCAAGACTATTCAGGTTGTATTTTTTCTTACGTTTGCGTTCTTCATCTTCGGTTTTTTTGCGACCACTCCGTTTGACATCATTCTCCTTATTTTTGCCAATGATTTCGTCACGATGTCCATAGCCACTGATAATGCCAGATTCTCCTCAAAACCAGAAAAATGGCGAACCAGACCTATTGTTATTACCTCTGCGATCATTGGTGCTGCACTTGTGGTGGAAGGGCTGGTTGCCCTGTATATTGCATTGTATTACGGCCTTGACAGACTGGCAATATACACTTTCGTATTTGACATCCTTGTTTTCTCCGGCCAGTTCACAGTATATATGGTGAGAGAAAGGGATCATTTCTGGACCTCAAGACCAGGAAAATGGCTACTCACGTCATCCTTCTTCGATATCCTGATCATCTCCCTGATTTCCTGGAGAGGTATACTTGTCTCGCCGATCCCTGCCTCATTTGTAGCGCTTGCCCTTGTCCTCACCTTCGCCTGGATGGCCGGGCTTGATCAGATCAAGAATCTGGTGTTCAGAAAATACAAAGTTTGATAGGTCAGGTTCTGGTAGTTAGAAAATTAGTGGAATATTTTTTATCTCTGGCAGGCATCATTTATTGATAATATGAGAATAGTGGTTGCTTTCGATGGCACAAACTCCTCACTCAAGGCTTTGGATTTTGCCTTTTCACTTAAAAAGTCCGTCGACAAATATGACATCGTGTTTGCTTTCCCCTCGTTTTCCACACCTCCACCAACCTTCGATGGATACATTGTCCCGCCTACCGAGGGTGATCTGGCAGAGATGGAGAAATATGCAGAAAAAGTCATGAACATTGCCAAATCAAGAGCAGGGGAAAACGGCATAAATGCTGACTTTGAAGAACTCGACGTTCCGCAAAAGGACGTTGCAGAGATGATTCTTGTTGCGGCCCAGAATTTCAAAGCTGATCTTATCGTCATGGGGAAGAGGAGGCTTACTTCCATGGAAAAACTCATCCTCGGATCAGTGAGTTCAGAGGTCGTCAAGAAGAGCAGTATACCTGTTCTTATCGTCCCGCCATTGCCTGAAAGCAAGTGAAGTGGTTTTCCCCGGTCTGAGATAATTCTCTAACAGAACGATCCACGAAAAGTTATATCCGGTCTGGAATTCTGTTCATAAATGGGTGTTCCTGAACTCAGATATAAGTCTGGCATGTTGATTCTTGCAGATGGTACTCCGGAAGAAAATAAGTATTTCGATCTGGACAGCAGGACCGGTAGCTATGTGGCGCCCGCATACATGTATTCAAGGGTATTGAAATTGATAAAGGGGCTGAAGGATAATGTCTTTCCTTTGAAAGAGACCCTTGAAATAAGCCACAGGGAGATATTGAGGCCTTATCAGAAAGAAGCTGTCAGGAGGTGGGTTGAAAACAATTACAACGGCATAATTGTTCTCCCCACTGCTGCAGGAAAAACTCATATTGGCATTGACGCAATTTCAAAACTTAGGACGTCGACGCTTGTAGTCGCTCCCACTATTGAGCTGATAATGCAGTGGCGGAGCATTCTTTCCAAGACCTTTGGCGTGGAGATAGGCCAGATAGGTGGAGGTGAGAAGGAGGTAAGACCGATCACTGTCTGTACCTATGATTCCGCATACCTGATGGCCGAATCTTTGGGAAACAGGTTCCGGTTTCTACTGGTTGACGAGGTTCACCATCTTGCATCGGAACAGTTCATTCAGATCGCAAGAATCTTCGCATCACCTTTCAGGATGGGGCTTACTGCAACGCTTGAAAGAGCAGATAAACTTCATGAAAATCTTGCGGAAGTGATGGGGGGAAAGGTTATGGAAATGGGATACGAGGAGCTTTCCGACTATCTTGCCGATTACAGCATAGTCAGAATACCGGTGGACCTCACTCCGGAGGAGGAGATCGAGTATCAGGATAACCGAACACTCTTCCTGAACTATCTGAGAAAACACAGAATGGCGATGCGTGGACCGTGGGATTTTGAGAGATTCATACTGAGTTCCTGGAATCCCGAGGGGAGGGAGGCTCTTCTTGCCTGGAGAAGATCGAGGGAGATTGCGTTCAGTGCCCGTGCTAAAGTTGATTATGTGAGATATGTTCTTTCCAGACATCCCGGTGAGAAGACCCTCATCTTTTCTGAGGACACCGAGACCGCCTATATGATGTCAAGAGAATTTCTGATTCCTGCCATTACTTATCTCACTCCGGCAAGGGAGAGGAAGCGTTATCTCGATCTTTTCCGGAGTGGAGAGATTCTTGCACTTGCTGCATCCAGGGTACTTGATGAGGGTGTGGATGTCCCCGATGCTTCTGTTGCGATTGTTCTGAGCGGGTCGGGGAGTGTGAGACAGTTCAGGCAGAGACTCGGCAGGATACTCAGGCCTTCCGCGGGGAAGAAGAGTGTGCTGTACGAAATACTCGCTGCTGGCACTTCTGAATATGGAACTTCTAGGAGGAGAAGACATGGTGTTCCCATCGGAGCTAATGGCGATAAAGAAGTCCAGGGGTAATATCTATCCAATATTCATAAATCCTGAAACCAGCAACTATGCTGATTCGCTATTGAGTGCCTTTCGGTCATACACTGGAAAAAGACGTGGCGACATTGAAAAGTTACTGAGAACCATGGAGCTCGGATTCCAGAACCACAAAGTGTTCAGGGCAATTTCACTTATCCTGCTCAGGAAATCAGTGTTCGATCCTCCATCCCGGCTAGATGCGGAAGACGTCAGGGCAAAATTGTTCACCATGGCCCATCAACCAGCCTTCCTTCCCGAGAGCCGGGCAAAGACCCTGGAAAAGGTTGCTGAAATTCTGGGCGTTGAACCCGAAGAAGTCGAGAGAGGAATCTATGCAGACAAGGAATCTGAACAGATACTCTCCCGGGCACCTGATCTGACCGCAGATGAACTGTGCCTGATATACAATCAGGAGCTCGTTGAAAGTATACTTCTTAAATCAGTATCCATGAAGATCTGGGATGTGGATTCATGGGTAGGGCTTGTGAGGGAAATAAAGAGAAATTATCTCATGTTTGAGGCTTTTGGCAGCGGTGGACAGGTTGAGTACCTGAAGGTGGACGGCCCACTTTCCCAGATGAGCGAGGTTGAACGTTATGGATCCAGATTCTCGTCTCTTTTTCACAGCATGGTCAATTTCAACAGATGGAAGATGGAGGCAGACATATCTCTGAAGGACAGATCCAGATCAAAGGAACATCTTAAGCTGTTCCTTGATGATTCCTCCTCAAATTATTTCCCTCCGCATCCCGCTCAGAAAGTGCAGGAACACCGTGAGCCATGGATAATATCTTCAAATCCCAATCCTGTGCTGGTGGACAAACGGATTTATTTTCCTGATCTGGAAACGAACATTGATGGGAAGATTGTTTTTGTGGATATTTCCGTGCCGGCTTATGTTGAGAAGAACCGCGAACGTGATCTCGCAATACGCAAAGCAGGTATACTCTGGGAAACAGTGTATATTTCTGAAATGAGGAATCATAGAATCAGGGATTCGCTCGTATTTGACGGCGACGTAAATTACAGCAGGCTTTTGGAATTTCTTAAAAACAGATACAGTCCGGAGACTACACTGGAAAGACGCAGGATTGAGAGGACCGAGAGGCTCGAGGAGGAGATGGATCAGAAGGAGATAGAGGAGATTTCCCTCAAGGTGCAGAGCCTTTACCCTGACGCGGAAAGGATTGTAGAATATATAGAATCAAAAGGTTTTGTCGCCCAGAGGGTCCTGAGAACAATTGGATACAAGTTGAAGTGGGACGGGCTCACTCTTGTCATTTACAGATGATCATGATAGTGAATCTGTTACCGCCTTGTCGCTTTCTATCTTGCTCTTTCCTGTCCAGTCCTCGATGATCAGTGTGATTTCACACCTGGAATCTATTGCATAGTCAAGGGTCTGACGTATCCTCTTGAACTCCTGGCTTTCGGCATCAAACATAAGGTCAAGCTTTTCACTTATTGTCATCAGAATGCCCTCAACGGTCGTAAGTTCACCTGCAGATTCCTCTCCGGGGGCTATCTCCGCCTTTATTTCCGGAATTGTGAGAACTGCGTTTGGAGAGCGGTATACCAGTACGTTGAGATCGTGAGGCTCTGATATTTTCATTATGATCTTCTTTGGATTTTCCCTGTTCTCGTAAAAGATGCTGTTATGTTTGTAGAGACACTTGTGACAGACGTACGTCTGTATGGTTATCTTTCCTTCGATGGGAATCTCGGTGCTGTAGGTTATTGAATAAAGGTTGCTTGAACATGCTGGGCATTTCAATGTTGTTTCAATCTCTGGCGGTACTTCTAGATAGTCCTCGTCCTCATTTTCCATATACGCTCAACCATGGCTTAAGTGAATTCAACACGAAATATTTTGCCTTTTTCAGTTCCTTCACATTTCTTGAAGAGGTAAGAAACATTACTATCTTGAGATCCCTCAGAATCTGCAGGATCTGCTTTTCAAGAACCTCCACTCCGGTGTCGGCCCCGTTCAGAAGTGTTCTGGCAAACCCGCCCGCATCTGCACCCATTATCAGCGCTTTAGCGAGGTCCAAACCGGTTCTGAGCCCCCCACTGCCTATGATGGGCAAACCCACCTGACAGTATTTGATTGATGCAGGAGATGGTATTCCCCAGTTCCAGAATGTTTTACCGCTGCTCATTTTGGACTCGTCATTCATCTTTTCTGCCCTGAAAAATTCTATTGCAGCGAATGATGTCCCGCCCATGCCTCCCACGTCTATGGCCTTAACTCCTGCATCTTTCAGGAGGAGTGCAGCTTCACGAGAAAAACCATTACCGGTTTCTTTTGCAATTACGGGGAAGCTCTGTGCCACCTCAGACAGTGCCCTAAGTATACCCTTCGAGTTCTTGTCGCCCTCCGGTTGCACCATTTCCTGCAGGAAGTTAAAGTGAACAATGAGATGAGAAGCACCAATGAGGTTGAAGACATATTCTATCTGCTTCATGGTAAATGCCGCCTTCTCCTGCTTGATAAGCTGAGGAGCCCCTATATTGGCGATTTTCATGGGAATATCAAATCGGTTTATTACTGAATACGTCTCTGAAAGTTCCTTTTTTTCCACTGCCGCTCTCATGCTTCCCACACCCATGCCTATCTGGAACTTTTCTGCCACAGCCGCAAGGTTTTGGTTGATCTTTCCTGCAAGTTGGGTGCCACCGGTCATTGATGAAATGATCATTGGCATTTTCAGGTTTTTCCCCAACAGCTTGATCGCTGTATCGATGCTGTCATAATCCAGCTCTGGGACAGCCTGGTGAATGAGGATGACGTCATCCCAGAAATTATGATCCGACGTTACGTGCTGGTTCTCTGCAATCCTTATGTGTTCCTCTTTTCTGTTCTCAATCATTTGATCACTGTCCCGATGAATACATCCCTGTTTCTATCGAGCAACCTTTCGGGATAATTTCCATTCACAAGATATACCGCCGGGACATGTCTCTTAATCTTTCTCATAATATCATATTTTCCTTTCATTCCACCTGTCACGTCATTCTCGATCGAAGAGAAATTTGGGTTATAGTCAATAGTTCTTAGCAGTTTTGCCTGAGGATTTGTTTTGGGATCGACATCATAGATGCCGTCAACATCTGTAAAAAAAATCACAGTATCAGGCTTGTATCTAACTGACAGATCGTAAACAATCCTGTCGCCCGAGTAAATTCCAATCATCCTTGAACTGCTGAAATATACATCCCCGAAAAGAACTGGAACAAGCCCCACGCTGAACATCTGATCAACGGAATCATAAAATTTCCTGCTTCCCACAAAGATAGATGATGGTTCTACCGAAACGGCATCTACACCACTCCGTAGAAGTATGTCGACAACATGCGAATTCAGTTCTACCATGTCCCGGTGAATCAGTGAATAGCCATTCCTCCTAAATTTGGAAAGTTTGCCAGGAATGCCATATTCCCTGGCTTTCAGGTGCCCGAAAGATCCTCCACCATGTACGATTATTTTCTTTCCGGGCAATTTGGTTATAATTTTTACTATTCTCTCTGTTTCTTCACGCCTGAATGAAAGGTATTTGGATTTTTCCGTGATAACGCTGCCACCCAGTTTCAGTATAATCATTTCGTACCTAGCAAATATTGTTTATAATTTAAATTATTGTTACAACCCGGGAACCTTGAATCCCCACAGAAATATTAAACCTAGACCGAAAATTGCCCCAATTATCAGCATTATTATGAAGTAGAAAACGACAGCCAATATTGCCATGAAAAATCCTCTTAAAAGTGAAATTTCATAGATCATTGAAATTATGAATATTGATGCTATTATGCCAATTACCGTACCTACAATAGGGATCAGTGAAAAAAAGAATAATGCGATCACCACTAAAAGTGATGCGGCCATGGCTCTTATCATGGTCGATTTATTGGTCATAACTTTACCTGAGAAATAAAAAGGTATTGAAATGAAAATCCACGAAATAAACAGGGACAGGAGAATTATAAGACTATATTCAAGATGAAGGTTCAAGAGCATTTTTACTTTCCTTTTGGAAAGTTAGACTGATCCTAATCTTTAATCTTTCTGGTTTTCCCTCCTTTAATTCTGAAAAATAAAAATTTATTACTGTTTTACTTATGCGTGCAAAATGGGCCGGTAGATCAGCGGTAGATCGCCTGCTTTGCAAGCAGGAGGTCTCGGGTTCAAATCCCGACCGGTCCATTATAACAGTAATCAACATTCCCGAGTTGAATAACCCCATAGAGAACTGGAATAATCCTTAGGTAAAAATGAAACTCTACGGGTTACTATGGAAGTAAAAACTTTATATTTTACACACACATATGTGTGTGGATTATATGGGAAGTAAAAACATATCTATCTCTGATGAAGCATATCTAAGACTTTCTGAACTAAAGGCTAAAAATGAAAGTTTTACGGACCTTATATATAGACTTACAAATAGGACGAATGTACTTGATTTAGAGGGTATTATAAAAGAAGAGGAGGGAAAGTCTTTAGAGAAAAATATTAGAAAATCAAGGAGACTAAGTAAGGAAAGAATAGATAGAATTACTAAGGAGTTAAATGAATTATGATAGCTGATACTTCATTCCTTGTTGACATTATGAAATCTGATAAGGAGGCTATAAAGAAAGCAAAGGAAATTGAAAAAACAGGAAATACTATTGCAGTTACCTCTATTTCAATCTTTGAATTATTTGTAGGAGTTGGCCTTAGCATAAAACAGGATCAGGAAAGGTATAAGATTGCTCGAGTACTTAATGGTCTGTCAATAATAAGCTTTGATGAGGATTCTGCAAGAGAAGCTGGAAGGATTTTTGCCCAAAAAAGAAGAAATGGATCAACAATCGATCCAGAAGACTCCATGATTGCAGGTATCTGTGCAAAAAGAAATGAAATTCTAATTACACGTAACATAAAGCATTTCAGAGATATAGAGAATGTGAAAATTAACAGTTATTAAAAACAAAATAGTAGATTTGGTATCCATTGATTATAGAGGAAGCATGGAAACATAGAGATAAACCTGAAGTGATGTTAGCGAAATTCCAGGAAATTTTTTGCGGAATAACGTGGGGATTCCGTCTACTTGTTCATATATGCAAATGCTTTGGATTTCTTGGGAGAGGAGACTGAAGCAGTTCCTCTATACCAAATGGCTATCGGATTGGGACTTTCAGTAAAAATGAAAACTCAAGCTGAAATTTAGTTGGGAAGTTCACTAAGCGTTGTTGGGGAAAGTGAAAGTGCCATAGCGATACTGAGCAGAGTGTATAAAGAAACGGGTGTCCTGCAGCCCTGACATTCCTGTTTATTGCTTTGTTTAGTTCTGGAGAACTTGGAAGTCCATCAAGGAAGCTCTCAGTTATATCATTTCAGGTAATCAATACCTATTGCCTGAATACAAAAGAGCGCTTTCACAATACCTTGATGAAATAGATTGATTTCTGAATATAATATGACCATCCAAAACCGGAGAAACCGGGACTAAATCTTTTGTCGTTTTACAAGCAACCCGTTTTAACCTGAGGTTTGATCTGAGACAAGTACAAGTTTTTCTCTAGTATTCGCTTAAAATTTTAATCAAATCCCCTCCGGTCCACTAAGTTTTTCTCCCATGTTACCTTTAAAAGATAGATCCTCTTGGTTTCAAGTAATTGGATGTGAGTGTATAGTTCTTGAGAAACACTGTCACAATCCCTAAATGCTTTATTTTGCATGCAGTCTATTTTATAGAAACCGAAAGTTGATAAAATGGCATGAAGCTATATACAAGAAAGTCAGAACCTATTTCATACTGCCAACAAAGATTTTAGTGACATATTTTAGTCTAATTTCACCATGCTCCTGATTTGTATAATACAGATCCTGAAGCCTAGATATTGCTTTCTCGTATTCAGGATCACCCTTTTTAAGGCTATATGTTACTGAAAGATATCTTCCAATAAGGCCATCTAAGTTTAGTTTCTGGAAATTATCTATCTGGTAATAGTCATAGTCGTAGTTGAGAAATCTATATATTCGTTCTGGAG
>JBMFWA010000018.1:0-27954 GCA_049965715.1 Thermoplasmata archaeon
TCAAAAATGTATAGAGAAGATTCAGAAAGCTTGAAATCTTACAAGACAATATTGTCTCCAATTAGGGGACCTAACCACTCCCCTCTCCTAGGAAAGGGGAATTCCCGATCGCACATGTTAAACGTGTTTTGAGGTCTTGGACTAAATTCAGCGAGAAAGTCATGAGGTAGTATATGAACACTGCAAATGAGAATTTAAGGCCAACACTGCAAAGTGAAAGAGTGCAAAACAAAATACAATTATTGAGCACTCGCTTCTCTCTGGAACGCAGGACGGATTCACGCATCATGGTTCAACCACTGTAATTCTCTGGCTCTACAGATGACAACATTTTGTGATATTTCCTGGCCTGGTAAATTATGTAACAATAATAAGAACAGTTTCGATAAGGTACTGCCGCATGACTAAGCTATATGTTGTAAGACATGCAGAGATAAAGATTGATGCAGACGCACCGCCGGATAAATGGAAACTTACGGATAACGCTTCTGATGCCGTTGTGAAGATGCTGAACGGAATATCTGCTGACCGCATTGATCGCATTTATTACAGTCCTCTTCCAAAGGCGTCCCAGACTGCAGATATAATAAACAATATCTATGGAATTGCCAAGGCGGAACGAGACTGCCTGAGAGAGGTTGAACGGCATTTTCCGTACGTTGATCATGGCACCTTCACCCGCTACGTGGAACAATACCTGTCTGGACACGACGATAGAAACTTCGAAAGATACTATGATGTCAGGGAAAGAATAGTCAGTTGTGTGATGGATATACTGAGAGAATCGGCAGGAAAATCAGTAATGGTTGTTTCACATGGAATGGTGATCACCGTACTGTACAGGCATCTTATCGGCACGGCACTTGACCCTGGTGGCTGGAAAACACTGAAGATGCCTGATCTATCGGTTATTGATCTTGATACTTGCATGGTTGAGAGAGGATTTTACGCCGGGTACAGAATCATGCCTCTAACAAAGACAAAATAATAACCGTGTGTGCTTCATTATGAACGATGGCCCTGTATGTCACCTGCTTATCCGCAGCAGAGCATTGACCCCGGTTACGCAGGTCATTTTCAGTAAGGGAGTGCACATGAAACCTGGGAAAAACACGAATTTCTCAACGTTCCACAGAGCTTCACACTGTAACAATGTTCAGTTGAACGCCGGGGGTATGCCAGATTGTAAAATGGGCTTGGCCGGATTCGAACCGGCGATCCCCGCTGTGTGAGAGCGATGTCGTGACCACTGGACTACAAGCCCCTGCGATCCTGTAGCATACAGATCATAAAAAATGTTTCACGCAGTTGTCCACTAACCAAACTATTTATTTTTCTTATCGGGACTATCCATTAATGGCCCAACCATAAAATTTTTTTGGGTATTTTAAAGGAATTGCCAGTGGCGCAATATCGAAGTATGTATTCACCTCCTGTGGATTTTTCAGTAAATGGATAAAAATGGCCGGTTCATTTGTGAATTGTTGATCAAAGGCTTCAAGATATGGTCAAGTGAGGTTCAGAAAAGTTTGAATACAATAAATGAAATGATTGAAATTGAGGCAACCTGACATGGTCTGCGCGGTAAGCTGACGCCATCTGCAGGGGAGAAATGACTTCCAAAAACTGCTATTTCACAAGGTTTTAACCTGATCGACGATTTTAGCGATATCAGGAATCGACTTTATTCCTTTGGAAATTCTCATTGACGCTACAATATTGCCAGCCTTGCAGGCTATGTCTTCGCTATATCCAGACAGTGTGGCTGCCATGTAGCCTGCATCGTATGCATCCCCTGCTCCAATGGTGTTATTAATCTGATCAATTTTCACAGCATCGCAAGAAAACTCTTTTCCATTCTTTATTAACTTCGAACCGCCTTTATCCAGTTTTAACACATATGTTACCCTGTCCATTTTTTTTAAGATATGAAGCGTTTCTTCGAGGCTCGTTTTAGAATATGAAAGTGCTTCTTCCCTGTTCAGAAAAACTGTATTTGACAAATCAATAAACTTTTGAATATCGACGATCTGGGATATAAGCGGGCCCGGATCGAAGAACACGAGTTTCTGATTAAGACTTGCATGCTTTGCTGCGTTCAGTATTGTATCATATGTTTTCCCGTTACTGACCAGATTGTAGCCTTCAAAGAAAATTGACTTTGAATCTTTTATCAAAGTTTCATCGATACTGTCAAGCATGCCTCCTGCTCCGGTATGCCCGACAAATGAATGGTCTCTGTTTGAGTCAATGAGGTTGATGGAAATTGCTGTTCCTGCTGTTTCATCCCTGCTCATATGCTGGGTGTTGACCCCGCTTTCTTTGAGTTCCCTCAGCAGGTAATCGCCCGGAACATCTATCCCGATTTTATCCACAAACGCAACTTTTAAGCCAAGACGGGATGCTATAATCGCCATGGCCGCAGGCCCGCCCGGTGCTATTTCCATTTTTGGCGAAATGCTGGTTGTTCCTTTTGAGATCGGAAAATTCCCGATTTCAAGTGAAATGTCCAGAACAGCATCTCCTATTATCAGGAGATCATGATTGGATGGCATCCAGAAATTTGCCTCCCAGTTCCCTTATGCTCCTTTTGGCGGATGCATCAATGGTTTTTATCCAGTCCGCTGGAATATCTTTGATTCCGGAATAGGAGCCCGCAATGCCTCCAGTCATTGCACCGATGGTGTCAGAATCGCCACCCAGGTTGCATGCCAGCAATATTGCGTCCCTGAAGTTGCCCCCAGATTTTACAAATATCGAAATGGCAGCAGGCACCGCATCCTCTGTCAGCGCCCATTGCGGTTTAATTATAAACTTGTAAAGTTCATTGAGGAAGGTGTCGGAATCAGGGGACCCGTTGGCTATATCCACCGCTTCCCTGATTCTCTCAGAAATTGACATGCCTGGGTTTCCCATCACTTTGGCGCCCAGGTCAGCCCCTCTCAGAGATGCCCTATAGATATTGCGGATGTCATTTTCGCCCGAGACTGCACTCCTCACGGCGAAGCAGACGGCGGACGCACCGGAAACTGCCAGAGCGGTATGATGTGTGCACATGCAGGCATTTATGACATCGTTCACGGTTTTTTCATCGTCTGAATATGCATCAAAAATACCGACTGGACTTATCTTCATTGCACAGCCGTTTGTTATTCCGTTCTTGCCTGTAACCATGTAGGATATGCCGGACTTTAGATCTTTTATGGCAGACCTCGTGCTGGGGCCTATCAGTGTGGTTTCCAGAATGTCGTTATCATCTGCCCATTTCACAAGCCTCTCTGCCACGTCTTCGGGATCGATTCTCCTGCTTTGTATTATGGAGTCTGCCAGCATGAATGTCAGTTCTGTATCGTCCGTGTATTCTCCTCTAACAAGTCTTGAATGTACAGAACCTTCCATGGGGGCTTCAATAAAATCCCTGACCACACCAAACTTTCCTTTGATATCCTCCCTGCTCAGAAATGTTGTGGGCATCCCCATTGCATCTCCTATGGCAACACCGTAAAATGTGCCCAGAATTTTATCTCTCAGGATGTTCCTGTCTGGATTCATGTCTAATTCACCTTATCCCAGATCCTTACACTCTTTCCCTTGCTGGTCTCAATTCCCCATATGTACCAGGCCACGGAGGCAACCAGACCGCTGCCGAAGATTCCTATTCCCAGCCACATGTAGGATACAATTGGTAGATTGACCGCCAGAAAAATCACCGGGATGGAACCACCCAGAGAAATAACCCTGACCACGGCAAGATAGATCCCTCTCCTCTTCGTCGGCCATATTTCAGATTTCAGCGTGTCCTCCGCCAGGAAATATACATTTATGAAGACAGAAACCCCTATGAATAAGAACCAGAAAACGAAGGTGTCTGTGAGCCAAATTTTTAAGGTCGGTATAAACAGGTAAGCAAAAATGACGACAAGGACTGCAGAAACCAGAAGAAAGCGTTTTCTGCTGTATCTGTCAGCAACGAGTCCGAGAAAACCGGCTGCAAATGCCACTATTCCAAATATGAAGATCAGCCAGTCTGTAAGTGAAGGGAAGAAATATGGGCCCAGCGTCAGCACAATCAGGCTGAATCCGGCCGTATAAGCCCATCCTATTATTCCGCCCACCGCGATTCTAAAATATATTGATGGTAATTTTGCAGGCCTCACAAGGCTGTCTTTTTCAGGCAAAGCTCCATAATATTTCTCAAGTTCATCGCTTGCCCGGCTGAATTTACCCTTGGACTCCAGCCACATGACAGACTCCGGCAGTCTCAGTCTAATAATGTACATTACTAGAAGCGAAAGGAGCAGGGTCACTCCAAGTAGTTCTCTCTGCGCGGATATTGATGAAACAGCAAGGAGTGCCATAATTGCGGCCACTGACCCACCTATATTGGTGAAATTGAGCTCCAGGAAAAGGGCCCTGCTTCTGTATTTTCTTGGAAACAGTTCGTGCGTCGCTGCAAGTATGGTATTGTATTCACCGCCAGCGGCAAACAGGAGCATGCCGATGAATATCAGGATCGTTATGTAGGTGTAGCTGAATATCAGACCAAGGGCACCGACCGCGTAAATCGCAATGGTGATGAACAGCGTCTTTTTCCTGCCAACCTCGTCCGCAAGTGGTCCCGACACCGCACCGCCAAGCAGAAGCCATAGAGGTGGCCATACTGCCAGCAGCGCTATCAGTGACCTGGGAATAGTCACCCACGATGTTGCTATATATGATAGGGAGTATATGTATGCCTCAACACCCGTGCCTATGGAAAATGCAAGGAACAGTAGGCTGTGAACTGTGCTCCATTTTAAATCCTCGACCTGTGCTGCAGAGTCCATTGTTGGATACTTTCTGGAAGTATAAGATTATTCTCCAATCTCTGTACTGCATCGTGTGACATTTTTTGAAGGCAGTGATTTTCCTCATATCACGTATTTTTAAGCATCAGCTTAATGGTTCCTTGAAAGTTGACGTCACATCCGCCCTATGATTTGCATTTTTCTGGACTGAAGTTCAGATTATGAACAGTGGATGATATTTCAAAAAAATCCATAGGGTGGAGTTGCAGTCCGGCTTCACCTGTCCACAAGCTTCATCGCGTTGTCCGAGTATCTCTCTCCCCTGACGCCTATTCTTTCGAGCACACCCTCTATCCTTCCTATGGTTTCAGAATCAAGTTCTATCGAGACTGCCCTGATATTTTCCTCCAGGTACTTCCTCTTTTTCGTGCCCGGAATTGGTATGACACCCCTGTGCTTGCTGAGAATCCATGAAAGGGAAAGCTGCGGGAGTGTGATGTTGAGTTCCCTTGCAATGCCCTCGAGCTCACTGACAATCTGGTAGTTGTGTATCAGGTTTTCCCTGGAGAACCGGGGAAACTGCGATCGGTAGTCTTCTTCAGGTATCTGCGCAGGATCCCTGAAACTCCCGGTCAGAAATCCTCTGCCGAGCGGGCTGAAGGCCACGAAACTTATCCCGAGTTCCCTGCAGGCATCCATAACTCCGTCCTTCTCATGATCCCTGGTCCAGAGCGAATACTCCGACTGGACTGCAGAAACCGGATGAATTGAATTCGCCTTTTTTATGGTGGATGCAGAAGCTTCGGAGAGACCTATATACCTCACTTTTCCCTGGTCAACCAGATCAGCCATGGCCGAAACCGTATCCTCAACCGGCGTTGATCGATCTATCCTGTGATAGTAATAGAGATCGATATAGTCTGTATCAAGCCTTTTCAAACTTCGTTCGCATGCCTCCTTTACGTATTCTGGTTTGCCGTTGATTCCAGCAGTCTTTCCATTGCTGTCCCGGGTGAAACCGAATTTCGTCGCTATTATAACCTGATCCCTGTGTTTCTTCAGGGCCTTGCCAACCAGTATCTCGTTTTCCCCGCGTCCATAGTCGTCAGCAGTATCGAAGAAATTTATGCCCAGCTCCACCGCTCTTTCGAGCGTTGCCATGGACTCTTTCTCGTTGAAACCAAGATAGAATTCTGACATTCCCATGCATCCGAGCCCTATGGCAGATACCTTCAGATCTGAATTACCCAGCGCCACGTATTTCATAACCAAGATAATGCGTTCATAATAGATAATCTATACAGGGTCAGCTAATGACAGCGGCACACATTCCGAACGACCACAGATAAAAGTTTATCAAGCAAGGTATAATTGTGAATGGTCTCATTAAATAGCAGACATGAAAACTGATTGTCTACGACGACGTGAGACTAAAGTTTACCTCGCCATGGGCCTCGGACTGAGTGAATGGTGGGTTCCATAGCATTGAAGTTCCGATCAGAGGCGGGTGAAAAATTCCCTGGCGGGTCAGCTAGTTAGGAAATGTGAATAACTTACGTTAGCCCGGGGAAAAGTCTATTTCAGACGGGAGTAAATATGGACGGTGTTCCAGAAAAGATCAGGATGCAGAACGAGGATTTACAGTATGTTGTAAATCTTGTGAAATCGAATGTGATCACATACGATATTCAGGTCAATCCTGTCTCTCTCACATTCTTTTTCCTGATGAGTGATAACCCGAATTTCACAGAATCCTTTGATACAATCCGGAAGGAGCTTGTGCCAAAGGGATTCATACCTTTTGTCAGGGAAAATGGCGAATCAACCATTACCGTCACCAGGAATCCCTACAAGAAATTCACTGCAAACAGGGTAAACCTGATTCTCTTTGCACTGACCCTGGCTTCCACCATATATGTCGGATCGCTATATTCAAGAGCATTCGTTGCAGGTGAACTTTCCCAGATACTCTATGGATTTGCGTTTTTCTCCGCGCCGCTCATGCTCATACTTGGTTTGCATGAGCTCGGCCACTACTTCACTGCAAGGAAGTACCATGTAAGGGCATCATTTCCCTTCTTCATCCCGTTTCCGGTTGAGATTGGAACCTTTGGTGCATTCATCTCTCTCAGAGACCCCATACCGAACAAGAGGGCGATGACTGAAATCGGTGCTGCAGGACCAATAGTCGGATTCCTCACGAGCCTTCCCCTTCTGTTTGTTGCTGATTACCTGAATTCCGTCATAAAACCCATAGCGGACATTCAGGCTATTCCCATCACATTTCCCCTCATTTACCAGCTGCTTGGAATTCATATCAGCACTTCACAGCCGCTCTTCCCCATGGTGTTCGCAGTGTGGGTTGGAATATTTGCAACAGCAATGAATCTTCTTCCCGTGAGCCAGCTTGACGGCGGTCACATTGCCAGGGGCCTCCTTGGAAGCAAATCATCATACATAGGGTATGCGATGGTCGCATTCCTGCTAATTGCCGGATTCGAGGTCTACTCGGGATGGATTTTTCTGGCGTTTTTCGTGATGTTCATGGGGCTTCACCACCCCCCTGCCCTTGACGATTATTCCAAAATAAGCGCGTTTGACATCCTCATAGGCGTGTTTGCACTGCTGATGTTTATACTGAGCTTCACGCTTGTTCCCATAGTTTAACGTTGAGTTTGCAGATATCTGACCTGAACGATGGATTTGTTCCTTTGGGAAAAATAATTTAGCGTGTGGTTATCCCTCCTTAATAAAAGGTTGATAGCATTTGCCAAAAATCAGTGTTGTAATTCCCACCATAAACGAGGAAAAGACCATCGGATCCGTCGTCCAGACGATCAAGAAGCTGGGAGACGTTGAAATTATAGTGGTCGATACAAACTCCAGGGATAGAACCCGCGAGATAGCGGAGTCTCTGGGATGCAGGGTTATCAGCGAACCAAGAAGGGGATATGGAATTGCCTACAAGACTGGCTTTGCACATGCATCGGGAGATATATTTGTCGGGATAGACGGAGACGGCACATATCCTGCCGAGATCATCGGACCGATCATAGAGATCATGGAGATAGACAATGTGGATTTCGTTTCCTGTGACAGGATGACTCTCAGGAATGAGCACAACTATACGATGCTGCACTTCGTTGGCAACAGCGTCCTGAACCTGTCGATGAGGATTTTCTTCAAATGCGATATAAATGACTCGCAGAGCGGGATGTGGGTGTTCAGGAAATCACTTTACCAGAAAATGAAGGGGCTCAGCGACGGCATGTCCTTTTCCCAGGACCTGAAGATAGAGGCACTAGAGCATGGCAGGCTCATCGAAATACCCGTCAGATACGGTATAAGGGTAACAAAACCAAAGCTTAAAACATGGAATGATGGATTCTCAAACCTTTTCCAGATATTCATAAAGAGGGTCAACAAGAACTGATGCATTTCTGTCCGGAGATTTCTATCAAAAATTATATAGCCCGGACAATTCTTATCTAATCATGGTTTCAATACTCAAGAAAAAGCCCCAGAAGAGTTCACAGATACCCAGATCGCAGAGAAAATTCATAGATCTCAATAACGTAAATCTTCCTGATTATACTGCAGAAGTCAAATCCACTTTCAAGGTTGCGGAGATTTACAAGTATGAGGATATCATCAACATGAGCGATTTCGTCTACGGCGGAAACATAATACTGTTTGACTGCAAGGCAATATCCAACGAGGATATGCTCATGAAGAGGATAACAGAGGAGATCAAGTCCATGGGCAGAGATATCAACGGCGATGTTGCTGCCATCACAAAGGATTTAATCATTCTCACACCCAAGGGAATAGCAATTGATCGGAACAAGATCCGCGGTTCCTACTAAGAAATGGAGGAGATCAATTTCTCCTTGCCCTGGACAGCATCCGTTTTGGGCAATGATCTGATTGCAATCGCGGATGCAGCGGCGACCACGGAAGCCGCAAGTATGAAATCTATGGAATAGCCAAGGTAGAGCGCAACTACTCCTGAAATAAATGAACCGAGGATCTGCCCAACGCCGTTGAACGAGTTGTAATAACCGACAGCTTTTCCCCTGAGGGTTTTCGGGGCGAAATGCGACACAGTGGTTATCTGGCTTATCCCGATAAAGCTCCAGATTCCGCCTAGAATGCCGTATACGGCGATGGAGATTATGAGATAAAGAGAGTTTTCAACTGCCACAAGGGCAATCCCGGCCATTATCAGGAATATGACTATTCTCGCCAGGAGGCTGACGGTAAGAACCCTTCTGGAACCGAATCTGTCGAGTGCCTTTCCAGACCATACATAGGTGAGGGCCGAGAATATCGCATTGGACAGATACATCACGAATACCAGCGTCTCCGATGCACCAAGCCTGTTGATAAGGAATACCGGATACGGGACAAGGAATATCTGAAAACCCAGCATCAAGAACGATGCTGAAAGCAGATAGATCATTAGAGGCCGGCCAAGGTTTCTGTCCCTCTTCCTGCCGTTAAGAGCCATGAAATGTATCACGTTTGAAGGAAAATATCTGATTCTTTCAACAACCTTTATGGAGTTTAACATCCATAACCTGCGTCTTCCAATGGTTCTGTCCGGGTCCTTAATGAATATGAATACGCTTATCGCTGCTGATAAGTAAAGAATCGCGGAAATTTCGTATATTGTCAGGAGGATGCCCTTGCTTGAGGCTGAGTAGAGTGATATGATTACGGTTCCAAGTATTAATCCCACCACTGTACCGGCTGCAGAAACTTCGTTGAATCTGGACATCACCACTGGCCATTTGCTCTCCTTCGAATTCTCAATAAGTATCAGCGTTGAAATTGGCACCGAAGCCGTTGCAACGAGCTGGAACAGCACCATGATCAGAATATATTGCGTTATGGTATGAACAAGCATTATGAGCATCAATGAGATAAAACTGCCAACGAATCCTATCATTATGAAGATCTTCCTCTTCCTGAGATAATCGGAAATGTTACCCCAGAATATCAGAGCCAGAACGGATGCGATAGAGGCTGCAGACGTAGTTATCCCCATGTAGAAAACATTGGACCCGAGATAGACAATAACAAATAATGGTAAAAGCGGTGTCGTAACGCCTCCCGCCATATTGGCAATGAAATATCCTATGAACCATTTATTGTTCGCAATTTTTTCAGGTTCAGGGTTCTCGATGTTTTCCGTGTTTGCGGGATGTCAGACCAATACAAAAAATGTGTGACTTACAGTTGCCATCAGATATAAAGAATGAAAAAATTAGAAAAATTTTCAGCAGCAGATGTGTTCAGTTGTGTGCTGCGTATCTCACTTCGCCTGAAATTTCCTCCAGGACCTTCCCCTTTGGCTCCGGCAGTGCAAACACTGTCAGAACGAACCCCAGTGCAGAGAGGAATGCCAGTATGAGAAACAGGCTTGACTCCCCAAGAGCTGCTATTATGATCACGTTCAGTGCGGTTCCTATGAAGGCTCCGGTTTTTCCGCCTGCAGCAGATGCCCCCGTCCCAAGACCTCTCAGGGCTGTTGGGAAGACCTCTGGCGGATATATGAAAGTGGTCACATTGGGCCCGAATTCTATGAAGAAGTAGCTCAATCCGTATATTATCAGGAATTCTGAAAGGAAAGCGGGTGAGAGGAGATAGCTGAATATACCCAGAACTGCAAAGCTTACAGTCATCGCCATGAATCCAACAAGCTGTATTGGCTTTCTGCCGATCCTGTCAATGGTGAATGTTGCTATCCAGTATCCGGGGAACGCTGCTATGCCGAATACAAGAAGAGTGTAGAACGACGTTGCTTTCAGTGCTGACATACCTGTAACAGTCGAAGGAACAAGACCGGAAAGCATCTGGTTGGACATTATGGAATTCCCGTAAAGAGCCCAGTCCATGAGGAACCAGGATCCCGCTGTTCCAATCAGTGTTATGAGGAAAATTCTGTCGGTGAAGAGCTTTGACCACTTAATCCTTGTTGACCTTGCCACAGTCCCGGTTTCCTCAACACTGACGCCCGACACCTTCGCCCAGTTCTTCGCCGCTGTCTTCGCGTCTCCTTCCACATTCAGTGAGTATTTGGGTGTCTCGGGAAGTTTTCTCCTTCCATAGATCACGAACAATGCGGGAATTGCTCCGAAGGCCAGCATCAGTTTCCATATGAGGGCCGGTGCCATGCCGGAATATATCAGACCAAGTGTTATGGCCGGTCCTACAACGAGGCCCAGCGACTGCATGGAAAACACCATGCCCACAAGCATTCCCCTCTTCTTCGTGTTGGAATATTCTGACATTATGGTTGAGCTCGTAGCGTAGTCACCGCCAATACCGATACCGAGAAGGAATCTCCAGGCGATAAGCGTCAGGACACCGTTCACAGGCGTGAGAAACGCACTTCCAAGTGCGCCTATTATCAGAAGCACGAGTTCTATCCCGTATACCGCTTTCCTGCCAAGCATGTCAAGAAGTCTTCCAAAGACCACTGCACCTATCACCGCCGAAAGAAGTGCAGTTGAGGCTATAAGCGATTTTGCCCCCACTGAGAGCGCTGCCCATCCTGCCAGCGGGAGGAGGGCAAGCACTGCCCCTATTATGAACAGATCGTAGGCATCCGTAAAGAAGCCCATTCCGGCTATCAGCCAGGTCTTGTAGTGGAATCCCCTTACCTCGGTATTGTTGATGGAATCGAGTAAATCAGATTCCCCTTTTGGTTCTCCAGTGTTATTCATCAGCATTTGATCAGCGCTTTAACTATAAATGTTATCAATATAAATTCTATATCTATATATATACTATATTTTTTTTCAAATGTATATTTTTATTATTTAAATAAATATTTTTTTTATTAAATCAACCAGATTCATTCGGGCATATTGGATTACAAAGAAAATGGGCACGACTCTGGATGTGATCATGATTCTGATCTCTGATAGGTCACATCTTATTGCCATTTTTGTGTTTCCCTGTCTTGCGATTCAACAGATTGTCCTGAGTTTCCCCTATTTCTATCCAGGCTTCTCATGGAAAGGTTAAGGAGGTGGTAGCCCTATTGGATACGTTCAGGTGTGGTGACATGGGCAAAAATTCCGTATTATATCCCATAGTGTTTGACAATCATGTTCACCTGAGAAAAGACGGGTTCCTCATGGATGCTGTGAAGAGATTCATTGCATCTGGGGGAAATGCGATCAACCTCGTTAACCTGCCTGATTATGAAATCGTCCCTTCGGAATATTACGAAAGATTGTATTCAAACACCCTGGAGATCGCAGATGCTGTTCGCCGCGAATTCGGCATCACGGTGCTGGTGACACTGGGACCCTATCCACTTGATTATTTCTTCTTTGAAAGAGCATCGATCGATCCTGCAAGGGCAATGAGGGACGGAATTGACATGGCTGCCAGGTTCGTAAGTGAGGGGAGGGCGGATGCCATAGGTGAGGTGGGGAGACCGCATTTTCAGGTTAGCGATGATATATTGAAAATGTCTGAGGACATCTTTGAATATGCCATAATGACCTCCAAGGACCTCGATAAGCCGGTCATAATGCACACTGAAGACCTGACGGAGAAATCCCACAGGGAACTGATTGAATTTGCTAGAAAGACAGGCATGGATCCAAGGAAACTGGTGAAGCACCATGCACTTCCTGCAGATTTTGGAATCCGGGATCAGATGACCCTTTCAACGCTCGCATCAAGATCAAACGTCAGAGTCGCAGCCACCTCGAACAGGGATTTCCTCCTGGAGACTGATTATGTCGATGACAGAAGCAAGCCGGATAAGGTGATACCCATAGATTCCGTTCCCAGGAGGGCAGTAATGATCAAATCTGAATACGAAGACTGGGAGAGAATACTTGAAACCGCCTTCATAAGGGTCCCAGCATTCCTTTATGGAAATGAACTGTTCAATCTGTGATCTGATCAAAACACAACTTACCTTATATACGAAAGTATCATGGTAAGATTATGACCCTTCCTCCTACTGAAATCGACAAGATCTATTCCGATTTGCAGAGTGCAGTAAGAGTTGAAAAAAACACTAAAAGGATCAGAAAAATTGAACCAAAATTTTACAGCAGGATCGTTGAGGCGTTAGATTCACTTGAGGAGGAGTCCATCAAACAGGCGCCTGTCAATATAGACGAATACATTGCCATAAAACAGAGGAAGACCCAGATAGAACATGAGTTCAATTCATTCTTCCAGCTCAGATTCACCAAGATCCTTCGCCTATCGGTCTACGATATGGATGATGAACTTTCACAGCTCATCGATATAGAGAAGGAGTTCCTTTCCAGGGTGAAGACCATTGTCAAGGCAGAATACGATGTCCTTCTCAACAGGGCAAAGCCTGCACAGGAAACGCGGAAGGAAAAGGGAGAGCCAGGACCTGAAATCAGGATTATTCCGCAGGAGCCTGCAAAGTATACGAAGAGGGATACTGACGAGTATGTTCTTGTACGCATAATCGGTGATCAACCGCCGATTGCGATGCCGGAGAGGAATTATTACCTGCGCGACAATGATCTTGTGCATCTCAGGAAGAAGTTCGCAGACCTTCTGATAAACAGGAAGATAGCAGTTAAATCTGAAATCCCTGAAAACCCCTGACTTCAGGGGAAAAGTTAATCATTTCAGAAGTTCATGCTGTACATGAAGGGTAAAAGCCCGAGGGCAACTTACGCTCGTATGAGTGAGGAAAGTCCCCCCTCCACGATACACCCCAAGGGATGCAAATCCCTATTCCGAGAGGAATGGTAAAGATAAAAGAAATGTACGGTCCCGGCAAAGGATGATTCTTCGGATGACGTTTCCGGGAAAACCGATGGGAAAATCTTCCTGGGGGGAGAAAGTCTAAACAGGGCCAGTGAGCTGTATCGCAAGGTCCGGGTAAGACGTGGATCTTTGATCCGGCAGTTCAATGTTGCCACCTGCCGCTGGCAGGGAACAGAAAGGGGCTTATTCCGGGCATTTACTCTCCATTCCTGTTCTTTCATGATCAGTGATCTGGCCCTTTGAATTTTCTGTTATGCCCTTTAATGCATTATTAACCTGCCATATGTCGCTGGAACTGCTAATAAAATATAATAATGCGTAAACCATAGATCATCATCATGCCTGACAAGGAATGCGATGTGAAGGGTTGCGAGAATGAGAGTTTCCAGACGGTCCCAGCAGACCTGGCCTCAAAACTTTTCCAGTTCAAGGAGAAGAAGACCAAGGTCCATCTTTGCAGGGAGCACTACAAAGAATACAAGAAGGCAACCAAGAAAGAGAGAGAACTTGACAGGCTTGCCTGGAAATAAGGATCATGGAATCTACTAACCTTGGCATATCAGTTGTCATTACGACATACAACGACGGGGACTATCTCAGGGATTTGCTGGACAGTCTGGTAGTCCAGGAACAGCCACTTGAAATTGTGATAGTTGATTCTCTCAGCACCGATAATACGTCCACCATCCTGAAGCAGTATGCTGCAAAGTATCCATTCATCAGATATATACGGAGGAAATGCTCCCGCGGAGAGGGCAGGAACATAGGGGTTTCCGAGTCGAAATATGACTACATCCTCTTCACTGACGGAGATGCGATAGCCAATGCCTTCTGGGTGAGAAAGATGAGGAAACAGTTTGCCCGCGGATACAGGGTTGTCGCCGGGAAAACCATACAGATGGGCTATGGGCCCTTTGAAAAACTCGCACGGGTGGAACTTTTCTTTGAAAATTATGATGTAACTTATCCTTCGGTGAATCTCGGATATCTGAAGACCCTCTTTCTGGATCTTGGCGGCTTTGACCCCGATTTCATAACTGCTGAGGACATTGACCTGAACATAAGGGCGGTCCTCAGAGGTGCCAAGATAGGTTACTGCGATGAGTGCGTGATTTACCACAGGACAAGAAGCACTGTGATAGGATTCATCCAGCAAGCCTTCTGGAACGGCTTTGGGAGGAAGCAACTCACCAGGAAGCACCAGCATGTTTGGTCCCATTTCAAGCCCTCAGCCCTTTTCGATCCCAAGGTCATCAATTTCTGGTATATCATAAGAGGCGTTTCAGCAATAGTTGGATATGTAACATGCAGATTATTCGGGCTTGATTTCATCAGGCATTACCACAAAACTTCTGAAACTGTAATAGTGAGCGGTAAAATAAATGACGGGACGTAGATCGTGGGTTTGCCAGCCACTTTCACACGGGTGAAAACTTCATGCCCAGTTAAAAAACTTTATCCAATGTTGTTATATAGTGTCCATGACTGACACCAATAAATTCATCCCTGACAGGAAGGTTCAGGGTGATTTTGTAAGCGCCCTTATAAGGCAGTTTAAGTTCAAGCGAGAGGACTTCAGGACCATAGGGAGCATAGGGGGTTTCACCTCCCTTATAGATCTGGGAAATTTTGCAGTGGCATTCAACACGGACAATGTGGGAACAAAGTCCATTATTGCGGAAGAGGCTGGAAGATACGACACGATCGGTATTGACTGTGTCGCAATGAACGTGAACGATACTATAACCAGCGGAGCCGAACCGATCTCAATGGTTGATTATATAGAGCTGAACCAGGTTGACAACGAAGTGGCCAGGCAGCTTGGAGTGGGGCTCAATGTGGGAGCCCAGATGGCAAACATTACAATAGTCGGGGGGGAGACGTCCATTGTTCCCGATCTTGTGAAGCATATCGATCTCGCTGGTACGGTGTTCGGTATCGTGCAGAAGCCGCAGATCATAAATGGCGAGAACATACATGACGGCGATCTGATGTTTTCCCTGGGAAGCAGCGGCATTCATTCCAACGGATTCACCACGGTGAGGAGGATTCTCAGGGAGAATGAAATTGCACTTGATTCAAAATTTCCCGGGGAGAGCAAGACCGCCGCCGACATTCTTCTTGAGCCCACCAGAATTTACGTGAGAGAGGTTCTTGATATACTTGATCTTGTGGATGTGAAGGGAATGGCCAACATTACGGGTGGCGGAATCAGGAACGTGACCAGGCTGAAGGACATGAAATATATCATCGAGAACCCTGTTGAGCCGCAGAATGTGTTCAAGAAGCTTCTTGAACTGGGAAACATAGACAACCAGCAGGCCTACGAGACCTTCAACATGGGCATGGGATTTATTCTGATAGTTGATCCGGAAAGCAAAAAGGATCTGATGAACAAGCTCCGGAACAAGGTCAGCATTAAGGAGATTGGGCATGTTGAGAATGGAACCGGCATTGAGATACCGTCCCTTGGAGTGGGCTATACCGGGTATTTCTGATGTCTTAAATAATACTTAAACACAGTTAATTACATTTATTTAGTAAAAGGAAATATTGTTTCGATGAAAATAATAGCAGTTGTTGATGAAGAAAACTACATCACGCCCTTGGAATATGGCAGTTCCATAATGCTGATTGACGACGAGACAAGAAAGATAACGGAATATGAGAACCCCGGATTCGGCGCCATTCATGGCGGAAAGGAAAGAGCAATGTCGGCGATCCTTACACTCAAGCCTGATGCCATCGTCGTGAAGGAAGGGACTCTCTGCCCCGGTTCATATTTCATGTCCAGGGGAAAGATGAAATACATCAGCACCGAACATGAGAAGTTTGACGAGATAATGAAGAACCTTCCTGACCTGCAGAAGAAAGCAGTCAGTGAACTTGAACCAATAATGTACCAGGAATAAATCAGGCCCTGCCTCTACTTTTCCCGTATTTGATTGCGGAACCTATCAGGTGCGAAATCCTGATCGGTTCTGGCATCAACCCCTCTTTTCTTGTTTTTTCGATTATTCTCTTTGCCTCTGAAATTTCTATGCCTTTAAGATTAACATAGATCGATTTTCTGTTGCCGATTTCGATCTTATCGATCCTGCTGCGCCTTATGATGTCTATTCCCCTCTGCGGTTCAGAATGGTGTTTTTCTATGGCACTGATAAGTGCATCTCTGTCAGGTTCTCTCCTTGTCACAGAAATGACCGGCCTTTGTGATTTCTCATAGACCTCGTCCAGATCGCAGATATTCATCCCGCCGAATGTGATTCCGTCCGTCATCACCATGTTCACCGATTCCCCCATGTCATGGTTAAGGATGTCAATTATAACCTCAGTGCTATCGTAACCGTCCAGCATAATCTTCCTGATGATAACTCCCTCAATTTTGAAATCCATCCTCATAACCGTGAGTACGAGTTCAGTCTGATCGTCCCTGTCCCGCCTGAACGGGGCATCATCCACGCCAAGAATCCGGATGTTTTTCTTCATTCATTATACCTGTCACATGAATGCAAATTGAACTTAATATAGGATGATCTCACGCGTAAAAACTGTCCAGTTTGTGCTGATTATTCTTTTTCTGATACAGATTATGATTTTCGTTGGGCCTGTCAGCGCCTGCCATTGCAAGGTCTCAGGGCTGTATTCTTTCATTGCGTCATAGATTCTTGAGGTCGGTTATTATCTGTTCTGGAATGCACGGTGCGCCACTGCCCTTATCAAAAACTGTTCAAGCTCGAATTTCATTGTTGAAAAATTCGTCAAGTTCGCAACGGATCGCCTGCCTGTAGAAATGCGCAGTACATTGCGCAATTTTACCATTTATGGCGAAATGCATGCATTCAGGGATTCATCTTTGTTGGCAATCAGTTCGTCCAGACTGGAGGGTCTGAAGTCGTAACCATCGGCAAGTATGTCTCCCGACGCTATTTCCAGATCATGACTGGTTGTATCTCTATCCTGATCATTGGGTGTGATTTATCTTTCCTTATTCATCTTTCATTTAATTTTTCCTGTTAATGATGATAAGGGAAGGCTTGATCCTCTGATTGAATTCCCCGGTCTTTGCTAGTTGTACTGGATCCAGTTCAGAGCTTGTACACACACAAAACATGATCTTGAGGGATCCTCTCACATCGGACCCTGCAACCAGAAACTCTGCTAGAAAGCCGGTACGGTGCGTGTGATTGCATCAAAGCTCAATTTCACACAAATCAATCGGTAGGTGTTCTGCATGGCAAACACCAAAACGCTTATATCAAGCAAAACAATACCACGCTTACGCTCTGTTAATGCACTCTATGATTGAATAAGTCATGGGGGAAGGGTTAGAGGTTTTAATTAACCGATGATACCAATCATTTAATTCAAGTAAAAGGCAAAATGGATTGTGTAAAACTGCTAAGCTACTTGGGGGATGGTTTGGTTTGGGCTCTGATGAAGGACGTGCCTAGCTGCGAAAAGTCTTGGGGAGGCGCATGGAGCCTTAGATCCAAGAATCTCCGAATGGGACTTCCTGTCCTATGGACACTCCGAAAGGAGAGGGAACCCGGGGAATTGAAACATCTTAGTACCCGGAGGAAAAGAAATCAACCGAGATACCGTTAGTAAAGGCGATCGAAAGCGGTATAGGGCAAACCGAAAATCTGTCGGAAACGACAGATTGATGTGGAGTTTGGACCTTTTTCAATGCTTCGTCGTTCGACCGTAATCATCTGGAAAGATGAGCCAGAGAAGGTGATAGTCCTGTGCGGGAAGAATGACATGCTACGAGAAGAGGTATCCAGAGTACCGTGCGTCGTAATTCGCGCGGGAATATGGGTGGCACTAACATCCAACCCTAAATATGTCCCAAATCCGATAGCGTACAAGTACCGTGAGGGAAAACTGAAAAGCAACCCGAAAGGGTAGTGAAAAGAACCTGAAACCAAGTAGCGATAAACTTATAAGGCACCAAAGGAGTGATAGTGCTAACCACACTTGACCAGTGTTTTATTATCCGTGTTGAAGAACGGGCCAGGGAGTTTTGATGTGTGGCAAGGTTAATCATTAATTGAGTAGCCATAGCGAAAGCGAGTACCCGCACAGTAATGGAGGGGTAGCGTACATAAATGCGTTAGTCACATGTGGAAGACCCGAATCCGGTCGATCTACGCCTGAGCAGGTTGAAGCTTAGCGAAAGCTAGGTGGAGGACCGAACCAGTTCTGATGTGCAAATCGTTTGGATGACTTGGGTGTAGGGGTTAAAGGCTAATCTAGGCCGGTAATAGCGGGTTCCCCCCGATACTACCCGCAGGTAGACCTTGATGGAGATGCCATATGAGGTAGAGCAACCGAATAGTAGGTGAGCAGCCGAAAGGCTGCGCCAACTTATCGAACTCCGAACTTGTGTGGATCGTAGAAGTCAGGTGCTAGAGTTCAGGGATAAGCTCTGAACTCGTGAAGGGAACATCCTAGACGAGGGTTAAGGTCCCTAAAACTAACTAAGTGCGAATTAAAGAGGTTTATAGCCTAAGACAGTGTGGAGGTTGGCTTAGAAGCAGCCATCCTTTAAAGAGTGCGTAACAGCTCACTCACCGAGGCTGTATGTCTCGAAGATGGAAGGGGCTAAAGTTAGTTACCGAGACCTTCGAACACCGAAAGGTGATTTGGTAGGGGGGCGTGCCATATGGGCGGAAGGTTCTTCGAGAGAAGGGCTGGACCGTACGGCATCGCGGATCCTGGTAAAAGTAGCAGAATAGAATCGTGGAAATCGATTCCGCCGAAAGGGCTAAGGGTTCCTTGGCAATGTTCGTCAGCCGAGGGTTAGTCGATCCTAAGGTCGTCCCTAATAAGAAACGACCGAAAGGGAAGCTGGTTAATATTCCAGCACCATGAGCGTTTTGCTCATATTTTTAGCTTCCAGATATGAAAGGTAGGCTTGCCTGCCTATTGCATTGTATATGCCTGTGAAGAGTCGTAATGACGTAAAACAGGTGAAAATTATGCAGTCTCCCTTAGGAGATCTTTTAAATTCTGGGAGCCTGTGAAACTGAATATGAGGTCAGGCTTATGTCCGTACCAAGAACCGACACAGGTGCCCCTGGATGAAAAGTCCAAGGCGTTTGGGAATAATGGACGTGAGGGAACTCGGCCAAATAGCTCCGTATCTTAGGTATAAGGAGTGCCTATCCCGAGATGGAATAGGTCGCAGTGGCAAGGGGACCCCGACTGTTTACCAAAAACACAGATCGCTGCTAGTCCGTAAGAATGTGTATAGCGGTCGAAACCTGCCCAGTGTCGGTACCTGAAAGCCCCGTTCAAGGGGAAGTAGGGCCGATAAACGGCGGGGGTAACTATGACCCTCTTAAGGTAGCGTAATACCTAGCCGCTTAATTGGCGGCTTGCATGAAGGTTCAACGAGAGTCCCACTGTCCCCACGTTCAGCCCCGTGAAATTGATGTACTGGTGCACAATCCAGTGTCTCCCACTTGAAAGCGAAGTCCCCGTGGAGCTTTACTGCAACCTGTAGCTGTAATACGATTCTTAATGCGTAGCGTAGGAAGGAGCTGTTAATGTCTGGGTTTTGGCCCAGGCGGAGGCGCCGATGAAACACTTCCCTTTAGGAATTGCGTTACTAACCTCGCAAGAGGGACACCTATTGGCGGGCAGTTTGGGTGGGGCGCCACACCCCTGAAAAGTTAACAGGGGTCCCCAATGGTTAGCTCAGGAGGGTCAGAAATCCTCCGTAGAGTGTAAGAGCAAAAGCTAGCTTGACCGTGTTGTGCCCAATAAGCAACGCGGATGCGAAAGCAAGGTCTAACGAACCACCCTGCCCCCTTTAGTGGGGGCGGGTGATAAGAGAGAAGTTACCCCAGGGATAACTGAGTTGTCCTCGGCAAGAGTTCATATCGACCCGAGGGTTTGCTACTTCGATGTCGTCTGTTCCTATCCTGGTGCTGAACAAGGTGCCAAGGGTGGGGCTGTTCGCCCATTAAAAGGAATCCTGAGATGGGTTCACTACGTCGCGAGACAGTAGGGTTGCTTCTCAGTGGGAGTGCTCGATGTCTGAAGGGAAGGAGCCTTTAGTACGAGAGGAACGGGGGTTCGTGACTTCTGGTTTACCGGTTGTCTGGCAAGGCATCGCCGGGTAGCCACGTCATACTCGGATAAAAGCTGAAAGCATCTAAGCTTGAAGCCGTCCCTGAAAATAGACATCGTTATCAGGCCACTCCTAGAAGAGGAGGTTGATAGAACTGGGATATAAGTGTCAAGCTTTTGCGAGGCATTAAGTCCACAGTTACTAATAGGCCGAATGCACAATCCATGCTAAATACGTTAAATGATTGGTATCAAGAGACCTCTAACTTTATAGAGCTATTTTTTATTTTTTTGATTTGGTAGAGAATATGCCCTGAGATTTTATGGAATCGATTCCCGAATACTTCTACGGTATAGTAGAAAAAGTTGAAAAAAACCATATCTCTTCATTCTTCATATAATTCCGAAAGGGGGAGCTTTTCTAGTATCAGAAAATTACCATACTCGATTTGAAATCTAAAGCAAAATGCTCTCATCTAAGCATTCACGGGTTTGAAAAGCATGTTCACAGGCTTCTATTTTCTGGTTTTTACAGCGAGCTCATCAGTTTTACATATTGCGTTGTTCGGGGTTCATTCACAAATCGCCATCTTTGCGATGCCTTTCATACGTGTACGTATTTATGAAAAATCTAGGTCACGATGCACCTAATCCATATCTCTCTCTTCTAAAAGCATTCAGAAAAGAGACCTTCCTCTATCTGGATAATGAGAGTGCGGAGAAGACCTCAGATAAGGCTAATCAGCTTTTCTATATAGTGGCATGGTTGTTTGAGCACAGGTTCTATAGCGAGAAGGACCCATAAATACACACTATTTGTATTATAGTTACTTATCAATTGAATCTTGACAATGTCGAAGTGCAACAAGTTTTATGTATTATTGGTACATGTTTCAACCATGCCTAAATTTGGACATGTACACTTTCTATTGAGTGTTGTATCAGTAGTTGCCATAGCTCTCTTGGTGTCTGCAACATTTTCGGGTGTGACTTAGGCGTCAGGGAAAAGTAGTTACTCTTCGAACGCTGCTTCTTCTGACCGCGGTCTTGATATGACACTTCTGGCAAATGAAATGCAACTCAAAAAAGAGTTCACGATATGGTACGGCCATATTGGGCACGAGTACGGTGCCCTTACACCAGCGTCGAGACTCACATTGTTCAATCTTTTCATAAAGTCTAGCACTGAATATCAGAATCAGTTATCACAAATAGCAAACGAGCAGTCTGAGCTCCAGTCAGCTGGTGTCAAAATTTCATCAGTGCAGCAGTTTAAGGTCAGCCTTGGTCAAAACGATCCTTCGATTATGTTCAATATCCAATCGATTAACCTTCCTTGGTGGTTGGCGGGACTCACTGTTGGATATAATTACCTCTACTACGTGCAGTACAATGGAATAAATGCTCTGTATTACTACCAAGGTTTGGAAAGTCAGTTGAGCCAGAACAATCTTTATGTCTCGCTTAGCTCAGGATTCGGGGCTGGTATCGGAGCGGCCGTTATAGCAAGCGTTATTAGTGCGGCGTTGGCTTCGACGATTATTGGTCTGATTCTAGCAGCGATAGCGACAGTCTTATCCTATCTTCTCCTGTCGGGAGAACAGCAGACCCTTACAAACGCGTATGATTCCACTCAAGTATTTGGCAATTATGGCTTCCTGCAGGTAGAATTTGAACAATCCTATTTCCTAGATGGCTTGTCTGATGCATTCGAGGGTTACGCCTGGAATTATGGTACTCAGAGTTTCCAGACAATATACGGGCCTGTGCCTGAAGTGCCTGGAGCAAATTTGTTGACGAGCTTTGACAGCATGGTTCAAAGTGGAGTAAATCAATATGGCAGCAACAACTGGAATTATGTGACTCAGGCGGTAAGTCCACTCCCGTTATGAGGCTACCTAAAATGAACACAAGAAAACAGGAACCGGGGCAAAGCCTATCACTCTTTTTGGGAGTGGTGGGCGCCATTTTTCTCTGGGTGGAGGCCATCTTGCAATTGAAGGCTTATTATTCCCCTGTCAACCCGTTTACCTTTGTTTCCTTGCCAGCTAATGTCTCTCTATTCGCTGGTATTTATTATGCAATAGCTGGGATGTTACCATTAACTATGGCACTGGGCACAAGGAAAGTCAAGTGGGGACTTTTGACACTGCTTTTTGGTGGAGGGGGGCAGTATCTCACCTTGAGCTTGATGCCCGGGGTAGGAGGATTAGGACTGATCATAATGATTCTTATAGGCGCATATCCGTTGCTTGCAGGAAAGAACTCTGAGCCAAAGGCATTATAGGCCCAAAGATAACACTCAATACATAAGAGAAAGTCACCCTGCGCGTGTAATCATTTCTTTCTTGACTGGCCAGAAATGGTTCTGAAGTTAAAACTGATATCTGGCAACTTTTATTTATTGATTAGCACTGATCAGTTGATAGAAGTGAACGACCGCATTGACCAGAATATAAAGAATTTCATGAAGACCCTGCCATCTGAGGATATCTACTTTGAAGCAGTACGAGAGATAATCAAGGATATCCTCAAGGAATACATCAAGAAGAGAATAAACGACGATCCGGAATTGAAATCCGGAATTGCGGACGTACTCAAGGAATTCATTGCGGCCAAACTGAAGGAATATGATTCCATGGCAAGAATGGCAAGGATAACCGCCAAGATTGGCGTCAAGATTGCGCCGGATTCAATAAAGGATGAGGCTATGGACGATTTCGTGAACGTGTTCCAGAAGGAGATCGAGGAGATTATCAAAAAAACGATTTGATTGGATTCACTCAATCTTCTGGAATTTCTTAACTATTGTTGACATTGAGTGCAGATCAAACATTGTCATTATGGATGGTTTTGGATTGAAATTCATCATCCTCTGGTATTCGGTCTGTGATTGCCATGTCGAGGAGTTCACGTACCTGACGCCCTTGTAATTGCCGAGCGCATGTGAATGCACATGCCCGGTTATGAATATGTCTGGCACGGTGTCAATGACATGATAATCCTCCTGTGACGGTATCAGCGGCGTCTTTCCGCCATACTTTATTGCAAGGTGCCTTCTCTTGAGCATCTCCTCTATTGCCTTTCCAATGGTATCAAAATTGAGCCCTGGAATGAGTTCCACCATGTCGTTCAGCGACATCCCGTGGTAGAGCAGCACATTCCTTCCCTCAAGTATCAGATTGAAGGGATTGGGCAGTAGCACTGCGTTCTTCGGAAACTCCTTTTTAATCCTGTCCGGAAAAACCGGTTGCGGTTCAGCAAGCCTCACTATGTCATGATTTCCCGGCATTATGAATGTCGTTATGTCCTCTGGTATTTCCCTGATGTATTCTGCCAGTTTGAAGTACTGCTCCAGCGGATTCAGTATCTCCAGGTCATCCTCCTGTCCCGGATAAACGCCTATTCCGTCCACCACGTCTCCGCTGAGAATGAGGTATTTCACTTTCTGTGCATCGCTGTCAGAAGATCTGAGCCAGGAGATCATTCTCCTGAAATCATCATCCCTGAACGTCTTGCTCCCGACATGGATATCTGATAATGATGCGACATAGACCGGATCTCTCCCGGTATCCTCGATAATCCTTGCAGGAACGTCCGGCCTGATTATCTCGTTCACGAATATGGTTGGAGTTTTTCCCTGGGATACCGATCCGACAATACCTATGACCTCATCCTGAAGGATCAGTTCCTTTGAGACTCCCTTTCCCTTCATCAGTATGACGGATATCTGATCCTCCATGTCCTCTATCATAATCTTCCTGTGCCCGTTAAGCGTGGTTGAAACCTCTGAAACCATCCCGATTATCTTGACCTCGCCCTGAGATCTCTTTGCAAGTTTTATGGGAATGCTTCCCCTCATTGCGCTGGAAAGCGCGATTATCTTCTTGAGTTTGGAATACCTGCTCACGAAGTATCCCCTGAAATCGTCCACTGAGCTCCTGACCTTTATGTCCGGAAAATTGATCTCAAACCTGCTGTCGTCCTGCTGTATTCCATTTCTCAGAACGTCGAGAATATCGGATTCAGAGAGATAGCCCTGGGAGACTACAGGATCGGTCAGCATGTTTTCAATCAGGGCCCCGGCATTCCTGTGAAGGATTATCTCCAGTGCCCTTGGATCCACCAGTATGCCATGGGAGTGAAAAAATTCCAGAATCCTGGTTCTGTCTCCATAGAGTAGATCCATGGAAAGACTAAAGGGCAAACTTCATAAAAACATAGTGTAAACGCATTAACGAAACTGCTTTGACCGCCAGAGGTTTCAAGGACGTTTTGCAGTTATAAAAAGAAGCCTCTTCTTCAAAAATTCCCTGTCAAGATTTGACAGAAAATATCCAAGACGTGGCCCGCGATCCTTTCCTATCAGCGCTCGGTAGAATGCCGCGAACCCTTCTGCAGGCGGGATGTTCATTTTCTTAATGATCTCGTGGACCGAATTGTGTATATCCTCAGGATTCCATCCGATGGTGTCCATCACTGAGATGAACTCCTGCAGGATCTTTTTGTCTGATTCTGTCAGCATGGCGGGATCATTGATGCCAAGCATCCTGAATTTAACAGATTCCGGAGCGTATTTGTTCAGCCAGTTCCTCACGATCTGTATCTCGTTCTTGATGTCATTGTCCAGACTCTCCGCCTTGTAACCGCCTTTCTGCAGTGCCCTCAGGAGATTCCTGTCGTCAGGGTAGATCTGCACCAGGTTCACGATGTGCCTGAAGCTCACCTCAGGCGGCCTGACCTCCTTGCCTGTGGACGAATACTCCACGACACTTCTGAAATCAGGATCGCCCACAGTATCCTCTCCATAATATGCGGAAAGATATTTCTCGTATTCGTCCACGAGATTGAGGAGCCCGATTCCTGGATCGAAGTCTATGTGCCTTGATGGATTGTTCTTTGCAATGATGAATCTCATAATAGCCGGAGGGGCAAATTTCAGGACTTCGTTAGCGGCTATGGATATCCCCGTAGATGAATGCATGACGCCCATGCCCTTCAGAAATATTCTCTCATACAGTAGCGGTGCTGGTGGATCTATCCCGAATATCTCCTTCGCTATGGCCTTTCCCGTATCATATGAACCGCCTGCTGCGCCATGATCCTTGCCAAAAGGCTCGATTGTGACTGAGAGTGCATACCATTTGGCCGGCCACTCTATTCTCCATGGCATCTTGCCGTCATCCTTCCTGATGTCAGCCTTTCCTGAATGGCCGCATTTGCATACATACTCTACATAAGGACTTGAGAATGATTTCACGGAGGTTGTTGTGATCGACCCGCACCTCTCGCATATTGGCTGGTACGGGGACCATCCTTCCTCGATCTTCCTGCCCGATATTCTTTCCAGTATATCCGCGACCTGGTCCTTCTTCTCGAAGAGAATCTCGATCGCCCTCTGGAATTTCCCGGTGGCATACAGGTTGGATGTTCTTATTACCTCAACATTGACATTCAGCGCATCGAGGGTGTCCAGAAAAGGAGCCAGAAAATATTCCGAATACGTGCCCTTTCCGTCAGGAGACGGAATCCTGTAAAGCGGCTTTCCAACATGAGTGCTGTAACTCGCATCAAGAAATGGATACACCTTCCTGAGCGGGTCCATGTCGTCGCAGAGATAGATAAATCTCGATTTTAATCCGTTCTTGAGACTTGCCTTGTAAAGAATGTCTCCAGTGAGGATTTCCCGCATGTTGCCCACATGAATAGGACCGGACGGGGAAATTCCCGTTGATATTGTCTGATTTCCGGTGACATTCCTGAAATATGCGTCTGCCCAGTGCATTTCTGTTCTTAATCCCTAAAGATCGCCCACAAGATGCGTCCTGAAGAGCGCCCTTATTCTCACTCCGAGAATGTCGTCTCCCTGGAGTTTCGAGACCAGCACCACAACCAGGACCACTTTGCCGCCGGCATTCTGCACGTCGGTTATTGTCCTTTTAATGGTCTCGCCTGTGCTTGCAACATCATCTATGATCACGACATTCTTTCCGTTGACAGATGCAAAGTTGCTGCTGAAGAATCCCTCCTTCCTGCTTGGATGCGGCCTGTAGACGATTATCTCCCTGTCAAGCAGGTATGATACCATTGTTGCATACGGTATTCCATTGATGGTTATTCCAAGGATGGAGTCAAACTGGAATTCGCCCTTCCTTGATTCCTCCTCTATGATGTCCGCCATGATTTCTGATATGCTTGATATCCTGCTTCCGTAAACACCCACACTCCTCCATCCTACCCTGACATCCTTCACCTTGGATTCCTTGAGGAATTCCCTGCTGAGCAGCCAGCTCACAGTGTTGACAGAAATGTGAAGTTCAGTTGAAATATCCTTGTCCGCAAGCCCCTTGTTCTTAAGGTCCAGTGCCCTTTGATATAACTCTTCTATACTTTTCATATGACCAGATATTAATACCTTATTCTAAAATATGTTGATTTCATTCCCTATATAGGAAAAGTTCCGCTTACCGCTCATCCGGAATAATACATGATGCGTTTTCTAGTCGATGATTGCTCTCATTTCCCTTGCGATTCCCGTGGATAGATCAAGCATCTCATCCCTGCTTGCCGATTTCCTCTCCCAGGTGATGTTTCTGGAACAGAATCTCGGTATCACATGAACATGATAATGCATCACCCTCTGGTTGGCGCACCTTCCGTTGTTCTGGTTTATGTTTATTCCATCCGCGCCAGTGAAGTTTTTGACCGCAATGGAGGCAAATCTTGCAATTCTGAGAACCTGATGGTATCTCTCCTCGTCAATCTCGAATATGTTTTCGAAATGATCCTTAGGTATCACCAGCACATGACCAAGTTCGACAGGAGCATGATCCATGAACGCCATCACCTCAGAATCCTCGTAAATAATGTATGCAGGCTGCTTCCTGGATACAATGTCGCAAAAAATGCAATTTTCAGAGATCATTCATCCCTGAATATTACACGGATATAAATTTACAATGAAATTTTCTGAATTATTGTTATTCAATAAAGATTGTGTACATGATTTGCTGTAATTTCGAAAAGATCCTGTACAACCTTAATCTGCCTCCATGTTCATATACTTTCTTCCGGTGATCCATTCCTCATTTATGTCCATCATTATTGTCACAACAAGTCTCAGGAGAGACTGTTCAGATGGAAATGCACCTATCTTCTTCGTTCTCCTCTTGAATTCTAAACCTTAACTCCGCAATCTTTTAGATGTCAATGAAAAAAGTTCTTAGGCACGCGCTATCATGACGATGTTAGCGTGAGAGCCGGAGAGGCAGCAGATTATTCCCTTGACCCGAGAGGTCGCATC
>JBMFWA010000019.1:0-27453 GCA_049965715.1 Thermoplasmata archaeon
ATGTTGTAATTAGATAAAGATCCAGATGCGGATGTGAATGAAGTGATGCCTCCCGATCCGGAAGAAGATTGATACTCCTGGAAGAACTCCGTCATACTCGACGTTGCAAATGTCATGTTGGCCACCTGTTCCCATCCCCCGCCAAGGGAGGAATTAACCTGTCCCGGGGATGCAAGCGCAAGCGAACGATAATATGCCGGACTGGCCTGGGAATTGCTCTTATGTCCCAGCAGGCCGGAAGAATAAGCATAGTATCCAGCAGTTCCTGCCGCTACCAGTATAACAACAACCACCACTGTGATTATATATGCTTTTGATGTCACAATGCATCATAACCATTAAATATAATAATGTAACTACTGTCTGGTTTTTTTCAGGTTTTTCAGAGGCTTTGAGAGATTCACCAACTAGAGACCACCGAAAACCTTCTTCTTTGTATTCATGGGCATGACCTTGGCCAAGGAGATGTATCTGCCGATTGACTTTGCACCATTCTTGTGAAGCTTTCTGTGCAGTTCATGGTGCCTCATGAGCCATGGCCTGATATCACTGTCCCAAATGCTCTGGTATAACATGGGATTATCAGCAGCAACAGCCTCCCCGGCTGATTTACCCGTCCAGAACGCCCCCTGCAGGCCACCGGCTGTAGTGTTCAATACAGAATTGACCATATCGCCGGTGTAGAGATAGTTCCCTTTCACAACAATGTCGGCAGGCCTGGCAAGAGGGATCTGATGAGCCATGGAATGAACAGGTTTTCCATCAATCTCAGGAAACTTCCTGGTGAACTCATCCAGCACCTGTTTAGGCTGCTTTCCGTTGAGCGGAAAAAAACATACTCCTATTTTTCTGGTATTTTCCGTATCAGCGAAATCCCAGACATAGCCACCGGGTGCAAGATCTGTGAACCAGAGGATCATCTGGTAATCTGTTCTCCTGGGCAATTCTCTTGTCTCCTCATATGCAACAAGAATATTGCTTCTGTCAAGTTTAGTGCCAAAGGCGGATTGCGGACCTGCAGCAAATATAATATATTTTCCTGAAAAGTTTCCCCTGTCGGTTATGACACTGTTGCCTTCAACCGATGTCACCCTGGTCTCAAGAACAATATTCAGTTTACCGGTCACGCTCTCTGCCAGAAACTTCTCATATTTAGTGAAATCATAGACATAACCGACAGTTTTCTTGAAATCCATAGATATGGATTTTCCTCCATCGGTCCTGAAGCTCATTGCACTTATCTTTGTAGTAATTATATCGTCATCAACAGGCATTCCTATCCTCTCCACCCATTCCCTGGAAACTGCTCCTGTTGATCTGACAGGGATGCCCACTTCGTTCTTTTTATCTATAATAACATAGCGCTTCCCAGCCCTCTGGAGCGCAATTCCAGCCGAGAGTCCGGCAGTTCCGGCTCCTATGACCACAGCGTCATATTCATACTGATTTCCATTCAAGGCAGTTCTTGCAATGCTTGCATAATAATTAATTTTGCACTTACATGGTCTCTGTCTACTGACGCTTCCGTTTACCCAGGAGTCTGGTGACAGCATATACAGACAGCATGGCAGCTACCTGCTTTCCACTGTCAAAGAGAAGATGCTCAAGAGGTTTCACAGAAGGATCAAACCTGTCGGAATGTATCTCGTACCTGTCACTGTATTCAACAACGTGTATTCCCCTGTGGGAATCAGGTACCACGGATCTCCAGTCGCTGACCTGTCCCTTGGGAGTGCCAACCGAGCGCCTGAACAGCCCGCTTTCAACTGGCGTTCCGGCATAGCCCTTTTCAGTCCTGTTCTTTGATATCACAACAGGCAGTCCCATAACAGCAAATGCGGATGCTTCATTCCAGAAATCAAAGAGGCGGTCATCCCCGTCTTTCCTTATCCAGTTAAATATTTTCATAAAACTCCTCATACTATTCACCTTCAGACCTTGGATGATTTCCAGTTCCTGGAGGTACTGCCAATCTCAGTACCGAGGAAAGCCAGGAGGAAAGATAGAATCAGAAGGATCAGCAATACAATCACAGGTCCGAGAGGGATGCCTATGACGCCTGCAAGTAATGACGCTTCAGATATCCTGTACGATGGCTGGTAAACAAGTATCGACAGGAGAATGCCTGTGGCAGCAAACAGTCCTGCTATGGACGCCTTCAAATCTCTACCTGCAAAAACAGCTCCTATGATGATCGCAGGAATGAAGATCAGGTACCATAAGCCAGATAGTGCAAACAGCATTGAAAGAACCAGTTCAGGCAGGTATGCGAAAAGGAAAAATCCAGATCTGTTCATGGACTCACACCTCCGGGGTACATGTAGAGGAACAGCGCGGGAGCGGTTGCAGGAATGAGCCTGTAGTAGATTCCATCGTTCCACGGTTCAAAATTATTCTGATAATATGCACTTAGAGGGTTCTCGGATATCCCTCCGGGATAAATCCCCACACTTGTAAATGCATGAGACATGTTGGCCACCATTCTCCAGGAGGGGCCAAAGTCTGATATGGTTCCATATGCGGCATTGATGGTGTTTCCATCGCCCGCCGCAGGGATCTCAGGTGTGTTGAATGATTCAATTCCGAAAAGGCTGGAAAGGTAACGCTTGTGGATATTTCCCCATTCCCATGTGGAGGATATCGGGCCGTACCTGGAATTCAAACCGGACAGAGTTTTGTTAAGGGCTTCCATCATGGCAGTTGTCGAGGTTCCATGGGCTCCTGTCAGAGGATTCGAGAACCACTGAATGTCAGGATAATTCAACGTCCAGTTGACAAGATCCTCTATGAGCGGGCCATGGTAGTAGTCATCAGGCCCCAGGAAGAATGAGACGTTTCCAAGACCTTCAGCCTGGGTTATGTTGTAGTATTTCATGTACGGTGCGAACACTTCAGAGACATAGTTCTGTATCCAGTAGTAGTAGATGGTTGCCGCAGTTGAGTTGACAGTCATGTTTCCATTCCAGTTCGTAAGATCATGAAAGACCGTGGTGTTCCCGTAATGGACCTGCGCCATGGCACCAAGAAGCTTTGGCAGGAAAATGTCTGTGGTGTAATCGTGGATGGTCAGCTGCACAGATTCCATTTTTGCTGTGTCAAAGGATCTTGTGGAATTGAGGAGTGAATGGATCTCATCGGCTCTATATCCAGATTCATAGTCCCAACCGATGTAGTATGGGTAATTGCTTGATACCGTGATCTGGTTAGCGGAGAACACAAAACCCCTGGACGGGTTGTAGAGGAAAGGTAACTGATCAATCGGGATGAATCCCACCCAGTTATAAGCCCCGGTTCCCGGAAGGATCCCTCGTGGATCGCCCTTTTCGATAACAGGATATTCACCATAAGGAAAGATGCCTATGTTACCGCTGGCATCTGCGACCGCCCAGTTCTGTATTGCAACCTTGAAATATTTCGAAAGATTCTGCTGAAACTGGAGTACGCTGTCTGTTCTATCGATGTGAAGGAAAAAAGTGAGTTCATACGAAGGCGAAAGCCCGGTCCAGTCCATAGCTATGGGCGAACTTCCGTTTTCCACAACAACCCCATTGTCGGCCCTCATCACTGACAGGCGAACGCTGGATGAACCTGCAACTTTTATGGTCTCGTTATAAACAGTGAAGTGCATCCATGATCCATTGGAATAATAAAGGTAGGGATTTGTGGGATTGGTCTTTTCCGCATAAAAATAAGTTTCCTGAATCTGGCCGTTCGTTGCTCCCCAACCTACTTTTGCATTATGTCCAAGGATGACTCCCGGAAAACCTGGAAAGACAACCCCGACGACATTCTGGCCCGGGGATACCAGCTGAAAACCCATCCATATGGAAGGAACGCTGGTCGTAAGATGAGGATCATTTGCCACCAGTGCGGACTGGTTGTCGGTAAGCGGACCGTTAACTGCCCAGTCGTTGCTGCCGAAGTCCTGGTACGGGTACCGCATGCTTGTCAGCAATTGCGGCAGAGAAAGACCGTTAACGTTCACAGCAGACGATTCAGTCAAAATGGAAGGAGAACTGGTGTTGTTCCATGATGGAGTGTAAAGGCTGAGGTTTGAAATATCCCCCTGCTCATTGTACACAGAGGGATTCACTGAATACGGCACTATTGGATTCTGTATTCCGGCGGGATATGCAGGATAGAATGCCCTTATCACGTTTTCAGGCATCTTTTCAAGAGCGTAGTTGAAATATATGGGATCCAGGCCGCCAGCACTGTTTTCCCAAAGGAATAGCTGCTGTACTTCAAGCACATCCTTTACGGTCCATGGTTGTGGTGAAAAGCCAAGAAGTTTGAAAAGTATGGGGTACTGTGAAGGGTTGAGATTCGATATATAGGCATTGATACCATCAACAAAGTACTGCAGGTCGAGATAAGTTGAGCCTGTCTTTGAAAGGTTATTGAGCTCTTCCTGTGCAATCTGATTATCCATCAGTTCCCTGTAGAAAATATCCATCGATAATACAGATGGTCCAACCACGCTTGACAGGTTGCCCTGTGAAGTCAGTTCAAGTATCGTCATCTCTTCAAGCCTGTACTGGGCTTCGAGGTATCCCTGTTCATAGTACACTCCTCTGGTATTGCTTGACGCTATGCCAATGAAACCATCTGTCTGGCTGTTCACGGTTATTGATGAAATCTCTCCGTTTATTGTCACAGTTTTTTCCGTGACACCAGGAGAAAAAGGTGGTGCCCCAGGCGCCATTGCACCGCTTGAAGGATTCAGCAATTTATAGAGAGGGGGTATGCCGGCAAAAGACACGCTGATCATCACAATGACAATAACCAGAGAAACAATGGAAACAATGAACCGCTTCTTCGAACCAGTGAAGGACATCGTATAGCAATGCGCATTGTTGTTTAATAATTTATTGAAGGGTCGAAGGTGCGAATCAGAGAATTGATCAGAGGTCCAGAGGATCTCCATGACCGGGAAGTGCCTTATACCCCTTCATATTCCTTAATTTCTCAAGAGATTTTCCTGCCAGGTCCACGTCTAGAGAAAATGCACTGCTCACCGTTGCTCTCCCCCTTCTGTTCACCAGGGAATCACCAACCACTATGACTTTTTCACTTTCAATTATGAAGGAGGTACTTCCAGGAGTGTGTCCAGGAGTTTCAAGAATTTTAATCTCATCAAGGTTCATGCCTTTAAGGCTCCTCACATCACTGACAGGCGTGAGCCTGGCAAGTCCCAAAATCATTGAAACCAGCCTGTTTTGAGGACGGGGCATGGAAACTTCACCGGTCACAACTTTTCTGTCGGCTTCATTTATGAAAACAGCAGGATTGAACTCAGACTTAATCCCGGGTAATCCACCAATATGATCCATGTGATAGTGGGTCAGAATCACATATGCCGGTTTCGCTTTCCTGTTCATGAAATATTCAACTATCTTTTTCCCGCTGCCCCTGGTTCCCGTATCAAAAAGCACAATGCCGGAGGCGCTGTCAAAGACATAGGAATGTGCCATCGTCCCGTCGATTAACTCAACGCGATCCGTTATTTTCATACGTTTTAAAACCAGAGTCTTTTCGGATATTAATTTTATGAAACTCTGATCATGGTTCAAAAAGAAAGCCCTCGTTTATACAATCAGGATAATGTTGGTGAAGTTAGCAGCAGATCGAAAATTTAAATGCCAGCGTTGGTTACACACCGTGAATGAAAACTGAGGATTACAGGGATAAGAAGAAGAGGTTCGAGAAGGCAAGGAAGTTTAACACTGGCCACGAAGACGAGGTCTTCACAAGGCTTGTGGAGATGATGAACAGAACCGGCACCACAGATCTTTCTTTTGGTCCATATCATCTGAAATATACGTTTAGCGAGATCAGGGAAGAGGGGAAGGACGTTCTCGGCGTCATAGAGGATATTCCCGACGAATCAGCGGATCTTGCCAGCATGAGCTTTGACATCTTCGATGAGAAGGGTAAGCTGCTATGTGAAACAGTGTTTCACAGGAACAGCATAGAAACAGTTCCGGCTGTTGAACAGAGGCACATAGAAATGATAATTCAGGCGATACTTGGTGCCTCTGCCCAGTAGATCATATTCAGATTGTTTCTACAACTGATTTTCCGGATATCATTTTTACCTCATAGGTAACGTCCGCGACTGTGTTCATATCACTGTGATGTGATATTATGATCATCTGCGGGACTATGTTTTCGTTCCTCAGAGAATACTGTATTATATCCTTGAGATTCTTTCTTCTGTCCTCGTCAAGGAATGCGGTGGGTTCATCCATGATCATGGTGCTTATTTTCTGCGTCAGGTAGCCAGCGATCGCCAGTCTCACCGCGATGGCCACCGCAGTCTTCTCGCCTCCGCTGAGTGAGCTGATTGACTGTTCCATTCCACTCTGGCTCAACATTATGTTGAAATCCTCGTCAACCCTGGCATCCTCGATGTTCAGACCAAACGAACTGAGATATGTTCTGGTCCTGTCAGTTATAACAGCTGCAGAGTCATGTCTTATGGCAGCCTGTATGCCATCTCTGTCAAAAGCGTTCCTTATCTTTGCAAGGGTGAGAAGCACGCCACCGATTTTGTTGAAGAAAAGGTTGCGTTCATTAAGTCTGGTGATACGGTCATTTGCTTCGGCTGAGAGCTTTTGAAGTGAAACAATCCTGTCTGACAGATGGGAAATCTCGGCAATTGACTCTTCTCTCAACCGGTTTATTCTCTCAACTTCCTTTTCCAGTTCTGAAACTAATGCGACCGGGTTTCCCATTCCCTCTATTGTTATGTTGATTTCAGACAGTTCCTTTCTGCTGTCATTAATTCTGTTATCTATTGTTGAAATCTTTGATTTGAGGGAAATGTAATCCTTTCTGATCTGGGAAGCCTGCCTGATCTCGTCTTCCAGCTTGGCCAGCCGATTTACAGTTTCCTCATCAGGGGTGAAACCTATCCCGGCAGCAAGTTCGCTGACCTGAGTTGAGACATTTTCAAGTTCAGGCGTAAGGGAGTCAAGTTTTTCCTGGTAATTTCCTGATTCAAGCGTCCTGATTGTTGATTGAAGGGAAATGTACTGATCCCTAATGGGAGTCATATCATTCAGTCTCTTTTCCACAGCGGCAAGTTCATTCTTCAACTTCCGGTATTCCTCATCAAGTTTCCTGTAAACCTCCTCCTCAGCTTTCAATGAGGCAAGAGAATCGTTGTCCTTCCCAATCTCCACCCCAACGGACACTATCTTATCAAGATCTGAAGTTGAGATGCTCTTCCTCATTTCTGTGAGCGAAGCGATCCTCAGATCGAGAGCTTTCATGCGGCTCTGAAGCCCCCTGATCTGATCCTGAGCGTCGCGGATGGCTGCACTGTACTCTTCCTCCAGATTCAGTGAATGTTTTTCGTCAAGATCACTTCCGCAGACGGGGCATTTGTTCTGTCCCCTGATCATAGAGTGTTTTTCATTCAGATCCCTCAGACGTTCCTCAATATTGGTCACATCTGATTTTCCTTTCTGAAGTTCAATGCTATAGGATTCAATATCCGATCTGATCTTATCCCTGATTGTGTTAAGTTCCTCATAACTTCTGGGGATGACAAATCCAGTTAGTTTCCTGGTTATGGATCCTTCGAGTTCCTTCTGTATTTTGATATTTTTTTCTATCCGTTTCATGGTGGAATCCAGCGTGCTTGTAATCGCAAGGAATCTGTTGTGGTTTTTCTCGCTTTCCTCCAGTTGCTTCTGGATTTTTGCCTTCATGGCTTCTGCATCCGTGAAAGCCTTATACTCAGGCTCCAGATTGAAAATTTTTTCTCTTATTGCCTGAATGCTCTTAACCTGTTCCAGGGCGGATGCATGGTTCTGCTGGATGTAGCTGAGCTTGGTCCTGAGCTGAAGGTACTGATGGATCAGTTCGCGCTTACCGTACATCGGATCAGACTCAACCTGATCCAGACGCTTGATGAGAGGAAGTATTTCGGCTTCCCTTGTCCTTAAGGATTCAATCTCTTTCCCGTCTCTTGCAATGGAATTTTCTATATCCGCCCTTCTGGATTTTGCAACGTCGAATCTGGTCAGAAGCATTCTGGCTTCGCTGAGTTCCTTTGACTTAAGATTAAGATCAGTGTCCAAGGCTTCTTTCCTTTTTCGCGATTTCTCCAATGCAGAAGAGGTCTCTCTGATTTCTGATTGATATGACTCATATCCGGCCATCTCCGATTTAAGCTGTGTCTCTGCGTCAGCATATCCTGATCTTTCTGCCTCAAGCCTCCTGATGATATCTTTCAGAATATCGGATGTTCTGGATATCCTGTCCAGTCCCAGGAGTTTGCTGAAGGTATCCTTTCTCTTTGATGCGTCTTCAGAGATGAGTGAATCTATCTCGCCCTGCCTTACAAAAATTGAATTCATGAAGACATCCTTTGAGATGCCAATTATCGCCTCTATCTCCTGGTTCACCCCCGTCACAGTATCCGCAATTTTGAATCCATCCTTTTCAAGGACTGCGTAATTTTCACTCTTCTTTTGGGATATTCTGCGTGTGACGACATACCTGTCCAGACCGGACCTGAACTCCAGGGATACTACAGCATCGTGTTTCCCCTTCTTGATCATATCCTCGATGCGATCCTCCTTGCGTGTTCCCCTCTTCTCACCAAAAAGCGCAAAGCGAAAAGCATCAATTATGGAGGATTTCCCTGCTCCGTTGTAGCCCACAATCATTGTTATGCCATCGTCAAAGGCGATCTCGTTCTCCTCATGGGACAGAAAATTTTTCAGGTGAAGTTTTTCTATTTTCATTTCGGCGTCTCCAGCCCCATCTTTCTCTTGATGTCCTGATAGATGCTCTCCCCAACCTCGCCCTGTGTCATCTCATATATATTGTTCGCCAGATCCGCAAGACTGTCGTCCTTGAAATAATTCCTTAGATAATCTATTATGGAATTGAGGTTGGGCCTTGTCTCCGTATCGGTTGTTGTGGTGATGAATATGGGCGGGCGGAAAATGATCTTCTCAGAGAAGTTCTCCAGATATCTCCTGATCATAGTCTTGTCTGAATCTCCACGGATTTCAATCGTGACAAGCGGTTTCTTGTCTCCAATCCTGTCGGCATACTGTGAGAGAAAGGTGTCGATATCATCCTTATATCTTTCAGGATCGGTTGAAATCTTTGTCTGCAGTCTTGTGGATTTCAAGGGTATTCTCTGCAGCGTTGCCTCGCCATTCTGTATATCCACAAGATTCACGCCCTTCCCTGTTTTCAGGAAGGAATCAATCTCATTAGTGCTGTTGATATCAGTGGAACCCGGATATGAAAACAGACCGTCACCGATCTTCGCCTTTGAGAAATTGTGGAAGTGACCGAATGCAAGATATGAGTAGTTTCCCGGAACCATTTCCCTTGTGACTTCACAGGCCTCATCGGGAAAGCCAAAATTTGTGACGCCCTGATGTGAAATCAGCACTGAGTTCTTGGCATCCTTGTTGATGGAACCGGCTCTCTGGTATTCTGAGATCAGGAGAGGCTTGTTGAAGCCCTTTAAGTTTGAAATTCCTCCAATAAAGATCTCCTCAGACCCGAATTTCTGTACCGTGTGCTCGAAGGAATCCTTTCCCAGCACCCTGATGCCAAGGAAGTCAAATATCTGGGCCGCGGGGTAGTCCTTCCTCTTTGGCCTGTCGTGATCGCCAAGAATCATGAACACAGGCTTGTTCTTCTCCTTGAGAATGATCATGGAGTCCCTGAATTCCTTCAGAGCCTGATTGCTGGGGTTCCAGAAGTCGAAGAGATCACCGGAATGAACAAAGAAATCAACGTTTTCCTCAAGCCCTATTGAAATGGCCTCCCTGAAGGACTCGTAAAAGTCGAGTTCCCTTTCCGGCATCATATACTGCCTGTTACCGAGATGTGTGTCAGACAGATGAAGAAACCTCACCATCACTTATCACCAAGCAGTGATCTGATGCGTTTAGAATCTTCTGCCGGATCCGTCTTCCTCAACCGGGCTTCACGTGCCTTTGCAAGGAGTGATGTGATGTCCACGTCCCCTCCTCCCTCTGCAGTCTCCCTGGCTCTGATTCTGGCAATCACCGGCATCCTGACAAATTCACCAACCAGAACAGCCTCTCCGGTGCCAAGTGACGACAGATCGTCGATCATTGCGTCGCTGATGCTCTCTGCAGAATCTAAAAGAGATTTCTTGTCCATGGGATTTGTTATACGGAGAATTATCTGGGAATTGCACTGGCTGAGCACATCCTGATCAATTTTACCAGGCCTCTGTGTTATCACCACAAGAAATATTCCAAATTTTCGTCCCTCCGAGGCAATCTTCTTGATAAGCTGGGATATCTGTGAGTTCGATCCGGGTGTAATAAAATTATGTGCCTCCTCTATGAATATGAACACTGGAAACTCATACTCATACGCGATCTTAGCCTCAAATATCTCATTGATGACCCTGTAGGCAAAGAAGTTGGCCAGGAACTGATCCATGCCAGACAGATCAAGAATTGACATAATACCCGGCGACAGGTAATCATCGATGCTTGTGGACCTGCCGCCGAATATGCTCCTTATCTTGTTGAGGTACTTTACCCGCGCAGCGATCCTGTGCCTGTCGGTGGCATCAAGGCTGTCTGATGATGACATGAAATCCTCCATTTCCCTCAATCCTCCCATTCTGGCGTAAGTATCCTCCACGATCTTTCTGAGATTGGTCCAGTTTTCCCTTATGCCCATTACCTCAGATATCTCATCCGGGTCAAGATCAGAGAAACGCAGTGTGAACTGGTCAACTATACCCACGCTCTCAACTGGATACCTTCCGGAGCTGAGGGGAGTTCTGAATACCTTTATTGACGACTGGTAAAGTTTGGATGCTTTCTGCCTCATCAGGACATAGTCCGCATGTGGATCAAGCACTATGACCGATCCGCCCTTCTTTATCAATTCCTCCATTATGACACCGGCAGTATGGCTCTTTCCCGCACCGGTCTGTGCAACAATCGCCAGATGTCTTCTGAGCCCGTTGACATTTATGGACACATTGACATCGTCCCTGTCGATGAGGGTCCCGATATTCATACCGGCATCACCCGGGACACCGAATATGGCCTCAAGAGTATCCTTGGTTGCATACTCCGCCATCAGACCCGGTCTGATGATATATCTGGAGGAGGTCAGCCTGCCATCTATTATGCAGCCTATTGTGTCGCACACACACAGCTCAAACGATTCATCAATCCTGTTCTGCACGTATTTCTTCACGCCTTCGTAGCCCAGGTTTTCTTTCAGGAGATCGCTGCCGGACAATACCTTCTGGACCCTTCCAACGATTATCCTCCTGTCACTCCCTATCTGAACATAATCCCACTTCCTCACTTCGGAGGAAGGATTCAGTACCAGCCTGAACTGGTCCGAGGTATTATCACCGACAGTGAATCCAATCTCAGATCCTGATTCTTGCACGTCTTTCACCCCTGGTCTCAACCATCTGCATCCCCACAGTATCCTCAAACATCTTCATGAACACATTCTCGCTTTCCTGTCTGCTTATCCTGACCTTCCTATCAACCTTGGCAAGCCAGATGTTATGCAGCTTCAGTCCTGCATAGCCCCCATATATCACTGAAAGCACACTGTCATGAATGCCATATTTTCCAGTAACTTTGGTGATATCTTCAAGCGTATCCACTTTCATAGGAACATCTCTCATATCAGCAAGAAGGTGAAAAGTCTTTACAATAAACCTTTCCCGGACCCATTGTGGTCCTATCTTCAGGACTGTGTCAGTGGGACTGGTGAATCCAGTATATTCGGCCAGGGATTTCACAATGAGGTGATCAGTCACGCCACTGCATTTCTCACCTGCTGAATACTCGCCTGATTTGTCGATGAGATATTTTTTGAAGGCCTGTGACTCTGAAGTCTTTGCAATGAATATTAATCTCGACATCTTCTCACATGCAGATGTAATAAGTTTTTCAAGAGTCTGAAAGTATTTCATCATGAAATCCTCATAACCGTACACATCCAACCTGTCTGAACTATGGCTCAGCCTGCCAATCAGCGATCCATCAACCAGGATAAAATCTGGAGATTCATTTTCCAGCATCTTCAGGATAGAAAGATGTTCAGAATGCTCCATCAGCAGGATTGAAAAATTCCTGACGTCATCTCTGTCCACATGAACAACATCGGAGGTGAAGCTGGCATATGCCCTGTCATTAACCTCTGTGAGGGCCCTGACAATGAAGATTTTTTTACCGTTATAAAGTTCCCTCACGAATTCGCTGCTGTCACATGCAGCTACAGAGACATCGCCGGGAACAGAACCAGCTTCATATCTGTTGTAAGATTCCCGGAATACATCCTTCATTGCAGACCTGCATCCGTTCTCCTCGGGAATGTAAAGGGAGGAAGCGATCTCCTCAACATTATTCCTGAGAAAATTTCTGAATTCAAGGTATCCGGAATTGTCATCCATCATGCGAAACAGACATTCATACAATATTATTCTTTTTATGTGATGGCCAGAATCAGATTATATTTCCACAGGTTTTCATGAGACCACATTATGGTTTACAAAACTTCCGCAGTCCAACCGAAAGGGGGATTTGGCAATTAGTTAACCAAGTTAACTTTTATATTTGATTGCAATCCTCCCTAATGGTCCAGGAAAAGTGGGTAGCGTTGTCAAATACCACGCTAGGCATACTGATGGCGAGCATCAACGGTACAATTGTTCTTATTTCATTACCCGCAATATTCAGGGGCATAAATATCAATCCCTTTGCCGGGAACTCCTTTGTCTATTTGCTGTGGATATTAATGGGATACAATATAGTCACAGCAACCTTGCTTGTAACATTCGGGAGACTTTCAGACATATTCGGCAGGGTAAGGCTTTTCAATCTTGGATTCGCAATATTCACTGCGGGTTCAATACTCCTGTTCTTTACTCCAGGCACAGGGGATACCGGTGCAATGGAACTTATTCTATTCAGGGTTCTTCAGGGAGTTGGTGCCTCCTTCCTTTTTTCCAATAGCGCAGCCATAATAACAGATGCTTTTCCCTACAATGAGAGAGGGAAGGCGATGGGCATCAACTCAATAGCCGGACTGTCAGGATCCTTCATTGGACTGATACTGGGGGGAGTCCTGTCCCTCATAAACTGGAGGCTCATTTTCCTGGTGTCAGTGCCAATAGGAGTTCTCGGAACCGTCTGGTCTTACTGGAAGCTCAAGGAGACCTCTCCAAAACTTGCACAGAAGATCGATTACGCAGGAAATATAACCTTTGGTGCAGGTCTTGTCATCGCACTGATCGGGATCACATACGGTCTGATTCCATATAACGGAAGTTCCATGGGCTGGTCTGATCCCTGGGTAATTGTCGCAATCGTGGTGGGTCTGGGTTTGCTGGTGGCTTTTATCTTTGTAGAGAGGGTTGTGAAGTATCCGATGTTCAGAATGGACCTTTTCCGGATCAGGAGATTTTCAATGGGATCACTATCCGGCCTGTTTTCTTCAGTGGCGATGGGTGGTGTCATGTTCATGATAGTCCTGCTGCTGCAGGGGATCTGGCTTCCGATTCATGGATACAGTTACGCAAGTGCTCCATTCTGGGCTGGCATCTTCATGTTACCCATGACAGCGGGTTTCATGGTTATGGGCCCGGTTGCAGGAATCATTTCGGACAGGCGCGGGCCGACAAAGATTGCAACATTAGGCTTTGGAATTACTGCATTTTCATTTATCCTGATGTATACGCTCACTGCCAATTTCTACTATCCGTTTCTGGGGATTACACTGTTCATATTCGGACTGGGGATGGGGATGTTCGCAGCACCGAACACATCATCTTTAATGAATTCCGTCCCGCCTGATGCAAGAGGGGCCGCATCAGGTATGGCTACAACCTTAAGGAACAGTGGACAGACAGCAAGCATGGCAATCTTCTTCACCATACTGATTTACAGTATGTCTACGACCCTGCCCGCTTCCATTTCTGCAGGCCTCACCAGTGCAGGTGCACCTCAACTTATACCCTTCATGGCAAACGTACCTCCTACCGATGCAATATTTGCAGCATTCCTCGGAATAAATCCGTCAACAGCCATGCTTTCACTGCTCACGCCTGCTCAGATCAGCGCGCTTCACCTTTCGCCAACAGCCATTCTCAATATGTCAGCAAACTCATGGTTTCCGGGAGTAATTTCCTCTCCATTCATGACGGCACTTCATCTTACCTTCATATTCGGCTTTTCCATCTCTGTGGTTGGGGTGATCCTTTCAGCCCTGAGGGGAAAGGATCTCAATGTAGTCAGCAAGCCCGTTAACAAGGAACCGGTTGTGAGCAAGGAGCCGACCAATGAATAACGTGGAACAGAGCGATCCTCTTTCCCCTGAGGGTCATTCATTAATAAACATAATAAAGACAGGAAAAATTCTGACCCGGTATATGGACCGGAAGCTCAGGTCAATCGGTACAAGTGTGGTGGAGCTTGGAATACTGCACCGCATTAGAAATATGGGGTGCAGAAGGCTTACAGACCTTGCCGAGGATGATTTCATAAGCAAACCCAGGGTATCCAACATACTCAATGCCATGGTGGAGAGAGGTCTCATTGAAAGAGTCAGAGATGCCAGCGATGAACGATCTTTTGAACTGGCAATCAGCAAATCCGGCGAGAAGCTCTACTCAGATTCCATAGTACTTATCAACGAGTTGTCCAGGGAATTATTTAAGGACGCAGATTTGAATCTCACAGACGGGATATTCAGGGACGCACTGTCGCGTATAGACAATATGCCAAGAGACAGAATGTGACCTGATTACAGTGAAGTCATGCAATCTTCGAAGAAAGGTTCCCGGAACACGTCTCATTTCTCAAGATTATTCAGCTCTCATCCTTATGGGCTGCTGCATAGACAGCGAATCCAAAGATAACCAGCGCAAATATTCCCATGAATATGATGAGTGGAAAAGCGAGTGAAAGGTTATTGAACAGCATGATGTCATCCAGAATCTTAATGAAATATGTTAGGGGTAGTACAGAAGAAATAGCCTGGAGGTAGCCAGGCATTATGCTGATCGGGAAGAACACTCCTGAAAGGAACATCATGGGAAAGAATATCACATTTCCAATGAGGCTTGCAGTTTCCTCTTTTCTGGTCAGCAGTCCTGCCAGCAGCCCAATGGACACGAATGTGATGAGACCTATGAATATAGACAGCACAATCAGCAGGACTCCAAGTCCTGAAACAGCAAAATTGATCCCGAAGAAGACTGATCCAACAATGATCAGCACTGCATCGGAAAGAAGGGTTATTCCCATATAGAATACAACCACTGCAAAAAGCCATTCCAGCTTTGTCAGGCCCGTGAAGGAGAGCTGCCTGAATATCTTTTTCTCTGTATAATTTGGAACGATGTAAATCATGGAAAATATCCCATTGAGCATTGTGAATCCAATAAGGCCAGGCAGATAGTAATCCACTGATTTGGGGATGTTCTGCGCAACGGGCACGTTGGTGAGGTGAATCACTCCGGTACCATTGTTGCCTATCCTGAAAAGAATATTCTGGATCACCAGTGAGAGAGACTGTGAATACGGATCCGCAGGATTGGAATAGTATGAAATATAGGTCTTTCCCGATACAATCCCCTGTGAGAAGTTGGATGGGATGATTATGCCCTGATCCACCGAGTTATATACCATATAATCCGTAAGGTTCTGGCCCGGGGAGACCATCTGAATACTGAAGAGGCCGGTGCTGTTGATCGCGGAAAGCACATGGCTTGAGGCGGCGGACTGATCCATGTCCTGAACAGCAAGTGTTGTCTTCTGTGTCGATGTGCCCCCAAAAATGGATCCGAATATAACCATGAAGATTACGGGGAGCAGTACAACAAAGAAGATGCCTGATTTTGATCGCATGAAGGATGTCACATGCAGCCTGAGGTAGGCCATGCTTCTTCTAAGGTTCATTGGCCTCAACCTTTCCCACAAGTCTCATGAAGACATCCTCAAGGCTTTCCCTCTTCATGGTAACGTCGCTGAGCTCCACCCTTCTCTCCTTCAGTAAGTCGATTATCTCAAAGAATTCACTGCTGTCCCTGATCACCACCTGAACGGTTCCATTTTCCGATGAAACCTCGTAACCCAAAGGGCTCAGAATGGATACTATGTCAGATTCTGATCGCAATATTACCCTGTCTCCCCTGTGGTTTATCCTGATTATCTCCTCCGGTGATCCCTCAGACACAATCTTTCCCTCTTTGATGAAGGCCACCCTGTCAGAAAGTTTCTCCGCCTCGTCAAGATAGTGTGTTGTGAGAAATACTGTTTTACCGGCCTCTTTCATTTTCTGTATGACTGACCATACGTTTCTCCTGGAGAAAGGATCAAGGCCAGCTGTGGGTTCATCGAGGAACAGAATTTCCGGATCGCTCGACATGGCCATTGCCAGTCCAAGCTTCTGTTTCTGTCCCCCTGACATATTCTCAAACGGAGTGTCTTTCTTGTCATAGAGATCAACTTCCTTTAACAGATCAGTCACATCGGACTTGCTTTTCAGGCATTTTTTGTAGAATTTCAGAGCTTCGCTGGGGGTTATGTTTGCCATGAAGTTGAAATCCTGAGGCAGTATTCCTATCCTGCTGCTCAATTCCTTCCTGTTCCTCAAGGGATCCAGACCGAGGACTGTGATCTCTCCGGAGGTTTTCTTCCTTATTCCTTCAAGAATTTCCACTGTCGTGGTTTTACCTGCACCATTGGGGCCAAGCAGGCTGTAAATTTCACCTTCCTCCACATGGAGATCTATACCATCAACTGCCCGCAGACCCCTGTATTCCTTGACAAGATTCCTGATCTCAATGACTTTTTCCAACTGGAGGTCTATCTGGTCTCATTATTTATTTCTTTCAGATACACGGGCAATTCGTAAATTAGCAAAGAAATCGCTTAAATATAGTGATCGCATAGGAGAAAAACGCAGACAGATAATTTTGAGTATAAGATAAGGGGGCTGGACAGAAGGCTCTGGATCTTGAGTCTTACAAGGTTCATCAGGTCATTTGGAAGAGGGTCGACATTTGTCTTCCTGCCACTCATTTTCATAATCACCTACCACATATCCTTTATAGATACGGGTCTGCTCCTGGGGTCAGCCACGGTGATAATGGCCGTCGTTCAGTATTATGCAGGCATATTCACTGACAAGATAGGCAGGAGATCCATACTTGTGTACTCTCAGATACCTGCTGTTGGCTTTTACCTCCTTATTTACTACACTATCGCATTTCCTTTCTACTTCATCGTGCTGGTACTTTCATGGTACGGGACGATTGTGATAAATTCCATACAGTATCCAGCAGTCCAGGCTTCAGTTGCGGACATAACCTCAGTCCAGGACAGACTCTCAGGTTATACAATAATGAGGATAATGGCAAATCTCGGGATTGCCATAGGTCCATTGATAGGCGCATACCTTGCGGGATACGGACTGCAGTACATATTTCTCATTTCGGCTGCAGCGACTGTGGCGGAGATAATAATGCTCTACATGCTGATGAGGGAAACGTATTTCCCAGAGAAAACAGGTGTGATGAAAAAGGGAGAATTGAGGAAATCCTACAGCAGTGACAGGTTTTTCGTTGTATTCATTGTAATTGGCATTATATTGGGATTCTTCATGAGACAGAGGGGCAGTTCCCTGACGGTCTACTCGGTGGCCATTGAGAATCTGCCGTTTATGTACCTGGGGTACATCTGGGCTCTGAACGGTTTTCTCGTGGTTCTGCTGCAGTTTCCCATCCTGAGGATGATGACCAGCCACGGGAACCCCATGCTGTGGAGAGGCATAGGAACGCTGTTTTATGCTGCAGGCTTCCTGGTTCTTATCAATTATCCCACACTGATGATCCTGCTGGTTTTCATGACCATATCCACTGTCGGAGAGGACATGCTCTCTCCAACGACCCAGAGTATCATCACCACCATTGCTCCCGGCAATATGCGTGGATCTTATATCGGGGTTTACAACCTATTCACAAGCATCGGTTCATTCAGCGGTGCCGTCCTCGGACTCTGGCTTCTCTATGTCCTGAGAAACCTTACAGCGACATACTGGATTGTCATAGCTGCGGGATCGGTTGCTGTCTCCATAATGTACATATCCATAAGCGGATTTTTCAGAAAACGCTTTTCGGAAGCAGCACTGGAGACGGTGAAAGCTGCCAATACATGAACTGTGTCAGGATGCGACAACTAAATAAGTTTGCAGTGTCTATCTTGCATTACTGTAACAATTTACAGGGAAGATGACTATGGCGGATGACAGGCATAAGAAGATAAGCGTTCTGTATGCATCTGGCAGGGAACTGCAGGTTAATGAGGAATTTTCCAGCTATCTGGGCAAGCTGCTTAACGCTGATTTGAGCAAACAGACATGGGACGGTATGGTTTCGGTGCCTGAGTTCTCGGTTGATGAAGAGCTTAAGGCCCTGCTTGAAACCGTTGTTCAGCGCGATAGGGTCAGCTTCGATCCACAGGTGCGACTGCAGCACTCCATAGGGAAGTCATCGCCTGAAATTGCCAGGGCTATGGTATACCAGCTTCCAACTCCGGTGGATGCCGTTGTCTTTCCGAACGATAAGGAGCTGAGGAGACTGATCACGGTACTTAAAAAGGAAAACGTCAGGATCAGTATATATGGAGGCGGATCCTCAGTAACGGGAGGAATAAGATCAAAGAAGTATGAAAGGGCTGTGTGCATAGATACATCAAATCTTAACGATATGGAGATTGGCAAGGGCTACTGTATCGCTGGATCCGGGCTTGTAGGATCTGAGGCTGAAAGACGGCTTAATGCAAAGGGACTGACGCTGGGATTCTTTCCAGAATCCCTGGAGCATTCCACCATAGGCGGCTGGATATCAACAAAGGCCTCCGGGCAGGAGTCAAATGCATATGGGGACATTGAGGACATAGTGATAGCTGTCGATCTGTATCGTTCGGATTCCACGGTTATAGAGGGCAACTGCACAAGGATCTCCTCAGGAGTGGATGGGAAGGATATCGCCACGGGTGGTGAAGGCAGGAACGGAATAGTGGTCCGGGCAAGACTGAAGACGTTCCCGCTGCCCGCGAAGAGATATTTTCAGTCCTTTCTTCTTCCATCTTTTGAATCAGGGATTGACCTCATGAAAACGATGGAAAGATTCCCGGATGTCATGAGACTTATGGACGAGACTGAAACTGATCTGGCATTGAACGAGGCCGGAGACAGCCTTTCAAAGAGGATTCTTCAGAGAATGATGAAATCAAAGGGAATATCCAGAGGTTCGATGGTAATCATCATGAGCAGGGAAAAGATTGCGATCCCGAGAGTGCAGGGGTCGATTAAGATGGGACAGTCTCCCGCTGTCCGGTGGAATGAGACGCGCTACCAGAGGCCATATCTGGGAAACATGCTATGGAAAAGATCTGTGGTTGTCGATACCCTTGAGACCTCAGCTTCATGGAACGATCTTGCAGCGCTTTACAGGAATGTTAAGAATGAATTTGCCCTGGTCACAAAGGAGATTGGAGTCAGCGGTCTGATAATGTCCCACATATCTCACGAGTATCAGTCGGGGGCCTGCATTTATTTCACATTCATGTTCAGGAGCACAAATCCCGTGGAAGATCTTGACACCATCAGGGATCACATTGTCCAGACATTCATTTCCTCCGGCGGCAGTATCACGCACCATCATGGAATAGGAAATGAGTTCAGAAAATACCTCTCCGATGGACTGAAGTCCATCCAGGACAGAGTGTCTGATCCAGTATTCCTTCAGGTGTAATGATCAGTTGATTCCGCTGAAGACCATGACAGGCAAGACCAGATCAGTTACGGGGTTGAACGAATACGAAGGTCACGCTGATAGAGAATCCTAAGTCGGGGAAGGATCTGCGAAATCCAGTCAGTGAGGAGCTTAAGGCTGCGCTCAGTGATGTTCAGATAGTTCATGTCAAGACCGAGTATGCGGGTCACGCCTCATCCCTGGCAGCTGAATTCATCCGGTCATCGGACGCACTGTTTGTGGCAGGTGGCGACGGTACGCTCAATGATGCAATTCAATCGATTCCGGCAGCTAAGGGAATACCAATTCTTGTAATACCAACAGGCACGGGTTCGGATTTTGCACGATCACTTGGGATTTTCAGTCTGAAGGATTCCATAAGCGCATTTCGGAAAGGGAAGATTATAACTGTTGACACCGCACTCATGCGTTCTGGTAATGAACAGAGACTGTTCGTAAACGTTGCAGAGATAGGATTCGGTGCATCTGTCATGGAGAGGGTCAATAACTCAGCCAGCGGAAGAAATGTCTTCATTCGGTCAATACTTCGTGAATTATCTGGATTGAAATCCTACAGCATAGAGATTACTTGCGATGATGTCACAAGGGATTTTTCAACATCGGAGATCGTTATTGCGAACGCACATTACTTTGGAAGGGGTATGCATGCATCTCCAGGATCACTGATGGATGATGGTCTCCTTGATGTACATCTGATCAGAAAAATAGGGAGGATTGCGCTTCTCATGAATCTGGGTTCACTGAAATCTGGAAAATATGTGAAGAAAAGAATGGTTGAGAATTTCTCCTGCAGGAGGATATCAGTCACAGGAGACAGGGCACCGGTTGAAATAGATGGAGAGGTTGTGGGATTTACGCCGGTTACTATCCAGGTTATTCCCAAATCTCTCTCGTTTTACACGAATATATGAATACTCAATCAGGGAACAGGAGTCCATAGGCCACGTCATCAATATCATTTTTCCCGGGACTTATGAATGTGTGCCTTGTCTCTGTCATTTCCATAACCCCTTCAATTCCCAGTTCTCTTCCTATACCGCTGTTTTTGAATCCACCTCTCGGCGCCGCCGCTGAAAGCAGGTGATATTCATTTATCCAGACCGTTCCGGAAAGTATTGAGGATGCCACTCTCCGGGCCTTGTCCATATCCTTTGACCATATGCCGGCAGCAAGACCGTAGTTGGTCCTGTTTGCAATCTCTACCGCTTCTGACTCGGTGCTGAACTCCATGACAGTAAGAACCGGCCCGAATATCTCCTCTCTTGCGATTTCCATATCATCTCCGACGCCAGTCAGGAGAGTGGGGGGATAGTAGATGCCGCGATCGGGCACCTTTCCAGCGATCTCATTGCGATAGAATATCTTCGCTCCCTGACCAATGCCTCCGTCAACCATCTTTATTATTTTCTCCTGTTGCGCTGCATTGGTGATAGCGCTGATGTCAGTCTCCATTTCTGCAGGATTACCAGCACGCATGCGCTGCATCAATTCCCTGAGTTTACCCATGAACCTGTCTCTTATGGATGACTGGAGAATAAGTCTGCTTCCGGATTCACAGAGCTGACCTGAGTTAAGATATATACCGAAAAGGACGCCCTTTGCAGCATGATCAAGATCAGAATCAGCAAATACTATGTTCGGCGATTTACCGCCAAGCTCAAGTGTGAATTTTTTTATTGTGGGAGAAGAGCTGCCCATTAGTCTCGAACCGGTTGCGGAGGATCCAGTGAAACTCACGAAGCGAACCTTTGGATTCTTCACTATTGCATCCCCAACCTCCTTTCCTGATCCCGTTACCACATTTATGACACCGGGGGGAAAACCGGATAAAATAGCGTCCTTGGCCAGCTCCAGAGCAGTCAGTGGCGTGTAATGCGAAGGCTTAAGCACAATGGTGTTGCCTGCCAGCAGTGCAGGAGCAATCTTCCAGACTGCCATGAGGAATGGCACATTCCAGGGGGCTATGGACCCTACCACACCAACGGGGAGATATTCAACCAATCCTTCCGTGTCCGGGAACTCAGGGTGTGTGATCCTCCTGCTTGGCTGGAACTCTTTCGTTGAGGCAAAATACCGGATGTGATCAATACCCAGCGGAATGTCCATCAGCATGCTCTGCCTGATTGTCTTTCCGGTGTTGAGAGTTTCAAGCTCTGAATAAACATCGGACCTTTCCTGAATCCGATCTGCCAGCTTCATAAGCAATTTTTGCCGGTCCATCAGGTTAGTTTTCGACCATATCCTGTTGAAAGCGTCTTCAGCATGATCTACTGCCTCATCAGCTGTGGATCTATCCGCGTAATAAACAGTGCCCACGTACCTTCCGTCGGCAGGGCTGGTCAGATCATGGGAAATTCCATCAAAATTCTCAATACCGTTTATGACATTGCCATATCTGATCTTTTCCAAATTACTCACCTCAGTCTGGCATAAGATTTCTGGAACAGCTCCCGGATATCTGACGTACTGGATTCCCTGGGGTTTGTAATGCATCCTGTCGATTCAGATGCGAGTGAAACCAGTCCTTCCAGATTTTGTTCAAAGTCCTTCCTGGTTATTCCGCATTCCTCGATGCTCCCCTCAACTCCCATGGATCTGAACAGGCTCCTGACAGTATCGCTGAATTTTTTCTTCCTGTACCGTTCAGGAACGATGCTGTTCAGTTTTTCAAATTTCTGAGCAGAAACATCATAATTGAAATCGATCACGTTTGGAAGAAACAGCGCAACTGTTTTACCATGGGCAAGTTTAAAGTACGCCCCCAGTGAGTGCCCCAGTGCATGCGCAAGTCCGATTTGGGAATTGGAGAAAGAGAGCCCGGCCATGGATGCCCCTATATGTACACTGTTTCGTGCATCAATATTTTCCGGATTTTTCAGAACTGTCTCAATATTGCTGCTAATGAGTTCTATGGCTTTTTCGGACATGGCATCAGAAAATGGATTGTTCCAGGAGCTCACGTATCCCTCAATAGCGTGGGTTAAAGCATCAGCAGCAGTGTTCCTCGTCTGTTCCTTTGGGAGTGACACAACGAGATCCGGATCGAGTATTGCATAATCCGGCAGTATCTCAGGAGACGCAAGCTCTGATTTTCTTTTCTCCCCCTCTTCTGAAAGCACTGCCGCCCATGAGCATTCTGAGCCTGTTCCACTTGTAGTTGGGATAGCAATTAATCTGGATTTCTTCCTGAGTCCAAGGGGGACTAGGGGAGTGATATCATAAACGTCAAGATCAGGCCTCTCGTTCAGCGCAAAAAGTATTTTAGAGGTATCCAAGGAAGAACCTCCACCAAATCCAATCACATAGTCCGGGTTGAACTTCCTTATCTCTTCAATGCGACCGGTCATTTCCCTGAATGTTGGCTCAGGCGAAACGTCTCCGATTACCATTCTTTTCGAGGATTCCGGCAGATTCCGGAATAACTTGTCAAGCAATCCACTCTTGAGAAGGAAACTGTCTGTGATAACCAGACATCGATTTATCCTGAGGTCCTTGAGAAACGACAGCGAATCTTCACCAAAAATTATTTCGGGCGATCTAAAAAACCACATCTTTCTCACTCAGAATTCTGACTGTACCTTGGAAGCGGTGTTGACCATCTCTTTTGCAGCTCTTGTATACCTCATTATTTTCATCATGGCGCCTTCGAGCTTGAATTTACCTGTGAGTATACCCTTTATTGGATCTATTTCACCGTCAATAAGCCTTTTCCAGTTCCCGTAACTCCCGATGTACTTGAACTCTGATTTTGGAAGGTCCGCCAGACTGTTTGAGAATTTGGCTTCCCTGCATTTTCCATGGTAGAGATCCAGATAGATGTACGCATCATCCTTAAAATTATCATCCTTCTGTACAACAAATGTGATCGCACCTTCCCATTTGCTGCCTGCATCCTGATATTCAGGGTTGCTGTTCAGCTTCTCCATGTATTCCTTAACCCATTCATCACTCGGAAATTTAGCCATAGGTACATATGCCATTCGATTTATTTAACAATTGTCCTGAAAATCAGTGTGAAAATTGCATATACAACGAACACCTGCAAATTCCAGGTTGATAAAGTCAGGAGAAGGGGGCATATGAATTGTCCGTCAGTGATTCTGTTTCATGGTTTACATATTCTCCTTGCCAGAGAATCAGATATTTCCCGATCGTCAGTTTGTAAATGTTTTTAACATCCGCACCGTTCTGGGTTAAAATGGTCAGGAACGTATCTATAGGAAACGGAAGGCTGCTTATTCTTCTGGACGATCAGTACAGAATTTCTGACTTTTATTATTCAGAATGTCAGGGTGAAAATCATTCAATGGGTCATCCATTCCGGTTTGGCATCTCCGTCAATGGAAATTTTCAGTGGGTTAATAAACAGATCATCAGGAAGATAGATTATCTCGATAACACCATGATTGGCAGATGCAGCTATGAATATGGAGGAATAAGTATAGGTTCAACCGATTTCGTTGACATATACGAGGATGTATATGTAAAGCATCTTACCGTTGAGAACAGGAATTCAGAAAAATCTGAAATTGACCTGTTCTTCCATCAGGACTTCTACATATACGGGAACAATATAGGGGATACTGCCCAGTATTTCCCGGATTTGAACTCCATTGTGCATTATAAGGGAAAGAGGTATTTTCTCATTTCATCAATAGATTCAAAAAATGAAAGGCTCGATCAGTACGCCATGGGCGTTAAGGATTTCAACGGTCTGGAAGGGGTCTGGAAGGATGCTGAGGATGGAAAACTGTCAATGAGCCCGGTAGCCATAGGGTCTGTAGATTCCATCTTGAGGCATCATTTGAGCCTGAACCAGGGTGAGCGCGCTGATGTCTTCTATTACATATACTGCGGCACTGACCTTGAATCTGTAAAGATGGGCCTTAAGAACCTACGGTTTGAACAACTGAAACGTCTGGAAACAAGAACATCAAACTACTGGCATCTCTGGGTTACAAAGGAGTCTCCAGCAATCCCGGAAAGTTGGGACAGGATTTACAAGCGTTCACTCATAATAATAAGATCCCATATGGCGGATTCTGGAGGAATCGTAGCATCAGGAGACAGCGAGAACCTTAAGTTCAACAGGGACGGTTATTATTACGTGTGGCCCAGAGACGCATCCATTGCAGCATTTTCCCTGATACGCGCGAATCATGCAGGGACTGTGAGGCCGTTCTTCGAGTTTGCTAAATCCGTGGTGACGGGCGATGGATATTTTCTTCATAAGTACGATTCATCAGGCACCCCATCAAGCAGCTGGTTGCCAAGAATCCATGAGGGCAGGAGCGTACTGCCACTCCAGGAGGATGAGACTTCACTGGTTATATGGGCCTTATGGTCCCATTTCAAGCGGGTCAGGGACATAGATTTTGTGTCGGATTATTATGAAACCCTGATACGAAAATCCGCTGATTTTATCCTCAAGTTCAGGGATTCAGAAGGATTGCCCAAGAGTTCCTATGATATATGGGAGGAGAGATTCGGCGTTCATACCTTTACCATATCAAGCTGTTATGCTGCACTGAAAGCATCTGCTAACTTCGCAAGAACATTTGGCGATGATTATTATGCAAAAGAGTATGAAGATGCTGCCACCAACATGCGTTCTGTGTTTGAGAGGCAATTCTATTCAGAAGAAAAGGGAATATATGCAAGGGGCATCATTGATGGAAGTCTAGATTTCACACCGGACAGTGCAATTTCATCCATAGCACTCCTCAACATGGAGCGTGCAAGTGATCCCAGGGTAGTCAGAAGCATGCAAACCATCATGGATAACCTGTGGGTGAGACCAAATGGCGGGATTGCAAGGTATAGAAACGATCCATATCACAATTCTCATAGAGATATGAATCTTCCAGGCAACCCGTGGATCATAACAACGTTGTGGATAGCCCAATATTATTTGAGGCTGGGGGATCAAAAAAAGGCCGCTGATCTCATAGACTGGTGCGTATCAAACGCTCTTCTTTCCGGCGTGCTCCCTGAACAGGTTGACCCAATCAGTGGTAAGCCTGTTTCTGTCTCTCCTCTGGTCTGGAGCCACGCACAGTTTGTGATAACAATGCATGACTATGCCGACTACAGGATACAGCAAGAACGTATAGCGACAGGACAAAAAGTTGCATAACAGTAAGGCGATTTGAAACCATATCCGTGGGATCATAGATATATGATGATGGAAATCTTAGATTCCCGCTGGCCAGAAGCTACTCTTTCTCTCATATCAAATCATTTGAATTTACTGATGCGGCAAAATAAGAGGCAATATCAATCTGGTCTGTTTCAATTCTGTCTACTGCCAGAAGTCCCTGCGCGGTGAGAAAGATTGCAGGCTTTCGCTCGTTTTCACCCTGTCTTGCAAAAGAAGAGTCCTCAATAAAATATGTTAAAATAAATTATAGGTGCACAAATGGGATACAACTTAACAAGCATCCGGGATCCAAATAAAAATTGAAAAATGAATAAGAACAATTACTTCTTATTCAGTGGGATCTGTTCGATCTGAGTCCTTCCTCTGGAGACATTCGTTCCCTCCTTCGGTTTCGATTTGCCGGGCCCTTTTCCTTTCCTGTTACGTAATATAAGTACCAGAGCAACTACGATTATCACAACCACAGCAATTGCGATTATTGCAATTGTCAGTATTGAGATAGGAACAGGTGGTGCAGGTTCAACCACGGCAAGTGGAGTACCAGTAAGATCAGAAACTGGAATAATAGAGGTTGCCGTGTTCCCTGTTACACTGAAGTCTGTAGCATATTCCCATGCGCTACCGGTCCAGTATTGAATTCCACCAACTTTTGATGAGGTGATGGATGAATTTGTTATGGAAATCAAGGCATTTCCGGAGTTCGTTCCCGTGATTTTCAGGTCATAATATAACACCGCAGGAGTTGATGTGTTCTTCGTGACAGTTGTTGGCTGACCGCTATACGAGGAAGCCAGAACCGTGAACTGGGTATATGTAGGAGACGAGGAGGATTCGATTATTACCACAAAGTTAAGTTCTGTCAGGTTTGCATAGCCATATCCATTATCAATATAAGTAGTGGTGGAGCTTTCCATCAATGGACCTGGTACTGACGATGATTCGACAATGAACGGCACTGATACACTATCGCCATACTTATCACTTGCAGTAATCGTGGCAGTACCGGAAGCAGTTGTTGGAACAACTATACTTGCCGTAAAGGAACCGGTGCTTGTGCTTGTTATTAATGAAGGCGAGGTGGAAATAAGAGTTCCGGCAAAAGTAACATTAATCCTTAACTCGTTATTTTTTACGGAATAGATTGCAGAATCTTTTTTCATAAGTTGTTATGGAACCAGTTGTTTGACCAGTGATGGTAACATGCTGATACCAAAAACATTTATATGCATATTACGTATATATACGCCATATGGATAATCTTCCTGACTGGGTCCTGGAGTACAAGACCAAAGGTGTTGAGATCAGGGTTTTCGGTGGTAGGTACTACGCTTATAGGGTATCCAGCAAATACGATGCGGATCTCAGGAGAGCGAAGAAGATAACGGGAGAATACCTTGGCGTCGTTACCAGGGATGGCATAGTGAAGAAGAGCTCGATAACCGGGATAAGGGGGGAT
>JBMFWA010000020.1:0-26676 GCA_049965715.1 Thermoplasmata archaeon
GCCTCATTCAATTCCTCATTTAATATATATTTAACACTATAAGACAACTTTGTCTCACTATTTAAGGGGGCAGACCATTATTTACAGCGAAAAAAATAATTCGTAAGTGTAATATAACTGCTTGATATGGATGTGCAATGTGGAGTTCAGAGGTCCTGGACCAGTGTGCAGTGATAAGACTTGGAGACAGATATCCAAGAGAGGTCAGAACCAAGGGAAGAAATATAGCTCTCGAAAACAACTTCTTTTTTACATCATTCGACAATGGAATACTTTATACATACAGAAACCTCGAGACCACACTGTCTGAGATCGACAAACTGAACCTGGAGAAAAGTCCGGAATTCAAAAGATCAAGGATAAGCATCCTGGAAAACTCAGTATTAAGGATAAGGACAGATGATGACCTGCTGGCACCATTGAATAGAATCAACGACATAACAGGATGCCGGGTCAATCCCAACATACTTTCGCATTCACAGGACGCATATGTCCAGATAGAATTTTCTGAAAACGTAAGAGAACAGGTATCAAAGCTGCTCCTCCAGATAATGTCTGCAATGCCGTCAGTTACAGAACTGATCTACATGGGAAAGCAACCGGACAGCATGCCTTACCTGATGAAGCTTTTCGCTGAACTTGGCGGGAATATAAACGATCTTTTTCTTGTCAGGACAGAATGGCACATGAAACAGGAAAATAGGGAAAGGGAGAACAGCGGAATATTTATGAACGAGGGAAAATTTATCCCGAAATACTGCACCAACGCTGCCAGTGATATTCTTATATTCCGTTTGAAATCAACGGATATAAGAGGAAATCCACAGGTAAGGGAGATTAGCAGCGAGACGGGCGCTGCCGAACTGGGAACCCAAACAACCTTCTTTTCAGACTTTTACAACGAGGTTGTGAGCACATATTTCGGAACATTATTCTACGAGGCTGAAGTGAACGGGAACATCCTGACATCGTATTATGTAATAGACAGGAAACTATCATCTCTATTCCTCTCCGGGCTTAAGAGGCACTGGAATCTCCCAAAGAGAAAAGAACACTATAATATCATTACTTCAGCAATGAGTCTCGGTGCATTATTCAGGAAGCCTTAATCAGGCGTCAGAGAAAGAATGCCAGAGGTCAATTCCCGATCTTGGAAATGGAAGTAAATGCCTTTTTTCCGATAAGATAGTTCCTGAAGGTTGTCAGGAACATTGCGAAGATCATCACAGTGCCTCCTATAACGGTATAAATTCCCAGTTCCTGCCCGGTTATCATCACGGAGGTGATCGCGGCAAATACAGGTTCTCCCACAAATATCACCCCTGCCGCGGTTGGCTCAACGTATATCAGGGACCTGTTGCTGACAAAAATTGCGAATATACCGGCAAATATGGCAGTGAATAGTACGGTGAATATGACAGAATAATTTATGGTGAACGGTGACCCCATAAATGGCAGGAATATAGAGGAGAATATGGCAACAGAGAGTAGCTGGTAGAAAGTGAACACATATGTATCAAGGCTTGAGGAATACTTTGATACATAGGCTATCTGGAATGAGTATGCCACCGCAGAAACTATCGTAAGCACGTCTCCAAACTGTATGCCGGAATTTCCAAGATCTCCAGCAGACATAACTATCAGACCTGCGAAGGCTATGAAGGATGCAACCACCGATACCCTGTCCGGTCTCAGCTTCAGATAGACGAGAGAAATGATCGGCAGCAGCACCACATAAAGGCCAGTGATGATCCCAGACTGGGATGCGGTAGTATAGTTAAGACCGACAGTCTGGAAGAAATAACCAAGGAACAGCAGGAATCCTGCCGAAATTCCAAGCCTTATATCCCGCGCTCTCCTGAGCGATCTGTTGCGGACGACAAAGGGTAGGAGCAAGACGGATGAGGCCAGGAATCTTATGATAAGAAACGAAACCGGTGAGATGAATCCAAGCGTGATCTTTATCAAAGGGAATGTCACGCCCCAGAAGAATGTCACCAGAAGGAGAAGCCCCATGTAAAAGATCTTTGGATTCTTCATTTTCCGCCCATCAGGGAAAAGAAAAGGCCAGGTTTCCTGATCATCAGGGACAATACAACCCTTGACGGATAATCTATATCTCCAACACTGTCGATGATCTTTATTGCAGACGGCCTTGAGATCATCCTGTAAATTCTGTTGAATGTTTCGTCATTCAGGGACGCAAAGAGCCTCTGTATGATGCCATCTATCCATAATTCACGACCCAGATCCTTCTTCCAGGATTTCTGGTATCTTGCCAGGAAACGGGCCGAGAAATCATCGTTTTCAAGCGCAGATCCGGCAGCTTCGGCTGCATGCTTCGCAGAGACCATACCTGTGTAAATTCCGCCTCCACTCAGGGGTTTGACTATTCCTGCTGCATCCCCAACAAGAAGAGTCCTTGCTGCATAGGTCCTCTTAAGGTACGTGATCGGTATGCCGCCGCCGTTGATCCCGAGAATCCTATCCTTCGGGAACATGCTGTTGAAATTCGTGAAATAATTTTTCGCCGAAGATCCGATGCTGCCCACGCCAATCTTGGTAATATCCCCGGCTGGTGTGGCCCATGCAAAGAATCCCCTGGTCACCCTCGATCCCACGAAGACGCTGACGCTTTCCTGATCATCCATCCTCACTGCAGAATCAACCTGGTAACACGAAACAACCCTGCTGGGAACAGATCCGAAAACATCCCTGCGCACCTTGCTGTTTATACCGTCTGCACCGATTACAATTCTGGCCCTCTCTTCTTTAAGGACGCCGTCCTGTCTGTATTTCACAGTGGCATATTCGTCTCCGGTTGTAACCGAAACAGCCCTGGAGTTTATCTCAACATCTGCGCCCGATGAAATTGCCATGGCAGAAACATCCTTGTCGAACTGGTCACGATCCATCACCACGGTCTTCTCTCCCTTCCTGACATGGACAGATTCTCCGTTGGGAAAGTGCACATACGCACCGTATACACTGTTCACTGGAGCCTTGGTTCTGGCCATGGAGATAACCCTCTCTGAAACGAGACCTGTGCACTCCACAGGCCTCCCCACCTCCTTGTGCTCTTCCAGGTTCAGTACGTCGTAACCCATCCTGGAGAGAAGGTGGCTTGAATACGATCCGGAAGGTCCGGATCCGACAACAATTACATCCCGCAACAGATGCAAATTATTCACTGGTATAATAGTCTTTAACAAGGTCAGGGCGTCTGCTGTATGGAAGCAATTATGAACGGAACAAACCAAGCAGATGGTGATCTCCGCAGCACTTCCTTCAGATTCAGTTATTTCGAAAAAGCATACATTTCTTTTTGAACAATGTCTCGTTCATCAATTCGTTTACTTAATATAGATAAATGACTTATTGGTGAATGGCAAAAGTAGTATTCCTGATTATAGCGGGAAAAGAGGCCCCGGAAAGGGCAGATCTGGCGATAATGACGGCATCCAGGCAGATTAAGGCTGGCAGGTATGAGGATACAAAAGTCATCCTGTATGGTCCAAGCGAGCAGTATGTCTCAACCATAAAGGGTGATGTCAGGGAGGCGTTCAACGACATCGTCAAGGCTGGTGCTCTTGACTCGGCATGCGTATTTCTTGCAAAGAAACTTGAAATCGAGACAAAACTGCAGGATATGGGAGTCAAATTAATGCCCTTTGGCGAGAGGCTGGCCTTTTACGTCAACAGCGGATATGAGGTAATCACATTCTGATGAAAATACATGGAACAGGATAAAGAGTTTTCAAAAATTTCTATTGTTGAAACTATTTTTATAATTCTTTCAATAACCTTCTTCATAAGGGCAAGCAACAACATGATGTTGACCTCTGTTCCCCTGCTTGCCAAGTACGACTTTAACTTCACACAGGAGGAAGTGGGGATAATCGCAGCACTGAGCTCGTTTTCAACCTTCCTCACCACTGCACTCGTGAATACCAGACTGAGTTCCGGGAGCAGGCGTGTTGCGTTCATAGTATCAAACGTGATTTATGTTCTCGTGTTCGTGGGGTTTTTCGAGTCGACATACATAACTGTATGGCTTCTTGCGGCAGTTGCCGGGGCAGTGCTTGGACTGATGATGCCCAACATTGTCACCGCAGCGGGTCTATTCAAAAATGCCGCTGTGCGTGAACGGGTTCTCTCGCTTTATACTGTTGCGCTGAGCCTTTCCCTCGTGGCAGGCCCGGCAGTGGAGTCTGATCTCCTGAAATACTATCCATTGAGGACCGTGTTTCTGCTGTTCGCGGGGTTTGCCGTGGTTTCGGCACTGCTATCCCCTCTCATAAGGTTTCCCCAGGAGAATAAGGTGAGAGTCAGAACCAATGTCTTCGGCAACTATGGATTCAGGTCAGCATTGCTCAACATCATGGCATACAACGTTCCGTTTTCACTGCTTGTTGCATTTGCTGGCATATATGAGAAGAATACCTTTGACATTTCACTATCCACGGTCACCCTGCTGTTCTCGTTTTTCTTCGTTGCCTCCTTCGGATCAAGGCTGTTTCTCTCATTCAGGCCTCCCAGAAACATAAGGCTGCAGATGATTGTTTCAATGATCCTTTCAATTGCAGGCATACTTATCATGGTGCTATCCACGAATCTGTACATTTTCATAGCGGCACTTCTTATTCTCGGTGTACCACATGGTCTCACTTATCCGCTTTCCGTGCTGTCCATAACAAGATCATTCGATCCGAAATTCAGGAACATGGCAAACAGCTACTTCTTCTCGGTTATGATGATGATAGGCGTGATACTGCCATTTGTGGGGGGTACACTGATCGACCTGTACGGGTTCAGGCTGACCTTCTTTGGAATCATGTTCCTAATAGTCATGCTGATGATTCTGTTGACCATGAATTTCAGGGCGGAGATTCGGAGCATGGGAGACCAAAGTTCACCGGGTTCCAGCAGCTAGCGGCTCTACCGATCAGAATTTATAGCGACACCGTCAGGGGCAGTTGAGGACTGCTCCATAAAGCGGTATTGAATACCATTTTATTTCAATATGGTATTACTTATTGTGGATCTAGAAGAAAAAATCGCAGGGCAGATCACGATGTCGGAGAATCCTGGAGAGACCATAAAGAGGTGGCGGGAGGAGTTCAGGATATCGCAGATTGAATTATCCAGGTTTCTTGAAGTTTCACCTTCTCTCGTAAGCGATTATGAGGCAGGAAGGAGGAAATCCCCGGGTGCTTCTACAATAAAGAAGATAGTGATGGCATTCATAGCAATTGATGAGAAGAGAGGGGGAACAGTTGCCAGGCGTTTCAACAGCGGAGTCCCGTCACAGGCACTTATCGACGTGAAAGATTACGATCACGACGTCCTCCTTGAGAAGGTTGTCAGGAGCGTCAACGGGGTCAACCGTTCTTCCCCATCGCTGCAGAGGTACATACGCGGCTACACAATAGTCAACGGCGTCCAGGCCGTACTGACATTTTCATATTCTGAATATGGCAAACTTTACGGCTGGTCGAGCCAGAGGGTCATATTTTTCACAGAGGTCAAGATGGGAAGAAGCCCCATGATCGCCATAAGGGCACACCCGCTCAAACCAGCGGCTGTAGTTTACATACAGGCCGACAGGGTGGATGAGCTTGCCGTCAAGATCGCTGAACTTGAAAACATTCCGCTCATTACCACAGAACTTGATCCGGAAAAGATATCCAGGATAATGAGTTCACTTAGGTAGGATCCTGTCAAGGAACCACTCCCTGGTGAACTGCTGTATGTCATCCAGTCCCTGCCCGTTCCCGACAAAAAGTATTGGCTTGTTTATCTCCGCAGCCATAGTGAGTATCGATCCGCCTTTTGCATCAGTGTCAAGCTTCGTGACAATTATGCAGTCAAATCCGACTTCATTGAAGAAAGTCTCTGCCTGATTGACGGCATCCTGACCGATCATGGCATCAAGAACCACGACAGTGAGATTTGGCTTTGAGATCCGCTTTATCTTCTTCATCTCCTCGATGAGATTCTTGTTTGTCTGCATCCTTCCTGCAGAATCTATGAGAACATAGTCTATGTTCCTTGCCCTTGCGTGATTGATCGCATCGAACGCCACGGCAGAGGGGTCGCTTCCACCCTGGTGTTTGATCACACCGACTCCGACTCTTTCCCCAAGTATTGAAATCTGCTCTATGGCGCCGGCCCTGAAGGTATCTGAGGCAGCCATCACAACCCTCTTTCCATTCTTCCTGAGATAGTTTGCAACCTTGGCCACAGTGGTCGTCTTACCTGTACCGTTGATCCCGAGGAAGAGCATGATGTAAGGTTTCTCACGTGGGTTCAGGATGTCTGGGAGATTCTTCTGTACGTCGAAAATAGGGCTTATGGCATTCCTGAGGGCGGCAGTGTATTTCTCGACGGGAATTTTCTTCCCCTCAATGTCGAGATTCTCCTCCATGCTCTTCCAGATTCTTTCCGCAACATCTATTGAAACATCAGATTCCACAAGAGTCTCTATGATCTTGGATTCAAGATCTGATTTCCTCACAAACTCTTCAGAAGATTTCGAGAATAAACCGCTGAACTTCTTCTTTAGATTGTCGAACATGTCACTGTTTCTGATTCTGGGCACTGGCCTGCTGTACCACTGTAAGGAGGGTCTCGTACCTGTTCTCGCTCTCTTTCCTCTTTTCAAGGAGTGAATCCATGGAAGCCTGAAGTGACTGCAACTCGCCTTTAAGCCTGTTCTCAACGTTTTCAGCAGTGTCCTCGCGGTAAATACCCGATCCAATAGGCAGGAGCAGTTTGTCAAAATTCTCAATCCTGGCGTTCACATAAACACCATAACCGATTGATACCCTGGTCTCGTTACCCACTATGTTCTTCCTGTTCCCAATGACGGAAAGGCTGAGGTTTATCTCGTCGACGACCCTGCCTATCCTTGATATCTGGTCGTTATAGGATTCGATCACACCCTTGAGATATTCAAGCTCCTGAATCAGACTTTCACGTGCATCCTGTTCCATTTCAATTCCCCGAGAATATTTTCTTGCTTTCCTTGAGCGCTTCCAGCACGGGCATTGGGTCACCGGATAAATAACTTATGAGAGCTCCCCCGCCTGTGGACGTGTGATCGAATTTATCCATGAGGTCAAGTTTCTCCAGTGCGTTGAGAGTGTGACCTCCACCAGCTATCTTCATACCCGGGTTCATGGATATTGCTGTCATGATCTCCCTTGTTCCTGCAGCGTACTCAGACATCTCATACATTCCCATGGGGCCGTTCAGGAATATTGATTTAGCCTTTCCTATCTCGTCTATATAGTTCACAATGGTGTCCACGCCGATATCTGCCATAAGTTCGTCGTCCGGCATTTTCTTTGAGATCGCAACTCTCCTCTTCGAGGGATTTAGAACGCAGTCCTGCGGCACGAGAATACTGCCATCGTATTTCTTCACAAGATCCTTGCAGGTGTTGATGAGGTCTTCCCAGTTCTTGTTGCTCCTGATGATGAAATCCCGGTTCTTCTTTCCAATATCAGTTCCCATTGCCCAGAGAAAAGCGTTGCCAACGACGCCTCCCGCTATCACCCTGTCAGAAATTCCCCTGTCAAGGAAATTCTTCGCAACTGAAATGGACTCGTTAATTTTGGACCCGGCAAGTACTGCAACCTTGGGTCTTGAATCATCCTTCATGAACCTGTCGAGGGCAACTATTTCCTTCTCAATCAGTCTACCTGCAATGTTGGGAACCAGCCTGTGAAAACCAACCAGTGTCGTCTGGGGCCTGTGTATAGCTGGGAAAGCATCATTTACAAAGTAGTCCATCAAAGGCAGAAGGCCTTTCACAATATGGCTCTTCTCCATGGTTTCAAGATCATCGCCATCGATATCTATCTCCTCGGAGTAGAACCTCGTGTTCTCAAGCATTAATATCTCCCCGGTTTTTAATTCGCCCACAGCTCTCACCACCTCTTCGCCAAAGAGAGAATCCACAAACTTCACCTTTCTTCCCAGAAGCCTCTGCAGATACACCGCATGTGTTCTGAGGGAAGTGAAATCCTCCTTCCCGGGTCTGCTCTGGTGAGCCAGTATAACCACCCTTGAGCGGGAGAGAGATCGAAGTGTTTCAAAATGTGCAAGGAATCTAGTCGATCCTGTTATCTCTCCTGTTATGGGGTTGATTGGAGAGTTTATGTCCAGCCTCAAGAAAACGGTTTTATCAGTCAGGTCAAAGGAGTCTAGCGTGAAGAAATCCAATTTAGATCCTTTCATCAGTTCACATGATACGGTGTATATATTTGTTTATTTGGTGGTTCAGAATGATGCAAATGAAATAGGAGCAGAAACAGTAAACATCATTCGTCATGGTTGCTTATTATGACCACATATCCATAAATACGGTCTGTGAACACAAAATTATGTATAAAATGTTCAAAGGTTATTTTATCTGCAAAATGCAGACATACAGGATTTCACGAAGATATTTCCCTGTTTTCAGCCAACTCCTTCAGTTTTCTGCTTCTGTCCATCATGAAAATGATTGTGTTGAGCCAGGCATAGATCCAGACAATATTCAACGCAACCGCAATTGCAGTGAATACCCAGATCAGCCCGTGCTCATTTGTTATGGAGATCATACGGACAGTCGAGATTGCGAAGAGACCAAGGGGAAAGCCATATGCCCATGAACTCATGCTTCCCCTGGGAGGTCTGGTGAAAATTATAATTGTCACAACAAGGAAATTCCATATTTCAAAGCCCCACAGCATCAGGGAAAAGAAACCTGCAGTTGAAGGTGAAAGCTGGAAAATATGGAGTTTATTGAATGACACTATGGAGAGTATGTTGATAACAATGAGGCTTGCTATGCCGACAGGGAGCATGGTTGTGGGAAGCGTCTCATGGACCTTATTTGTGACATGTCCTGAAAGGGCCAGGGAACCGATGAATATGTAGAGGAAGAAAAAGATGCCAAGTCCGATAATGGTCAGATAGTAAATCGCAGCACCGGTGCTTCCTCCGTAAAATCCAACGAGATCCGATCCAAGAAACACACTCGTGCCTATTGCCAGTGGCGGTATAACCACGGCATAATTGATCTCCCTGAGGTTTATTTCCTTGGTGTAAAGCCTGTATCCTAGAATAACGCCAAGAATGAGGGCAAGAGAGTATTCCACGAGATAGTTCATGAGTGAGAAGGATGCTGAAAGAGAAGAAAGTCCATAAAAGTAAATCAGCTGGGAATTGCTGATAAAACCGATAATCGGGATGAGAGAGATGAAACTCAGCCTCGTCAGGTTGTCCCAGTGCCCGTGGATCTTTTCATGGATTAGTATGCCCCTTGTGGACCATAAAACAAGTATGACAAAGAACAGGATTATGCCCAGTGCCATTAAACTGTTTCCGAGGTAGAAAAAGGGCACGAAACCATCCTGCTGGTACGCAAGTATATAGACTTCGGCAAGGGCAAGGGTGGCGATGGACATACCGAACCACTCTGACCCAAAAACGGAAATTGTGTTTTTATTCATCTGAAACATACTCCGAAAGATTATTTATCTTTATCTTCTGCTTCCAGCTTTGAAACGATATCGTTGAGCATATCCATTGAGGTTGTGATGACCTTGTTTCCTGTCACGAAGCGTGCTATGGATATGGCATCCTCCATGTTTCTGGTGCCTCCTCCGTTTCTGAAATACTGGTTTAGATAGACCGGGGCGCAACTCTGATCCCTCAGCGACACGCTCACCGCGAAAGCGACAAGGTATACGGTCTTCTTGTCAAGCGAGATTGGCGAAAGGAGTTCCATCCTTTCTCTTATGTGCTCATCAAACAGATCAAAGGAGAGTTTTGAGAGAGCAGAAAGGTTCTCCGGTGGTTGAGCATTCCCGGATTCTCTTACCACGTTGGCCATGATTTTCTCGGTTTCCTTATCCCTGAGTTCAATGGCCTCGAATGATGAGACGACAGGCAGTATGGAGGTCATTGTTGAAAGCGTCGATGCCATGACTGCCATTTTGGAAATTTTTATCACATCAAGAATATCATCAACTGCCGCGTCAAATTTCTTGGCCAGTCTGTAATGTATCAGAGAGGATTCACGCTGGCCCTGGGCCAGTGATACTGCCAGTGCCACCAGCGGTACCAGCTTTCTGGGGATCATTGATCTCCCAAGGTAAAGCCTCATATTCTCCGTAAATTGCTCTTCTGCCATTTCCTCATTGATTTTGCCCAGTATCCTTACTGCTTCCGGCGTAGCCCCAAGAGTATCCCTGGCGAACGTATCTATTTCTTCCAGTTTCTTGCTCATGGCTGATCATGGGAACATAATACATAAATCAATCCCGCAAAAATTGTGGAAATCTCAAATACATCAGGAATAATGGAAATGCAAAATGCGTGAATCATGGGAGTATCTCATCAAGAATAACCTCTAGATCAATATCATAAATACCGAATTTGGGGAGTTCTTTCCTTGCATAATTACGTATCTCGGAACAATCCTCGCCGATGATTTCCATCAGGAACCTTCTCTGTCCTGTGGTGACCAGAGTTCTCTTTATCATAGGCTGCTGCCTGGAAAACTGGACCAGATTGTCAATATTCTCAGGCGGTACATTGAATGCAAGCACGGCCCTGCATGCATAACCTATCTTTCCGTAATCAATTCCAGCTCTGCAGTCTTTAAGTATGTCCCGCTTCTTGAGAAGACTTATTCTGTCCCGGACGGTCCACATACTTTTCCCCGTCTCTCGTGCAATCTCTTCATATGCGAGCGAACAGTTTTTTTCCAGTAAATCGATTATTTTCAGATCAAGTGCGTCTATTCTGTGAGATTTCAACCAGGGACTATTCCAAATTGATATATAATCTAACACAGACAGTATATTCGTGCAATTGAAGAGCTTCAAAAAGACCAATCCTCGGGGAAGCGCCTGAAATAAACGATTCAAATGAAATTTTTCTTATTTTATTCGTCGTTTGCCGACTCGTACTTCAGCAAACTATTAATACTGTAAGAAGTTCAACGGTTTAATGGCACAAAAACCTACAAAAGAGGAATTTAGAGAAGAGCTATTGGTTGAAATGGAAAACCCCCTGGAAATTTCAGGGAAATCCATGAGGATATCTGTTGTTTCTAACCGCAGAGACGACTTTTCCTACTATTTCAGCCATGGAAACGCGGATTGAGGACTTCCTCAAACCATCTATTTTTATATCATGAACCCGGCATCATGCGGTTCTTTCATGCTTTTATGTCCTGGATAAGATTGTTCTAAAGACTGGGCAAAATATCCTGTACGATCAAACTGTCTCTGGAACCAATAAATAGATTTACAACATGCGGACAGACATGCAAGGGATTATCACTGCAGCTGGCAGGGGGACCAGATCCGGCCTGGACGGAAAACTCAGGAAGGAGATGCTGCCAATTTATTACAGGGAAGGGGAAAGGATCGTGCTCAGACCCATGATAGAGGTGATTGCAGGCATGATGAAATCCCAGGGGGTTGACAGGATCTCAATTGTTCTTGACCCTGCAGACAGGAGAACAGCGGAATACATATCGGCAAACATACCATACTCAAGGATAGTCTACCAGGAACCCAGGAATGGCTATGGGGGTGCAGTTCTCAGTGCCGGATACACTATAATGGGCGATTATTTCCTGCTCAATGCAGGTGATGGCATACTCCTGAAGGAGAACGTGTTCAGCAGAATGATCAAAATGCGCGAGTCCGGAGCATGCAGCAATGTTCTGGTTGTGATGGAGGTCGACAATCCACAGAATTATGGTACTGCGGAGTTAAGGACGGAGGACGGTAAGACTTATGTCACCGGAGTGGTGGAAAAGGATCCCAACAGCAGAAGCAAGTTTGCCCTCTGTGCCGTTTATCTTCTGGACAGGTCTATTATGGATCATCTGTCTCATGACAGATCAGGCAACATTGAACTCACGCCCGCAATACAGAAATCAATAGAGGAAGGAGTGAGGACCTGTGCAATCAGGGTGAGGAGATCCGAATGGGCCAGTCTTGGTCAGGTGACGGATTATGCAAACGTCGTAAACAGGAGCCTCAAATTCTTCTAGGAACCTGAAAAGCAGGCTCCGTCAGATACCTGAACTCTTCTGCCAGATGGTGCGAGGGGTGATGACACTCCTGAGCGACTCAATCTTTTCCTTCATGGGCTGGAGATCGTCGAGTATCATTCCCAGATCTTTCTTCAGATCTCCAGATGGCCTGTATCCCAGGGCCCTGAGCTTTAAACTCGCCGGATTATAGTAATGCTCTTCCTTCTCCACTCTTGGATTGGGTACGTGATCAATTGTTGCCTCTTTTCCGTACTTCTTTTCGTAGACCTCCTTCACATCAGCCGCAAGTTCGTTGACAGAGTAATGCTGGTCAAACTGGTTGAAGACCCTGTATTCACCGCTCTCAGGTGGGTGCTCTGTCGCAAGTGTGAGGCAGGTTATACTGTCCTCCAGCGATAAAAAGCCCCTGGTCTGGCCGCCTTTGCCGTACGGCGTTATTGGTATACCGATGGTGGCCTGTGCACAGAATCTGTTAAGTGCAGTTCCCCACACCTCATCAATATCGAATCTCGTTCTCAGGCCATTTCCAACGATCTCCTTTGTTCTCGTTCCATAAACAACACCCTGCATGATGTCGGTTATGCCTATCTTCCACACACGGTTTGCAAACATCAGGTTGTTTGAGTCATGAACCTTTGTCCAGTGATACCATGATCCCGCGTTCTTGGGAAATGGCAGAGTATCTTTCCGGCCGTTATATTCTATCTCAAAGAATCCTTCGGGTATATCTATGTTCGGCGTTCCGTACTCACCCATTGTCCCGAGCTTGAGTATGTGTGCCTTGGGAACAAGATCCTTGACAGCATATATCAGGTTGAGTGTGCTGATAACATTCTTTGTCATGGTCTCTGAAGCCTGTTTCAGGCCTATCATGGAATACGGCGCAGATCTCTGCTCCGCAAGATGCACTATCACATCAGGTTTTGTATCCTTTATTAGATCGTACATGAACTTCTGTCCACTGACATCCCCGCGGTAAAACGCGATCTTCTTTCCAAAGACACTCTCTGCTTCATGAATTCTTCTGGATATGGGAGCAATCGGGAAAACGGAATCTGAATCTACAGCTTTTACACGCCTTCGGGTGAAGAAATTGTCAGCGCCGGCAACATCGTAACCAAGAGAGAGATATCGGAGAGCCAGCGGCCATCCAATATAGCCATCAATGCCGAGAATCAGTGCCTTCATGGATACAAGTAATACTGGTTTAGCCTTAAATGTTATTCTTGAGTTGAATCAAAGTGCTGTGGTGATCATAATACATATTTTTATTTACAGTCTATATTTTTTTATTTAAATTTATTTCTCAGGTCGTTTTTCTGGATCTTTCCGACAGAGTTCTTTGGAAGATCATCGACAAAGAATACCTCCTTGGGACACTTGTACCAGGCAATATTGGGTTTGCAGAATTCAATGACTTCCCGGGCGGTCAGCCGTTCATCCTTTTTAACAACGAATGCGACCACCTCCTCACCATATGTATTATCCGGTTTTCCGACCACAGCCACCTCAGATACTTCAGGCATGGTGCTGATAAGGTTCTCAATCTCCTTGGGGTACACGTTTTCGCCACCCCGGATTATCATATCCTTCTTCCTGTCAACGATGAAGAAATAGCCATCCTTGTCCATGTATCCAAGATCACCACTGTGGAGCCAGCCGTTTCTAAGGGTCTCCTCAGTTTCATTTTTCCTGTTCAAGTATCCTTTCATAACATTTGGTCCTCTGATCACAATCTCCCCTATCTCACCAGGAGGGAGGTCCTCGTCGTTTTCTGAAAAAATTCTGACATCCTGTCCGGGCAGCGGTATACCGATAGACCCTATCTTTCTTGTCCCGAACCTCGGGTTTATAGTTGAGGCTACAGTGCCTTCGGTCATCCCGTATCCCTCGATTATCTTTATCCCGTATGCCTTCTCGAAGTTATCAAACCACTTCACAGGCATGGGGGCAGCACCACAAATCCCGATCTTGAGCGAGGAGAGAGCTGCCCTGTGCTCCTCACTTGCTGAGTCAGAGAGTATCTTGTAAATTGTGGGGACACCGGAGAACAGGGTTGGTTTATATCTCCTTACAGAGTCAAAGAACTCTTCGGGATCAAATTTCCTGAGAATAACCAGAGACCCTCCTTTCAGGATGGTGGCAATGCTGAACATAAGATTGTTCACGTGGAACAGGGGCAGGATAATTATGATCCTGTCGCTGTCCTGTAAACTCACCGCCTGCTGAAGCTGAATAGCTTCCCTGTAAATGTTCTGGGCTGTGAGAACCGCACCCTTTGGTTTTCCTGTGGTTCCAGATGTGTATATGAGAAAAAGATCATCCGGATTCTCCGGAACAGTGGCAGCATCGGTTTTCCCAAGAAAGACATTTCTGTACAGGTCTCCTGATAAATCTCCCTTATCAAAGTCCAGAATTACCCTTTCGACACTCAGCCCTGTCCTTTCAATGGCGTTCTCAATCTTCTCCCCATAGGATAATTCACCGAAGACAATTTTCGCTCCTGAATCGGCAATCTGGTAAGAGATCTCCTGTTCCTTCAGGTGGACATTGATGGGTGTAACAGTGGCACCGGCCATCCAGGACCCCATGATGATTATGATCAGTTCCGGCCGATTGAGAAGGTCGATGGCAACGACATCCCCTCTCCCGATACCATGATCAGTGAGGTATCCTGCAACAGATCGGTACATTCTCACGATGTCGGCGGACGTGTAAGTCCTGCCGTAAAAGAAGAAAGTCTCCCTGTCAATACTGAGAAGGCTCTCCTCCATCATCCGAAGCAGCTGTATCGCTGTCACGTGGATCACTCCATTATTTCGTACCAGAAATCAGAAACCACTCCTTTCCTCTTTTCCCTGAACCTTGCGATGACCTTAGTTCCGGGATCAATCCTTTCTCTCCCCTTGAGGTCTATTCTCTGAAGTATACCGGTATCCGCATCCACAGGCTTGACATATCCCACCGCGTAGGGAACCTTATCAAAGAACTCAGATGTTGCATACCACGATGTTGTACTGGAAAGCACAGTCCCCTCATTACTCACTTTTCTCCATTCAGTCTCCCCGTAGCATTCAGAGCATCTGGATCTGGGAGGAAAATGCACGATTCCGCATTTCATGCACCTGGAACCATAAAGTTCCGCGTGGTCCATCAGCTCAGAGAAGAACCGTGACTGCTCTCCGTAGCTGTACTTATAGAACATGACCATCTTATCGGGAATCTCGAAATATTTCTCGCGTTCCAGAACAGACGGATTCAGGTTGAGTTTTTCAGAAATAATCCCGTCGATCACGCTTTCCAAAGGTTCTGACTTAAGTTCCTTTCTTGCAGTTTCCCTGGCCTTTTCAGTGGATGTTTTCAATTCAATCAACCCCCAGTACAGACACAGAGCAGTATGACGATCCTGGTCCGCCGATGGAATGCGCCAGCCCAACGCCTCTGTTTATCTCCACCTGTCTCTTTCCCGCCCTGTTTCTCAGCTGATTTACGATTTCGCCTATCTGCATCACTCCGGTTGCTCCAACTGCATGTCCGGCTCCCAGAAGGCCTCCGGAAGGGGATACGGGGAGATCACCATCCATCGTTGGGACCCCGTCCTCTATGAATTTGCCGCCCTTTCCTCTTTCACAGAATCCCATAGCTTCGTAAGCCTGAATTTCCGTGAAACTGAACGCGTCATGGAGTTCCGCAACGTCAACGGTCTTTCCCGGATCCTTGATGCCCGCCATTCTGTAGGCCAGATCAGCGGATTCGTAATGATTCCTCAGGTCAGCTATGTCGCCATATTTTCCCATTCTGTCATTCGCAGTTCTTGATCCTGTGAAGGACTTGTCATTGGACGAACCTATACCCATGACCCAGACCGGATCCTTAACTCCAGTTTCTCTGGCTTTTTCCTCACTCATCAGAACAAGTGCATACGCTCCCTCCGTGTAAAGGGAACAGTCAAGCATCTTGAAGGGGTATGAAATCATCCTGGACTGCATCACATCATCAACAGTTATCTTCATAGGACTCTGGGCAAATGGATTGTTGATGGCATTTCCATGGTTCTTCACACTCACCAGGGCAGCCTGTTCCTCGGTGGTTCCATATTTTTTCATGTGTGCAGAGGCAAGAATGGCGTATGAGGATGCAGCAGAAGTCCCGAGAGGAAACTCCCATGTCATGTCTGCACTGTAGGCGATGGACTTTATGACTTCGGGCGTTGTTTTTCCCTGAGCCCAGTCATAACAGTCCTGTGCCTTCTCAACACCTATCACCAGGGTGACATCCGCAAGACCGGAAGCAACCTCCGAATATCCCGACCTGAATGCATACCCTCCAGTCGCGCCGCCAGTCGTGATCCTGATTCCGGGTTTTCCGTACATTCCAAGGTAATCATGAACGTAGGTATCCGGCATTATCTGCCTCTCAAACAGGTCGTTATATATTCCGTAAACGACCGAGTCTATGCTTCCCGGTGTAATTCCAGCATCGCTCATGGCCATCATGGCGGCTTCCAGGGCAAGTTCATAGTATGTCTTACCTGGAGTCCTTGCCTCGAATTTTGTCTGCCCTGTTCCCACCACTGCAACTCTCCTCTTTTCACTTTTCAACTGCCTGTACGATTTCATATTTTTTTCTCCATTTTATCTCTTTTTTTCAAGGTGCACTGTGACGAATTCCATCACACACTCCTTTCTCTGGTTGAATGTCTTCGCAGAAAGCGTTACCACAATCGACCCTGACTTTGACTCTCTCCTCTCTGCAGAGTATGATACTGTCAGCGTATCCCCTATCTTCACCGGTTTGAGGAAACTGACCCTTTCTATGGATTTCAGGGCCATGAATACATCAGTATCAATTGCCCCGGATCGGATCACAAGACCGAGAGAAACGGATAGTGTGAGATAGCCGTGGGCAACCCGTTCCCCAAAAATGCTTTTTTCCGCCTTTTCCCTGTCTGTATGTAAGTATGTCCAGTCTCCCGTGAAATACGAGAACATCACAAGGTCGGTTTCTGTTATTGTCCTGCCTTCAGTGGTCTTCTCCTCTGTGGTCACTTCCTCACCTGATCGTTCATGTAAAGGTCCCCGAACTGTTCCCTCAGCTCCTTCTTGAGTATTTTTCCACTCGCATTATGCGGAAGAGATGGCAGAACTATGATCTTTTTAGGAATCTTGTAGTTTGCGATTCTTGGTTTGAGATATTCAATGACCTCATCCGGATCCACCTTCTGATCTTTTCTCGCGGTGACAAATGCGGTGACAGCCTCCATCCAGTAAGGATGTTTGATGCCGACGACTGCAGCTTCTCCTATGGATCTGTGTGTGAGAAGCTCTCTTTCAACCTCTATGGAAGGAACGTTCTCTCCGCCTGTGCGGATTATGTCCTTCTTTCTATCCACAAAATAAAGGAAACCATCCTTGTCCATTACTGCAAGGTCTCCGGACCTGACCCATCCGCCACTGAAAGAAGCCCTGGTCCTTGTTTCGTCGTTGAAATAACCTCTGGCAACCGTGGGCCCCTTCATCAGTATCTCTCCGACTTCTCCCGGTCCGGCTTCGGATCCATCATCCCTGACAAGTCTCAATGATATGTTGATATGGGGCCGCCCTATGGATTCCTTCCTGCCTTCGAAATCACCGGGCTGAAGGGTTGTTCCCATCGGGGTGGTCTCAGTCATTCCGTAGTAATTTCTCCACTGTACCCCCGGGAAAATCTTAGAAACAGCATCGAACTGCGTCTCACTTATGAAGGCGCCAAAGCTGATGCACTTTTTCACAGAGGTGAAAGGCTCTTTCACAAACTGTGAAAGCCCGATGAATACGGTGGGCGGGAAAATGAGATATGTCACTCTGTATTTGTTTATCAGGGAAACTATTTCAGACGGATTTGGAACAGCCTCAAGGACTATGGAGGCACCAACATTCATGAAGCCCAGGAATGTGTACAGACCAGCCACATGGTAAACAGGAATGCTTAACAGAAACACATCATCATGGCGCCAGTCCAGATCATGGACCGAACTCAATAACGAGGAATACCAGTTTAAATGGGTATTCATAACGCCCTTTGGAGCAGATTCAGTTCCCGAGGTGTAAAGAAGTGTCGAAACATCGTTTGCATCGGTTTCATAGACAAAATTATCGGTACCGCTATGTTCCACACTGTCAAATTCCACAATCCTGGTTCCAAGATCAGTGTTCAAGGCAGTATCTGTGAAAAGAACAACGGGTCTGGAATCCTGTACAAGTGCCCTTATCTCATCCTGCTTGAGATTGAAGTTATATGGAGAATATACTGCACCTATACGATTTGCAGCCATCCACAATTCCAGCATCTCCGGCCTGTTCTTTGAAAAGACAGCGACAACATCTCCGGCCTTTACGCCACTCTTTCTGAGATATGATACCCATCCGAGCACCCTTTCTCTGAATGCCTCAAAGGTAAGCGTTCTGTCGTTAAAATACAGAAAGTTTTTGCCGGGCCATTTTTCCGAGGATCGATCAAGGACATCCGAAACATTTAACATTGATCTATCCAGAAACTAACGGTATCATAATTTAAAAACTTTATTCAGGCCGCAGAATATGTGATATCAGCTATCATTTTAAAATATCTATGCATTAAATGCGGTGAACGATAACCGTTAATATCCTGTAATTTCATGTTAGTGAGGATAACCATGGTCAATTTGGCATTCTATCTGGACAGATCCGTAATGGAATATCCTGAAAATATTGCCATAGAGGAATCCGGCAGGCAGATACTGTACAGGGATTTCGGGAATATGGCAGAGAATCTCGCAAGCTACCTTTCCAGTACCGGAGTTGGAAGAAATGACAGAATAGGGATACTGCTACCAATGTCGGTGGACTATCTTGTATCGTTCTATGCTGCGTGGAAGGTGGGTGCTGTTGCAGTTCCGATCAACAACAGGTTCTCTGTCGACGATATCCAGTTCGTGATAGACGACGCCGGACTGAAATGTTTAATTCTCTCTGTGCAGGAGAAAGAGAGGCTGGCTGCGGTGCTCAAGCAGAACGCTTCTCTCAAGACTGTTGTGCAGGGACCAGAGGAAACTGAAAACAGTTTTGGCCGCATATACAAATCGGGTCATGCAGGCAGAGAGGGCGGTGAGGGGTGGGCTCTTGATGACGATGATGCAATGATTATGTACACATCAGGTACCACAGGAAAGCCGAAGGGAGTGAGGCAGAGCCACAGGAACAATTCCTCATCGATCCACATGGTCATGGATGCCTGGAAACTGAAATCATCAGACACCCTTCTGAATAATGTTCCCCTATTCCATGTAGGAGGTCTTCAATGCGGAACTTTTCCGGCGCTGTTTTCCGGAGGCAGAATAATACTTCTGCCAAAATGGAATGCAAGGGAATGGATTGATCTATCCATCAACAGAAAGGCAACATGGTCAGGGCTGGTCTCGACCATGGTGGTGGATACAGTCAACAACATCAAAACCATGGGTGACCTGGACAGAAGTAAATTCAGTTACAGATTCATATTCTTTGGAGGATCGCCAACCCCTGATCCCGTCATATCGTATTTCAATGAATTCTTCAAAGTTCCGCTCAGGGAAATATACGGTCTGACAGAGGCCACGGGACTTGTTATCTCGTACAATGAAGGCCAGAAATGGAAACTCGGATCCATGGGTTCTATCATGAAACAGGTTGCAAGGTTCAGGATAGTGAAACCGGAAAGCCTTGGCAAGAAAGGTAAATTGAAGGACAGCAGGGAAGGAGTCCTGCTTCTGCAGGGCGACACCATCACGGCCGGCTACCTGAACAGGCCGGAACTGAATCAGGAGCGTTTTATTGACGGATGGTTCAACACAAAGGACATAGCGAGGGTGGATGACGACAGTTTGATGTACTATCTGGGAAGGATTGATGAAATGATCATATCAGGCGGGGAAAATATATATCCGCAGGAAGTTGAAAGCGTGATATCATCGCATCCTGAAGTAAAAGAAGTTGCAGTCATAGGAACTCCGCATGAAAGATGGATAGAAACGGTGACTGCAATTGTTGTGCCCAAGAGAGAGGGACTGACGCCGAACGACATAATTGAATTCTGTGAAAAGAGCACCTCCCTGGCATCATACAAATGGCCCAAGCGGGTCTTCATCACAAGCGAACTTCCAAAAACCGGGAGCGGGAAGATAAACAAGGCCACATTGAAGGAAATTTACGGAAACAAGAAGCAGTAAGATCATGGAACCTGGTTGAATTGGATCATAATTCAGCAGCAGATCCGGCAGAATTGCCTTTTGTAAGATACATTCCAGAAACACTGGCACCTTTGGAGATCAGCTACAGAGGTGGTCAGGTCAAATGGCCCACATTTCGCTACTTTGTGAATATTGGTGACAGAAGATACAGGGTGAAGCAATTCTTTCTGGACTGGTTTTATCCCGGTTTTCCAAAGAGCCTGATGTCAAGCTTTATGGGAACATTTTCCGAAATTCGCAGCATGATATCAGGAGATCGCATATTTTTCACAGGTAAGGACTACAGGGGAAGGAATGCGGCCTCATCCTTCATCAACGGGACGCAGGTGGAAGTTGAAGCAACCGGTGAGTCAGAAGAGGAGGATTTTTCAAGGATTTTCTCGGATCTCAAGCCAGTGAGAGATGATGTGATCAGACTTCGGGGAAGCACTTTCAGGGAGAGATCATACTTTGCTTCAGGACGCAGCGGAACATGGTTCGAGGATCAGAGAATTTCAAGACTCCACTGGATTGATCACATAGATGCCTCTTTTGAACTTAACGGGAAAAATTATGAACTTTCCTCGACAGGCGTGATGCTCAGCGAAGGCAGGATCGGCCACTGTATCATGGTCTTCGAGGGCGACTCCTTTGAGAGAGCGGGCTGGATCGATGTGGCAAGGAAAGATAGCGAGATACCATACGGCTACTACGAATTCCGGGATGAAGAGGGAATGTTTGACCACAGGGATCTTTCAGATATAAGCGTACTCCTGAGAAGTCCCAGCGGTCCGGGCATTGTGAGGTGGTCGGATTCTGAGATGCTGTACACAATGTCCATCTCACCACTGCTCAATTTTCCAGACGCAGACGAAATGAAGAGATTTCCGGCAAAGACCCACGGCATAATTAAGGATGTTCTGGAGCAGGTCTCTGGAATCTATTGATAAATTCTCAATGCAATGCCAAAATACATATCTTGATGGGCATAACCATGACAGGGTATGACGGCCGGGATTGTCGAATTCCTCAAAATATTCATTCCACTATTCGTGGTCATTGATCCCTTCGGGGCAATGCTGATCTTCATGGGGCTCACTTCTGGCATGAACCATGGGGAGACCAGGGTAGTCACAATGGACGCGGTCATATACGGTTTTATCATACTGCTCTTTTTTGCGCTTCTTGGCAACTATCTCCTGTACTTCTTCGGCATCACCATACAGGCAATAGAGATCGCAGGCGGAGCAATCCTTCTGATAATGGGTATAAACATGGTCAGAGAGGGAGACAGGCCAAGCTCGGCCGGTGGAAACGTGGAGAAGGATATCGGAATAGTGCCCATGGCAACCCCTTTACTGGCCGGGCCCGGAGCAATATCGCTGGTTATAATCCTCATGAACGGCGGTTATTACAATCTCATTTTCACCATCATATCACTCGTCCTCGTTTTTGTGATAATATTCCTGTTCTTTGAATTCTCAGAGAGAATTCTCAGCCTCATGGGGGCAAAGGTTCTCAAGGCCATGACCAGAGTTCTTGGTCTTCTGGTGGCCGGCTTTGCCATTCAGTATATACTGGATGCGATCAGTATAATAGCAACCACCCTCCATTGAGAAACACGAGGAATTCCCGTCGATCTTAAGGAGCAGTGGATATGTTGATCAGCCAACTATTTTCCGGAATTCAAAAGAATCCCGGGGATCACGGATATAGGGCTTCAATTCAAAAGCAGGAACATAAGCAGATCAACCCTGCAGAGATATGTGGAAGCTGTGAATCAGTCTGTGCTCAGATCCATCCCCATACCCTGCTGTCATAGGAACGGACAGCAAGAATGTTGAACTCTGTGTCAGGAAATCTCTCATGTGCCTCGAAAAGCATGGAAAGCTGGGTGTCGATCATTGAGAATGGAAGAAGAGTGAATGACCTGTACTTTCCATCCACGGGTTTTGCAAATATGGCCGCCTTGGGTATCTTTTTTTCAACAGACAATCTCTGTACCTCCCGCAGGAATCGCGATCTTATATGCTGCACAGAAATGGAACTGCCATCATACATTACGGCTCTGAAGCCGGTTTCATCAATCTTTGTGAAGTTGTATTCCAGGAAAAAGTCCCTGTCACCGGATATTCCAATCTCAGGCAGTATATCGGCCTCATAAGAAACAACACCCAGGTGAATTCTGGAATCGACGTTATTGAGTATATTTATACCGCCGGCCCCTGGACCAAGGTCTGCGATCCGGATCCTGTTGTTCATGCGACGGATACGGTTGGCCACTGCCGTCAAGTCATTTTTTGACGAGGAAGAAACCCTGTAGTCTATGTATATTTTTCCGGAATTAAGGTATAGTCCGCCCCTGACTGCAAAATCAATGTTTCCGATCCCGTCCATGATAACGGAGGCAGCCTCCATCTCCTCAGCCTTCACTCTCACTATATCACAGTCACCAATTCTGGCTGGAGAATAAGCGGAAAGCACTCCAGTCAACTTGAGTGCAGCCTTGTCGCATATAAACAGGTCAACATAATAATCGTTCCCATCACGGTATGAATCAAGAGGTACCGTCTCTGCTTCCCTCAAAAGGAGGGGGAATAAGGGGTGCTGCTGCTCTATTGATATTGTTATGTCTGTTTCCAGCAACCTTTCAACATCCCTGTAAAGCATGGCTAGCACCAGTATCTGTCACAGGATGCCACAGGCATGCTCATTAGAGATTTACCGCGGAAATTCAAAAGATCAGGTTCCCAACTCATTTATCCGAATATATACCGCTTTATATTATTAAATATTTGCTATCATGTATACATGCATGGGAAAATTTTCCGGAGTAACGATCGCCCTCAAGGGTGAATGTAGGCTGTTACATCGGCCTGAATGATCATCGTGGGAACGACTGATTGGATCAGAGAATATCCCAAAAAATTAAACCGGCGAAATGTTAATATACTATGCCTAACTACGTTAGGATGATACTAATATGACTACAAATGATATTCAGCAGTTAACCAGAAAAGAGAGGGATTTTCTTGTTAAGATTGTGGAAGAGCAGCACCAGTTCCCTCTCAGGCTTGCAGACGTGGCAAGATACATGAATGTCAAGCCTCCCACGGCGCTGGAGGTGGTGCGCAGGCTCTCCAGAAAAGGACTTGTAATCTCAAGTTCCGGGATGATCATGCCGACAGAGGAGGGAAAGGAAGAGTACAGCGAAATAATCGAGGCACACAGGGTTATGGAATACGTCGCCTTTTCTTCCGGGGAACCTCTTGAAAACGCATGCAGCGAGGTCTGCAGGTACGATTACCTTATGGATCACGAGACTGTGGAGAAACTCTGGAATATTCTTGGAAAACCCAAAGAGTGCCCTCATGGCAAGCCTATAAGGAGCTGATGATATGTACATAAATCTATGGAATCCTGTCTATGACGGCATCTACATGACAATACTGGTATCGTATCTACTCGGGATAGTACATGGTATAACCCCTGATGAGCATACCTGGCCAATAACATTCTCGTATGCTGTGGGAAGCTATTCGGTGAAGGGAGGTGCCAAGGCAGGGCTCATATTCTCAAGTGGATTCACTCTGGAGAGGGCACTCATGTCGGAACTGGCAGCGCTTGCTCTCGCAAGCTTCATGGAAGTGACATTTTTCAACGGCGTCATCTACGTGGTTGTCGGGACAGTCATGGCGCTCTCAGGTTTCTACATCGCGAACAAGTTGAAATATCCACATGTGCACATAATAGAAACAAGTCTCTACAGGCTGTTTGGAATCCATAAGGGTCACTTGGACAAGGAAGAGGGGGAAATGCATCATACGGAGAACCCAGTGATGAGAAAGGAGAACGGTGTTTACAAGCCTATTCCAATGAGGCTTGCTTTCTTCCATGGCCTGATTGCCGGTTTCGGTTTTGGGGCATTTGCAATAATAATCTACTTTGTCCTTGCTCCGAGCATGCCAATATACATCGGGTTCCTGCCGGGCTTGATGTTCGGTCTCGGGACTATGACGATGCAGGTTATCGCAGGGATGTTTTTCGGGAAATGGCTCACCAAGAAGAAGAAACTTGGTCAGTCGGGGATAGCATATGTTGCCAGAGGAGTCAGTCACTTCGTACTCTCCTATGGTGGGATAGCGTTTGTGATAGCAGGAATAAGCGCCATCGTCTATCCAAGTATATGGAACTACAGCATAATAACCGGGCTTCATGTACATAATCTTGATGCCCTCGGGCTTCCGTTCTTCCTGGTGGTGATTTCAGTCATTGTCCTGGGATATGCAGGCTATAAGATCAACCTGAACAGAGCCGTAAAGATGCAGGAGAATGGTGAGTTCCCCAACGGGCCGGAGCTAGTGAATGACGTGTCAAAAAAGGAGCCGACATAATCGATTTCTGATATGCAGATTTTGAATTGCCCCAGGTGTTGGGGGTGCATTTATTTTGTATGGTTAATCTGGAAATAGAAGGGAAAAGAACGCCATGAATTGAACAGTAACCTTCCGATACTGTGCAATATGGATTCAGCGATCAGAAACACACCGACTCCTGTTAGCAGAAACTGAATTTCCAAAATAAGTTCAGGGTGTTCGTAGACTAGAAATTGTTGGCTGTGTGAAACCTGTTCGGTTTTCAACACTTCTGAATTATCTCAAAGGTTTTGAAATGCACCTAACCCCGATCTGCCGATCACATTATGGCAATGCCTGAAGAGCAGGTCCAAATCGGTATGGGAAAGTGAGACAGAAATTCTCCAGCTGGATGCCAGAAATGTTTATATGAAAACTAATGCTCTATCGGAGTGTAGGCGAGAGGAATGGATGTTGCAGGAAACGACAACAGGATCATGTATATCTTCGCATACCTGCTCACATGGGTATCCGGCATAATAGTGTATATTCTGTATGCAGACAGGGACAGAAACCTCAAGTTTCATGCGGTTCAGTCTATTCTTCTGGGCGTGGTGATAACAGTCATCGGGATACTTTCGGTATTTCTCTTTTTTCCGGTCTCTATTGTGGCCAATCTGTTCACTTTCCTGCTTTACATATACGGGCTCTATGTTGGATACAAGGCCTACACAGGAGTCAACATAGTCATGCCAGTGATAGGCGACATGGCCAAGTAGTTGCCTTCTCATATTCCGCATATGTCAGTCTGTAAGAAAGAGCTATATGGCCAAGAGAGGACAGGCACTCAGGATGCACAGTCGAAACAGGTTGTTACAGTACTTGAAAAGACATTCCGGGGTTGTAATTTCAGTTTTTGTAGCGCCTGATGCTGTTTTCTTCCATCATGCTCTTTGAATATCTAACCGGATCCCCGTCACAGATTCCCGTACTCAGGATTATGTCGGTCCAGTATGGGCCAATTGGTTCCAGCAACAGCACATTCACTTCCCCGCAGGTCTTCAATGAATCAGGAAATGGCTTCAGCGTTGAATTCGAAATTCTTCCAGGCCCGACGCTCGTAATTCAACCCGGATATAGCACATATGTCTGGTTCGGAAATGCAGCCATTAATGAGACAGTTTCTTCCCCCTATACCGGTGTGACGTTCCATATTATCGGTTCAAGTTATACGATTGGAAACTACACAATGTATTCGCCCGACTTTCATCACATGGACAATAGCCCGATGCTGTTCCTGATGTACAAAATAGGACCCGCCATAACTTCATATGATCAGGAGGGCCACAATTATTCCGGTAATGGCACAATAGATATCGTGCCAGTGATCTATTCAGGCCCTTTTCACTTTGCCCAATCCCCTCAGGCAATCAACTTCAAGACACCTTATCCGTGGTACTACATTCAGCATGTCTTCGTCACATAAGAGCAAGAAGAACTGACATCAGAACAGATTCTGAATACCTTCTGACAACAGAACTTTCAAGGTGGCGGGCAATCTGAATGATCTGCTCTTCTTACATCTTACTTTCAGTTTTCTGTGATCCATCAGATTATTCACTGGCTATGAGTAGAAGGTAATGTTTACAGGCAATAATAACAAATCAACCTCTTCGGCAGAGAATCGGAGGGACGTCCGGGTTCTAAGCCCCACATTTCATTTTTACTACGATTCCCGTTTCACAAAGTTTATTCTTGGTTTCTGCTGGGAAATGGACCGCTTCAATGATGCTTGAAGAAAATATTCCAGTCCATCCCTTCCCATAAACCTCGTAAAGACTTCCGTATTCATATTTCGTTGGATTGTATGAGTAATATGAACAATCCACATGGAAATTCTCATTTGAAATAGCGATCACAAAGATATTTGTAAGTTTTCCAAACATTTCCTTGTTTATCGCTTCATCTATGCTTTGTTGGAATCTTTCCTGGAAGTCCCCTTTCATGGACATGATGTATTTCAAAAACAA
>JBMFWA010000021.1:0-22738 GCA_049965715.1 Thermoplasmata archaeon
AATATGAAGGCATATACCTTATTAATGATTTCTAAACTGAATATAGAATGGGCCCGACCGGATTCGAACCGGTGACCTCCTCCGTGTCAGGGAGACATCATACCGCTAGACTACGAGCCCTCTGGATTTATCCCTAAGCATCTCAAAAGATATAAATGTTAAATGGAAAAATATCGGACGGTTTTAAAAAACAGATATCTTTCCGTCCACAAACTGCTGAGTCAGATCCGATATATGCTCTAGTCTTTCATCAGCAATTCTTCTCACATTCTTGTCGTGTACTGTTGCATTTACATTATCCTTGTAAATTGCCTGGATGCTTGCGACATGCGGATCATCAATCGGTCTTCCAATCTGTGACACAATCCTCACGAAGACCTCCTCAATGTCCCCTCCAGCTTCCTTGACTATGTCGTTTGCGATGATGTTTGCAAGAACATTGTACAATTTTCCAACATGCGTGACAGGATTCTTCCCTGCGGCGGCCTCCATGCTCATTGCCTTGAATGGCGTTATCAGGCCGTTGACCCTGTTTCCTCTTCCTACGGAACCGTCATCGCCGTTCTCCATTGAAAGTCCAGTGACTGTCAGATATGTGACGTCCTCCTCCTTCAGATCGCCTGTGTTGATGAAAACCTGCACCTTCTTGTCTGTCATCTTCACTGCGTTATCAAGAACGATGCCCTTCAACTGATCCTTTATGGAGAAGTACTCGTCCTTGTCCTTCACGAACTTGTCTACGAATGCAGCAGCTATGGTCAGGTTGATGGTATCCTTCTGCCTGAACCCCATGACCTTTATGTCATGGCCGACGGCAGGCAGCTTCTGCTTCAGTGGTCCATTAATATATTTCTCTGTGGCAAGAACAAGCCGCTCTGTATCAGAAAGAGGCGCAAATCCAACTCCAAAAGAGGTGTCATTGGCCTTCAGTTTTCTCGTGTCGTAAAGCCCTCTGAGATCGACGGAACCATGACCGATCCTTGAATCAATCATCACGTCGGAATCCATATCGAGCTGGGTGAAATTCTCCCTGAGATACTGCTTTGCAGCCTTTATGGATATTGATTTGAACGGTATCCGATCCCCGTTGACCGTCGTTGTGGCCCTTCCGCTCAGAAGTATGTAACATGGTTCCAGCACGACACCACCGCCAAGCTTTGGCGCAGACTGCCCGCCGACAATCTCGATCTGATCGGTATTGTGATGCAGAATTCTTCCATATTCCTTTATGTAATATTTGCTCAACCCCCTGCTCACAGCCTCAGCAATTCCATCCGATACACTGTCGGGATGGCCAATGCCCTTTCTCTCCACGAGCTCAACTTCCTTTGCATACGTGGGTAACTGTTTAAGATCCTCAATTGTTATGTTTCTTTCCATAATTTGATCCTCTTGACGCTATATTGTAGCTTTTTTAAATGTTTTGTCGGGAACCTAAATAAATTACCTTCTCTGTGATATAATTACCAACAGTAATATTGAAGGAAGTGATTCTTTTTTAAACCTTAAGGGATATTGCACACAATGAGAATTATAGTCAGTACTTACGACAAGGAAGGGTTAATGAATTTCTTCAACCGGATTTCTGATACTAAACCCGAGATTTATGCTTCTGACGGGAACCTATAAGTTCTTGCAGGCAAACCATGTGAAGTGTGAGAAGGTTTCCAGCCTCACCGGTTTTGATTCCCTTCTCGGCGGACGTGTTAAGACTTTACATCCTGCGCTTTACGCAGGAATTCTATCCAAGAGGGATGCCGCATCCACTGATGAGTTACAGATGTTCGGCTACAAGGAGTTCGATCTGGTCATATCCAACCTTTATCCTTTCAGGGAAGCCGCAGAAAAAGGGGATCTTGATGAGATGATCGAAAACATCGATGTCGGCGGCGTATCGCTGATCAGGGCCGCGGCCAAGAATTTTGCCAACGTTGCGGTGATTGTGGACAGGAACGATTACGGAGGAATTGCAGATCAGATACTGGAGAAGGGCAGCATTGATCTCGAGATGCGAAAGGCTCTGGCACTCAAGGCATTCTCCTATGTCACATTGTATGATATGACAATATACAGGGAGTTGCACAGCAAGATCGGATCTTCTGTTCCCGGGGAACTATTCCTGCACTACCTTGACGGTACCAGATTGAGATACGGGGAAAATCCTGATCAGACAGGCATCCTTTACAGTGATGGGAGCCCGTTTGGAATACCCGCATCAGAGAAGCTCAACGGAAAGGAGCTTTCCTACAACAATATTCTTGACGCAAGCTCTGCTCTGGAGACAGTACTTGAATTCTCCGAACCCACAGCTGTGATAGTGAAGCATAACACGCCCTGCGGCGTGTCCTCCAGCAGTTCTATCAAAATCGCTTTCCAGAATGCATTCAATGCCGACAGCGAATCCGCATTCGGATCAATTATAGCGCTCAACAGGGAGGTGAATGCTGAAACCGCTCTGGAAATCAACAAATATTTCGTTGAGGCTGTGATCGCACCGTCATTTTCTGCCGAAGCCCTTGACATCCTGAGAAAGAAGAAGAATCTCCGCCTCCTTAAGGTGGCGATGCAAAGAGATACAGATCTTAGATACAGAAGCGTGATGGGCGGCATGCTTGTACAGTCTCAACTATCTTCGGATTATAAGGATCTGGAACTGAAGACATCCAGCAAATCCGACAGTGAAGCCCTTGAGGATCTGGCCTTTGCCTGGAAGGTGTCCGCACACTGCAGGAGCAATGCCATAGTCCTTGCGAAGAACCGCACAACCACGGGCATAGGGGCAGGACAGACCTCAAGGATCGAGGCCCTGAGAATTGCTGTCGCAAGATCAGGCGATAAGGCAAAGGGATCGGTCATGGCCTCCGACGGATTCCTTCCTTTCAGCGACAATGTCGAACTCGCAGCAAAGAGCGGCATATCCGCGATCATACAGCCCGGAGGTTCCATACGCGACAGGGAGATCCTTGAGGCGTCAGAAAAATACGGGATTGCAATGTACTTCACCGGAAAGAGAGTATTCCTTCACTGACGAAATGCATCATCGATCTGTCCACTTTACGAAGGAAGCGATCATATCCTAAGCATGATCAATCATTCATATCCTATTGATAAAAATAGTCCATTATTATTATCATATTAAATAATTCAATACGAAATAAATTATATAATAAATAATGTCTGAATAGGAAACATATGGAATACAGGAACATTGGAAAGAGCGACCTCAGGGTATCTGTCGTTGGTTTTGGTGCATGGCAGGCCGGGGGAAGAGGCTGGGGTACTGACTTCACAGATGACGATATAATAAAGGCAATGAAATATGGCTTTGAGAACGGCGTCAATTATATCGATACCGCTGAAATATATGGGAACGGCCATTCTGAAGAGGTAATCTCCAGGGCGATTGAGGGATACAGGCGGGAGGATATCATCATTGCAACGAAGGTTGCGCCCCCGCACTTCAGGGAGGATGATGTCATCAAATCCTGTGATGCGAGCCTGAAGAGGCTCAACACGAGTTATATCGATCTCTACCAGCTCCACTGGCCCGATTCCTCTGTACCCGTAAAGGAAACGGTATCGGCAATGGAAAAACTTGTTGATGCAGGCAAAATCCGGTATATAGGAGTATGCAACTATCCCCTGACGGAGCTTGAGGAAGTCATCGACTCACTTTCAAAATACGATCTGGTATCGAACCAGATGCGTTACAATTTGATACAGAGGGAGGTGGAATCCGATCTCCTTCCATACATGCGTGATAAATCGATCAGCATGATTGCCTGGAGCCCCATAGCGAAAGGCCTGCTATCCGGTAAATATAGCCCCTCCAGCATCCCTGATGATGAGATCAGGCAGAGGGACAGGCTGTTCACCAGGGAAAATATAGAAAAGCTGCTTCCGTTGATAGATACCATCAGGAGAATAGCGGATTCAAGATCAAAGACGCCCGCACAGGTTGCCCTCAATTATCTGCTGTGCCAGGATTCATTTGTCATACCGGGAATAAAGTCCACCGATCAGCTGATTGAGAACATGGGTGCCGCTGACTGGCGCCTGACCGATGAGGAAATCTCGGAACTCAGGGAAGCATCCTCCGTCGATCTTTCATAATCTATCTGAAGAGAGCAAATGCCAGCAGAAATCCTCCGATCACACCGGTATTGATGTACGGCAAGCCGGGTGCCGGCCTCTTTGCCGTCATGAACAGAACAAAAAGACCCACTGCTGCACCTATCAGCGGCAGGATAAAGAACGGGAATCTGAAACCATAGGATATTGTGGACGATATGATCAGTATGCATGGCATTGCTATGTCTCCGAACCCGAGCATGAGAGCGCCCATATCGCCCTTCTTTCCCTCGTCGTCAAAGGTGATATCCTTCATCGAAAATCCAGGTGAGGATGGAATCACGAAGAGCATCGGTATATCGGTCGCAAATGCGGTCTTCGCCAGGCTGACCATGTGCTTTGTCTTGTACACCGATATATAATCATAAACGGCGAAGGCAACAAGCAGCACTATGGTGTACCACACGTTTATCAGGGAACCCCAGGCTGCTGCCAGGCCCGCAGAGAGCATGAAGCCGACTATATCGGTGATGTACCACTCATTCCTGAATATGAGCATGTATCCAAGTATGGCGGGAATCGCTATCCACAGCACATAGAACTCGTCAATGGCAACTGCATAGCTTACGGGTTGGATGGAAACTATAAGATCAGATATTGGTATGGATATCCAGAATATCACGTATATAGAAAGAACGATGAACAGAATCCTGACCGCACGCATTCCCTTTCTCTTTGCCAGGAACAGAATTACACCGGTGAAGACGAGGGTCATTGTTATGAAGAACAGGATGAGAATTATGTTTCCTGAAGATGATGATGTCTGTGTTTCCCCGCTTGCCACGAAGAAATCCTGCGCCAGGAACAATGCGAAGACAGATGTGATCGCAAGGATCACGAATGTCCACAGTTCAGGATACTGCCTTTTCACTCTTACCACGCTTCTTCTTGTTGAACTCACAGTCAATCTTGGGGCAGAAAACCCATCTTGATTTGTTACGAGTCACTGCAAGTAAAGGTGAATTGCAGAATTTACAGGTTTCGCCCGTGTACACGATGTGACCCATCTGGGGCAAAGGATAAGTGACCGTGCACGATGGATAATTGGAGCATCCCAGAAACCGCTTTCCAAATCTGGATTGTCTTATGACAAGATCGCCGCCATCCTTTGGACATTTTCCCATGGTGTCCTTGTTCTGATTGTACTTGCATTTTGGATCGATGCACCTGATCTCCGGAGACTGCCCCCTTCTTATGATCTTTATCAGCGGCAGACCGCATTCCGGGCAGTTCTTCCCTGCAAGCTCTATCTTGCCGTTTGCCTTGAGTATGAAATCTATCCTGCAGTTCTCCGTCGAGCACTTTATCTTTACAAGATCTCGGTTCTTTATGAGGGAAAGCTCCCCATGATCAATGGGACATTCCCCTATCACTTCCCCCTGGGAGAGGTTTCTCTTTATTGTCTCTTTTATTACATCCTGCTTCTCCCTGAATTCCTTCAGCGTTGATCGAAGCATGTTCCTTGATTCCTCTATGACCTCATTCTTCGTTATTGATCTGTTAGCGATGCGATCCATATCCTTTTCCAGGGTCGCGGTCATATCCGGATCGGATATCCTGGAATTTATCTTGAGCACCGATTCTATCAGCCCCATGCCCAGGGGTGTCGGCCTGACCGGATTGCCCTCAATGAATCCCCTGCTCTGCAGCTTCTCTATTATATCGTGCCTGGTGCTCTTCGTTCCAAGCATGAGTTCCTCCATGGCCTTGATCAGGCTTGCCAGATCGTAACGGGGAGGAGGCTTGGTTACGTCCTCATTGAGATCCATGGACTTTACCTGGACCATCTCCCCGATCTCCATTGAAGGCAGATCAGATTCCTTGATCGTCCTGTACGGATACAGTTCAAGCCATCCCTTATCTTTTATTTTCGAACCCCTGGATATGAATTCCACTCCATTTACAGACAGTGTGGCTGTTCTCGTTTCCTTTGTGCCTTCTTTGTACACGGTTGCAAGGAATCTTCTCACCACCAGCTCATATATCTTCTCGAATTCGCCCTTCAGCTCGCCAGATTTCGGTGCTGAGACAGGATATATTGGCGGGTGATCGGTGGCCTCCTGCCTTCCCCTTGAGGGGATGATTCTCTCCTGTGCCAGAACCTTTTCCACATCCGCGGAATATTTCGAGTTCTTGAGTTTCAGCAGCACTCCCTTCAGCGAGATTGATTTCTGATAAACCGTGTTATCTGTCCTGGGATAACTTATGAGACCTCTCATGTACAGGGATTCCGCTATCTTCATTGCCCTCGACGGCAGAACTCCTATCCTGGAAGCCTCCCTCAGGAATTCAGTGGTGTTGAACGGGGGCGGCTTGTATATCCGCTCATCCTCCACTTTGTAATCAAGGACCCGTGCCTCACTTGCATTGGCCTTTTTCAGTATTGATTCAGCCTTTGACCTGTCTGTGAACGTTCCGCCTGAATATTCCCCCTTGAAATCTATATCCTTGTGGAACAGGGCCTCAAGTTTCCAGAACGGTTCCGGTATGAAGTTCCTGATCTCGATCTCCCTCTTCACTATGAGTGCCAGGGTGGGTGTCTGGACCCTCCCAAGAGATATGAAATTCTTTCCCAGGCGATTGGTTGCGAGGGAAAAGAATCTTGTCAGGACTGCACCCCAGAGGAGATCGATCTCCTCCCTTGCCCCGGCGGCATCCGCCAGGTAATAATCAACCTTTATGGGACTTTTGAATGCAGAGTTTATTTCCTCGCCGGTCAGGGCACTGAACTTTGCCCTGAGTATCGATCCGCTGTCCCTGTTCCTTGATGTCCCGCCGAAGATTATATCCAGAGCTTCGACGCCGATGAGTTCCCCCTCTCTGTCGTAGTCTGTCGCAATAATAATCCTGTCCGCCTGCTTGCCGAATTCCTGCAATGTCGAATAGGCACTCCTGTTCTTAACGTTCCTTACCTGCTTTGCATCAATAAGTGTTTCAAGATCAACCTGGTTCCATTTCTTCAGGTCCTCCGGGAAGTCCAGTTCAACAATATGTCCACTCAGTGGAATGACTATGCTCTTCTCATCATCCTTCTCAAACTCGATGTAGTTGAGGCCTTTTCCCTTCTTCGCCTTTGATTTCCCGTCGGACAGATAATATGAAATTCTTCTTGCTGCATCTGCCTTTTCTGCTATTATGATGTTTGTTGACAAAAAAGTTTACCTGAAAGTGTGAAAGTCTTTGTCCCATTAAAATGTTTTTTTATAATTTTACATAAATTGTTATGAAAATTGAAATTCGCGGGATCTGATCTTTCTTTTCGCTGGGATAATGACAGTTAAATAATGGATCGCTTTCATTGCCTTCATTGAAGTTAAGAATAGGCAGCCATGAAATCGAGATAGAATCCTGCGACGGCGTGTATGAGCCTGCAGAGGATTCTCTTCTCCTTGCGAAATCTGTTCAATGCGGTAACCGGTGTCTGGAGATAGGTTCTGGAACCGGGATCATATCCATATACTGCGCCCTGTCCGGCAGCATGGTTGATGCAGTGGACATCAATCCCCTTGCTGTGAAATGCACTTCCGGGAATGCAAAGCGGAATGATGTCCGTATCACAGCAAGGCAGAGCGATCTCTTTGGCAGCGTTTCCGGAGAATATGATACCATAGTGTTCAACCCTCCGTACCTGCCTGTGACCGATCAGATGGATGGATCGGAACAGTGGAATGGCGGCATCGATGGATTTCAGGTCACACGGAGATTTCTGTCGGAGCTGCCGAAGTTTCTCACCGAGGAAGGTAAGGCTTTCATGATACTGTCCGATCTTACCGATATCGGGAAACTGATGAATGAGTTCAATAACCTGATGTTTATTGAGATCGGGAAAGAGACTTTTGATTTTGAGTCTATATACAGTTATGAGATTCGGGTAAAATGATTCACGGGGTCTGATGATGGGCGGTACTGAAGAGAAGATAAAAGATATCGAAGAAGAGTTGAAGAAGACCCAGTACAACAAGGCCACTGAACATCATGTCGGTAAACTGAAGGCAAAGCTCTCAAAGCTCCAGATGGATCTCGAGTCGCAGAGAAAGGGCGGAGGCGAGGGGTTCTCCATTCCCAAGACGGGAGATGCGACCGTATCGCTCATCGGATTTCCGAATGTTGGGAAGAGCAGCCTTCTCAATGTGCTCACGGATGCAAACAGCGAGGTTGCCAATTTTTCATTCACAACCCTCAGGCCGGTTCCCGGCACCATGGAATACAAGGGGGCTCAGATACAGGTTGTCGATCTCCCCGGAATCATCGAGAACGCATCTTCCGGTGCAGGAAGAGGCAGAGAGATACTCAGCGTCGCCAGGAACTCCGATCTCATTCTTGTCATAACGGATATAAAAACATCAGGACTGTCAAAGATAATAAATGAACTCTACAGGGTTGGAATCGTCCTCAACAGGACGAAGAAGAACATATCCATGAAGAAGAAGGGCAGCGGAGGTATCAAGGTGTATTCACCAAGGGGAATGAACATAGATCATGAGGCTGTTCGTGATATCCTGAAGGAGTTCAAGATTGCAAATGCTGATCTGTACATCAGGCAGAACATCACTTCTGACGATCTCATCGAGTATCTCCGTTCCGGAACTGTTTACATTCCTGCTCTCCTTGTGGTCAACAAGATTGATCTTGATCCGGATTTCGTTGTGCCGCCGGATCCTCAAATATCAGATTTCAAGATGGTGAAGGTTTCTGCACAGACCGGCGCTGGAATATCCGATCTTAAGGAGCAGATATTCGTTTCGCTCGATTTGATCAGGGTCTATCTGCGGGAAAAGTCAGGCGAGGTCGACATGGAGAGACCGCTTGTTCTCTCCTCAGGATCAACTGTTAGGGATGTCGCAAGAAAGATCAGCAGGGAGATGATCTCTTCATTCAGATATGCCATAGTCTCCGGCCCGAAGAGAAAATTCAGGGAACTCAGGGTTGGCCTTGATTACGAGCTGCTAGACGAGGATATAGTGACCGTTGTGAGCAGGAACTGATATCTGCAGGAATTATGATATGCATTCTCAGATTGACAGGAGAATCCGGTGAGTGACATTGAATGATTCCCCATCGCTGATAAAGGGGCGTTTTCTTCACGCAATAAGATCCGTCATTCCGGATGCTTCTGTTCGACGAATGAAACTTCTGGGAAATGGATGGGACAATTATGTAATCGTTCTTGACAATAGGACAGTTTTCAGGTTTCCAAGGTTTCCCGATGAATCCGACAGACTGCAGAGTGAGGCAGCACTGTTGAACAGGATATCTCATGAAATTCCCATCAGAATTCCGGATGCGAAGATCGAGGATCTGGTGATAGATGGCAGGCGGTTCATATTCTCCCATTATGAGATGATTCCCGGCATGCCATTGAGATTCGGATCGCTGAGATTTGTCAATCAGGATTCATTATCTAATGAGATTGCCGGATTTCTCAGGACACTGCACGACATAAATACAGACGATCTGACAGATTTGAACATGAGAAGATTGGATAGAAAAGGATCTGAAAAGCGGTACACTGAAATCCTTAGGTATTTTGAAGAGAATATCTTTCCGGTCCTTGACAGGCTGAGTGTTCAGAGATTGGAGAACGCTTTCTCAGATTATTTCTCCCGACTGGACAGAATGCCCGATCCTGTTCTCATCCATGGAGACATGGGGCAGGGAAACATTCTCTTTGATAGGAAGAGTTCCAGGATCACGGGAATCATAGACTGGGAGGACTCCATAATTGGCGATCCCGCTCTTGATCTTGCGGGAGTGCTGGAGTATTTCCATGGCAATTTTTTCCGCAGAGTTCTATCGCTATATGGTAATGAGGATGATGAATTTCTCGGCAGGGTAAAATTCTACTGGCAGATTGCCGGATACTATGCCTTCGATTACGGAATGAGGAACAGCGACCAGGAGATGATTGCAGCGGGAATCAAATCACTGTCATCCAAACTTGACTTTCGGGAATAATTTTGGCAGATAGTGCCTATTGACTTTTTATTTCAGTGTTTTCCCGGATATATTTCAGAAAACTGTATTGTCACGAATTCAAGTACCTTATGATGCTTTCTCGTACCTGAATGGCAACGCTTGCAACACCGAGAGTTTATCGGATATTCATGTGTTGTGATCTAATACTTCAGCGCCTTCTCCAACAGTCTTGTCAGAATGAGTGAGAGGAAGCAAAAGAACACATAATCCTCTGTTCTACCAGGTTTCCCCTGTTTGTGTGATGACCCATCTTCTCAATCATGTCGAAGAGTTCAGTTGCAGAGATATCACCCTGAATGAGTCTTGTTGTTATGTACCAGAAATGCATCCTTTCCGCACGAAAACTTTCAGGTCTTTCCCAATCTCTCCCAGTCGACCTGATGGGTTTCTGCATTACCTTTCCGTCAATCCTGTGGGATTGAACCTCCTTATAATACGGTTACTGTCGTAACCTTTTGTTTTTCCTGATAGATTTCCTCAAGTAGGACATCATTACCATAGTTGAATGTTGATCGTCGATTTACGTTATTGGAACAATTGATATATCACTGGATCCACAAAGATATCGTGGATGCAATTGCAGTGGAAATTCTAAAACTGTTCTGATGCCGTATATTTCCACCATGGTTTATACAGTAATATTTATATTACGTTTGCGTATTACGTTGCATGGAGATAATAACCGCAAGAATTGATAGGGAGACAAAGGAAAAGATGAAAAAGCTGTCCTATATAAATTGGAGCGATGTCATTAGAGATTCTGTGATCAGAAAAATAAGAGAAGAGGAGTCACGAGTGCGCATAATTGACAGAGCTGCCATAGCTGAAGGCATGGAAATAGCGTCAGGCGTGCGGAAATCTTCCTTTGGATGGAATTCAACCGAGGAGATAAGAAAATGGAGAAACCGGACAGTATAATTCTCGATGCGTCGGTTGTCATCAAGTGGTTTGTTGATGAGGAATATACTGACAAAGCAATCGAGATTCTTAATGACTACAGGAAGGGGGAAACTACGATTTATTCGGTTCAACTTATGCCGTACGAGGTTATGAATGCGTTGCGCTATAACTCTACATTGGGGAAGCAAGATCTGATCCTGATTGGGAGTGCGCTAAAAAAATTTCAGATTGAACTTTACCCCCTTGTGGACGGCTTGTATGAATCGACAATTGACATCGCAATTAATTCCGGAACAACAATATTTGATGCATCCTATCTCGCGCTTGCGATTGAGATGAACGGCCATGCCTACACTGCGGACAAACGGTTTGCGGATAAAGTCGCTGAATATGGGCATCTGTCGCATATTTCAAGTTACAAATGAGAACTGTAATTTTACAAGCTAAAAACAATTCGATCTGAGAAGCTCGCATGCATGTATGCGTATATCCTCTGCTGCAACATTGCATTGTACGGTTCACGCTGCTGTTCAAGTGTATTGTGCAGTGATCTGTGAATCTGTGGGATATATCCTGAATTTATATGTTCTCATGAACCTGATCTTTCTTTATCCAGATGCTGATTATAAGCATTTCACTGGCTTTCATCCCCTATCTCGCAAAAGGAGACTTTCCGCGCGAATATGTTAAAGAAATGAAGAAAAACATAGAAAAAGAAACAAAAAAAGAGATAAATCAAGGATCATCCACGCCTAATCTGAAAGATTTCTCTAAGAAAAATGTGTATTCGGCGTTTAAACCAATCAGTGGCGAATAATTATTGGAGATGCAGGAAACGTATATTGTGATTCCCTAGGAATAGGAAATACCGAGTTTCCTGTAGAGAGCTATGGTTGAAAGATTGTCTATGAAGAAAGTGGCGGCCTCTTCCCCCTGTTTGCCGGTTATTCCATTTTCCGCAAGCGCGTCTGTGAATAATGAAATAAAGGCCTCATCATGAGTGTATAGATAGGATTCTGAAGCGACACGGGTTAAGAGATCGATCAGAATTTCCTTCCTGTCTTTGACTGGAATTCTCTTGGAATACTGCAGTGCCATCTCAATGTAATTCTTTGCCCTGGTACTGTCTTTAATGTATGCATAGGCTTCAGAAAGGTCAAATAGACCCTGAAGCTTGATCATCACCGGAAGTTCAAGAACCAGAAGCTTTTCCGCTTTGTTAAGGAGATCACTTCTTGTGCGCTCTGAGACTGCATATCTGCCAGCCAGGATAAAGCAGTTTGCGTAAACGGAGGAATACTGTTCTGCCATTCCGATTGCATTCTCCTTTAACTCCTTCAATTTTGCGGGCATTCTTCCTCCCGGAACAGAGTTCAAAATCGTTTCCATCATGTCGTTGAAATCAGACATGCTCTTTACTGACTTTTCATAGAAGCTTGAGGCAAGTTTCCTGGCCCGATCATCGAGTCCAATCTGGGCATATGTCCTGATAAGATGCATTTCACGAATGATTCCTATTATCTCTCTTTCACGGCTTCCAGTCGGGCTCTCTAATTTACTGAGGTACGACTGGGAAGACTCAAGGAGACCCTGATCCCGAGGTTCCGATTTTTCATATAACTGACTGTATGCAATAGCTGCTTGTGCGTATGAAAATATCTCCTCGAGGTTATCCCCCGATAAAATGGGGAGGAAATATTTCTCAGCAGTTCTGATATCATCGATGGTCGAGCATCTGGTTTCTGAAGGCATGCATATTTTCCTGAATACCAAGCCGGCCAAACCTTTCTTGTCGTCCCTAGTGCCTGAACGCTGAATGCACTGTATTATGTCATCCTTCTTCGACTTTATATGATCAGAGATGTGCCAGTATCCCGCCGACACATCGGTTAAATCGTAATATCCTTCCTTGGTCTTGTCATTTCTGGCAGGAAGGGCTGACAGACCACGAAATGCCAAATCAAATCCCTTTGGATAGATTCCGGCAACGCACTCAGCAAGCAGGAGTTTCTTCTGCATAAAAATAGGCTCCTGAATGGGAAGAATCAGTGAGAATATCGGGTCATTTTCAATCTTCCGCAGGATTGAAACCATCTCCTCTTTTCGATCCATAAGGCCCAGTAAGAGGCTGTATTCAATCTCAAGAATTGGGTCTAAAGCTTCTTGGCCAGGTTGCACTTTATGCATCTTCTGGTTTATCTCCTCATACAGGTTTTTGCTATAATCGTCCCAGTTATCTGGGTTGTTGTTCAGAATTGATCTGTACTTCAGATATTTTATCTTTGACTCCAGGAGGGCATTTCTGTCACGGATCAAAGGAAATATTCCTGTTGCAATTTCATTATTAGATTTTGATTCCATATGCATTTATTGCGAATATCAAGTAGTACCAATACTTTTGCGTTTATCCTGAAAAAATCTCTATTTGTGATTTCTCTTAACGGAGGTTCCAGATTCCTTTTTTGAAATTAACCAGTATTACAGCCTGATCTCCCTGCTTTTACCACCACGATATATTGCATGGAGTCTCAAGGATTTCCTTCTGCTTCCCGGTCCTTTCAAGTTCTGTCAGATTGCCGATCTGATCCTCAATGACATGGAGTTTCTCAAGCTCCAGGAGCATCCTTTCCAGGGAATACTTCTTCATGAGGCAGGTTGGGATCATGCCCCATATGAAGGATTGTGTAACATTATACCCATAAATGTGGAGATACCGTTACATGATGTCAAACAACCATCTCATCCACAGAGCAGACAAAAACCTCACCCGTGTCAAGATTTGTACCATTTCTGAAACATGACAATGGCAATTGCAGCAACAAGAAAGATGACCACGTCCTGACTGGTCAGAGATTGAGCAGCCACCTCCAAAGCGGTATCGCCTTGATTTGCACCCCTTCATAACTGAATGTATCCTCATAATTCCATGTTATGAGTGTGAGGTTTCTGCAATGGAGCAGTTCAGATGCTGTCACCATTGATTTTATCTCTCTTTTATCCAGATCATCACGACTTTCCGAGTATGTTACGTTTATGAGTTCCCTAACCTCAATTCCGGTCTTCAGAATGAAGTCAACCTCATGATCATTGTAATCTTTGAAATAGTATATTTCCATATTCTGCGAGAAATAATTTCTCCTTCTCAGCAGATCAATGTAGACCAGGTTCTCCATCATGGCCCCGAAATTTTCCAAGGAGCTTGATGTCACGTGATTAACCATACCTGTATCAACGCAGTATATTTTTTTCGTGCTTCTTTCGATCTCCTTTGGCTTGAATGAGAATTTCCTGAGTTGAAGAATCAGGTACGATTCCTCAAGGTAAGATAGATAATTCTTTGAAGTGTGATCACTCTTCAGTCCAAAGTCATTCTTTATTCTGTTGTAGGAGACGTATTTTGCAGCATTACTGATCATGGTCATTGCCATTTCTCGGAAAGTGCTCTTATACGATATATTGAAACGCGAGATTATGTCCTTTTCCACAATGTCGTCGTAAAGATTTTTAAGGTATGGTCCGGGGTTTTCCCCGTTCACGACATCCGGGAAACCGCCGTTGTCCATGTAAGCCCTTAAATGATGTCTGATCACATCCTCGTCCGCGGCGGATTCAATTCTTGCAGAGACTTTCCTTGAAACAAGGAATTCCCTGAAACTGAAAGGAAAAATCTCCAGTGAAACATGCCGTCCGGTGAGATGCGACGCCAGCTCCTTGCTCAGCAGCTTCGAATTTGAACCCGTAAGGAAGACATTGTAACCATGTCTGTGCAGCTTGTTGACAAACAGTTCCCACCGATCCACATTCTGAATCTCGTCAAGGAAAATAATGCTGAAATTGCCATTCAGTTCTATCATGCTTGATAATATAATGTCAGGATCGACATCCAGCAGTATCCTCTCATCAAAATTAACGTATCCTATATTTTCTCCAGAAAGCAATGACGCAGTGAATGTTGATTTTCCGGATCGCCTCACCCCAATGATGGTTTTGATCAGATTACTCCTGCGATAATCGCCAAAGCTGGTTTTGAACTCGCGGTCGATATAATTGTTTTTCCTGATGATGGATTTGAATTCAGTGTACTGATCCCTGAGAATATTCTTCGCATTCATTGCACTTCAAATGCGAACTTTTGTATAAATCTTCGCATGATTGATGCATTCATTGCGAACAATGAATTTCCGGTAATTATTATGTACCCATCTGAGACCTTGCAATATGTGACCTCATCAGACCACTTAGAGAAAAAATAACCACTGGAAAAATTTAGACCAACACCGGTAGTGTGAAGCTGGACCTTTTTATATGTGGAGCATTTCAGGGTGTTGACTCATCAGGAATCACAACGAAATTCTCACATTTTGAAAAACGAGTTCGCTTATTGGGATAGAAAAAATTCGCTCACTTCAGAGGCGACAAGATCGTATGGGGGCGGATTCAACACAAGTGCCGGGATTTCTTTTTCCCATTGAGTCCTGAACATCTTAACTCTCTTTTCTGCCTCTTCACTGTCATACGTTCTTTCACAGAGCTTCATTTTTTCTGAAACCAGTAGCGAATCCAGTTTCACATTTTTCTTGATCAGGAAATAGATGTCATACAGATCCCTTGCCTTTTTTCTTTTCATAAAAGCCAAGATCTAAACTTTGGTAGTTCCTGATTTCGCGATTGCAATCATCAACGGAGAACCTTTCGGGATCATAACCCTTGCCCGCCCACTTCTTCATGTAGGAATGATCTGGATGCTTGGGGTCTGCAAGTATTTCCAGGAGATCGTAGTATCCGGGAACACCGCCGCAGTCCTCGCGGGGCGCCCTGCGCTTTCCGCTCACGCACATTGGATATTCAGTGTCCGGATCTGCATCCTCGATTTTTTCAACGGTGATGTTGTGTTCCCAGTCGTCTCCAAAATCATAGGTGTAATGGAATCTGGTCCCCTTTGCCAGATTGAGATCGCAAAGCTTTATTCCCGTGCTGTCCTCACTGCGATCTTCGAAGGCATCGTCCTCCTCGTTCGGGGGCGAATAGCTTGTTCCACGTATCTCAAATTCATGGAGATGATAATTTTCCCATCCCATAGCTGCCTGGATCATCAGGTGCAGATCCTCAAGCGTGGCATCGTCCCTAACAACTATTCTCCTCCATATGGGTGGCGAGATGCCCTCTATGGACACCTTGAAGGTTATCGCCCTTTCCTTTTCATCTGCATAATCTTTCCTGGAACTGGCAGCTTTAGGTTTCTTCACGTTCCTTTTCTCTGGAATGTCCGGCATTCCATCCTTCATCCTGTATGGGGTCACAGATTCCGCATCGCCTTCATAGATATGCAACACGAAGTCCTTAAGCAGTTTTGATCTGAACCTGTTGCGACTCATCGTAAGAACAGTGTTCTTATTTATGGTGATTGAGCCGAAGATGGTTGCTGCAAATACCTTGTTGCTATCAGCATCAAGGTATACAAGCACGGAATATGTTTTGCTCGACTCAGGGTTCGGAACTATCTCGATCGCAAGGGAATAGTTTCTGTATTTCTTGACAAGAGTCTCACCATTCTTCAGCATTTTTTCAAATGGGTCGCTTCTGCGATTCCTCTTGACAGCAATTATGTCTCCCAGGTCAAACTCCTCTTCAGTGAACTGTTCTTCTAGAACTTCTTTCTCCGGATTTCCCGGGAGAGTATGATCCGACGATGATATGATCTGCAGCATCTCGGTGATGTCCCTGTCTGAACCGGAGTAATGCGCATTGACAATATATTGAAAGATTGTCGACATCCAGAACATCAAATCCTTCTTTTTGAGAGGCGATGCCTCGAACCTGTCAGATAATTCTCTGATTCTCCCATTCAGCCGATCGCCCATAAGGGGCTTGAGTTTTGAGATCTCATTATCCTGTTCATCGTCATGTGCGGAGGTTATCATGTTGAGAAGGATTCCGGCTGAATTGGAAATCTTCATGAAATCTGTTTCCTCAGGTATATCCGTGTCGGTGAATATGATGATCTGCCGATCTTTACCGTATCTGTTTGACCTTGCCATAATGAACAGTATCTTCACTTTTAATTTTCTTTAGCTCCGAAATATTATCATCACTGACTATTTGTTCAGATCGTGTTCACAAACTTGAAAGTGAAGACTGTCGGTCATACAGATTGTTTTGGATAATTGCCTTTCCAAATAGAACTAAAGCATCCGCCACATGAGCAATGCATCGGAGAAATCACTGTAATAGCTTGGAAGTGTATGTGTGATTGAAAAATTGTATTTCCTGTAGAATTTTATGGCCTCATGGTTGTCCGTTCTTACCTCAAGCCTCACGCTGAGAAAATTTTCCTCCCTGCACTGGTTCATGAAGCCGTCGATCAGCAGGGAGCCTATACCCATCTTTCTGTAGCCCTCCCTTACTGCGAAAAGCAGGATCCTTGCCTCGGTCCTGGTGTATTTTGAACCTGCAATGAACCCCAGTATCGTGTCGTTGGACTGGTAAACCTTGATTCCTGATGGCCATGAGAGATATATCTCGTAAATTATGTCGGAGGTGTAGAATTCCGTCATGGAATCGTTGGCGATTCGGGTTATGGCATCCAGATCACTGGGTTCGAAATTCCTCATCAAACCCAATGGGGGTGCTTTGACTATCATGATGTTCGGATTCGTCAATCGCAATCACTGACTAAAAAGTTATGCCTATCATTTCCCTGAATCATTTGGAAAGAGTTGAATCGCCGGAAAAGAAACGTTCACGATAAATGAATATTATTTATCGCTTAAGCCTGGAACTCCCGGCTTTCATTCCTCATAGTCTTAACTTCTCCTCATTGCCATTGCTTTTATGTGCCTTATCTCCCTGTTATAAGCATCAGCAATCTCGGAAAACCCGAGCGTTCCGACGACATTCTGGTTCTCGTCCAGTACAACAAGCTTTCCTACACTTGACTTTGTCAGCATATCCAGACCAAGATGAATGTTGTCGTTTATGCCTATGGTCATATCCTGCACCTGGCTCATGACCTCTGACACGCTCGGATTTTTCTGCACAAGTTCCTCACTGAGATTTTCCAGCGAAAGATAACCGACAAATTTCCTGTCCTTCTCGACAACTATTCCCTTGGTCCTGCTCTCACGTATCTTCAGAACTGCATCCTTAAGCGGCGTTTCAGGCGTGACGAAAAGATAATCCTTCTTCATTGCTTCGTAGACCTTGACCTCGTCCATTATGGGCTTTTCGTACTCATAGGCATGAGCCTTGGAGTCCGCCCTGTTGTTTACCTGTTTTCTGTAGATACCATTGCTTCCCTTGACAAAGTATGCTGTCACTGTTGCAAGCATCAGCGGAATGAAAAGCGCATAGCTCTGTGTCATTTCGGTTCCCATTATAATGACCGACAGAGGAGCGTTCGAGATTCCCCCGAAGAAAGCTATCATGGTTACGACAATAATGTCCTGGTTGCTAAGAAATGGAAAGAACGGCTGGAAGAGAATAGCGAGCACGCCACCAAGGAATGCCCCTATGACCAAACCGGGGGCAAACACACCTCCCGATCCGCCGGATCCTATTGTGAGAGAGGTGGCGAGCATCTTCGCAAGAACAAGCACAAGAAGCAGTATGAGCGGGAAGTAAAGCGGAAAATAGAATTCCTGCTGTATCCATCCGTATCCCAGACCCATAACCTCGGGAAAGAACATTGCAATGATGCCAACTCCCAATCCACCAATGGCCGGCCTGAAGTATTTTGAAATGGGATCCAATCTGCTGAAGAGTTTCTGCACGCCATAGAACATCCTAACATAACCCATACCCACGAGACCTGAAGCTATGCCAAGGACCAGATACAGGAGAAGCGATGCAGGATGGTAGAATCCGGTGATGTCTCCAGCAGGAATTGAGAATATCGGCTTGTAATCGAAGAGATATCCAAAGATTGAGTATCCCACCACTGAGGCGATTATGGACGGTATGAGAGCGTCGACCTCAAAATCCCTCTTGTAAAGAATTTCGGAGCTCAGAAGGGCTCCCCCCAGGGGTGCCATGAACACGCTTCCGATCCCGGCGCCGATTCCCGTTGCCATGGCAATCCTTCTGTCCTTGTCGTTCATCCGGAAGAAGTCTGCAACCGCCGAGCCAAATCCGGCAGCTATCTGTGCAGTTGGACCCTCCCTTCCTGCACTTCCACCGGATCCAATGGTCACCGCAGAAGCTGCAAGTTTCACCAGTGGAATCCTTCTTCTGATCTTCCCGTCCTTGTTGTGGAATGCATCAATGGCAGCATCCGTACCATGGCCCTCCGCCTCCGGTGCAAACCTGTATACTATGAAACCCGAAACAAGTCCGCCGAGCGTTGTTGATATCGGTATGAGAAGAAATTTCATGGTTGGTAGTGTGAAATATGGAGGAAGTGTGTAAGAGGCTTGACCTCCAGATATGTATGTTCTGGGAGGTGCAAAGCCTGTGATCTCCGTCAGTATATACTTCGTGCCCAGTTCAATGGAATAATAAATTGCTATTGATCCCAGGCCGGCAATTATGCCTATGAAGATACCCATTATCACCCATTTTCTTATCTCGCCAGAGATGATCTGCCTTCTCACAGAATCATAAAGCAGCCGAAAATAGGATGTCATCTTACGGTGAGTTATATCATACCTTTTCTTTAAATTTCCTCAATTCGCTGTTCCTTTTCCTTTCCTCGAAAAACGATATCACATCCCTGACAGGATCCCTGCTCATCTTCAGTTCCGGTATATATTTCCGAAAATTTGAGGCTCTTTTATCCAGGATGACAGCAGCGCCGATGTCGTTCTCATTCCTGATGAGCCTGCCGATCTCCTGCCGTAGCTTTATCAGTGCAGGAAAAGTCACGGCATATTCCCATCCATTCCCGTAGTATCTCTGGTAGAAGTCCATCAGTGCCTTGTTTCTTGCGTCCGGTCTTGGATATGGTATCCCGGCAACGACCACCATCTCCAGCTCTCCGCCGGGGAAGTTCATCCCTTCCGATATTCGACCGCCGGATACTGCAAAAAGCACACCTTTACCTTCCCTGAACGAATCGACCGTTTCCATTATCCTGTTCTGCGGTGCAGATCTTTCCTCACGTATAACTTCAAACGGGAAGGAATGCGCGAACACCTTGTCCAGCATCTGGTATGATGGAAAGAATACTATTGTCCGTCTGTTTGTTTTCTCGATCAGGTCGCTGATCATGTTGACCATCAGTTCAAGCTGGATGCTGTCGAACTGATCGAATTTCGTTGTGATCTCGTCCGAATAGATAATCGATCTGTTTTCCCTCGGGAAGACCTCGTTGATCTTCAGAAACCTGGCTCCTGTGAAGCCCGTGAGGTTGATGTATGCCTGATGGGGTTCAAGCGTGCCGGAGATGTGTATGGTCTTGGACAGCCTCAATGGGGCGAGATTCACAGATGGATCGAGACAGTATGCCTCAACCGATGCTGTCCGTCTGTTCGATACCAGCGCGATATATTTCTCGCTGTCGATCTCCTCCCATGACATTATCTTCAGGGAAAGCGAATATATCGTTGATCGGGGTACCCTCATCCTCTCTTCCTTGAGTGTTATGATCCTGTCCCCGAATATGTTCATGTAAGCGTTCAGATCACTGAACTTATCAGAGTTCATGGAACCGGCGATCATGACATATTCCCTGAAGGTGTCGAAACTGATGCGGCCTTCATCCTCCTCCCCAATGTAGTCCCTCTTCATCGAAAGGAGCGCTGATCTCAGCGTGTCCAGGAAATCAGATGTCCTTATCCTGGGCATGAGTTCCTCATCGCCGAATTCAACCGATTCCTTCTCTGCCCGGTCAATCTCGTCGACTGAAATGTCGAATGATGATACAGATCTGGAAATATCCGGAAGATTGTGGGCCTCGTCCAAGATTATTATAAGCTGGTCTCTTGTGATGCCCCACTGGCTGAGGAATCTCTCTCCAGCGGCAAAATTCAGGAAGTATGCGTATGGTGCTATGACAATATCAGCATCAGGGAGGGCTGCCTTGATGGATTCGTACGGACAGATCACATTCTCAGTCCCGTAATAATAAATTTCCTCGGCAGACGGTATCTCGTTCAGGATGTAGTTCTTCGTTTCCTTTGATCTGACCTTATAATTGAAGAACCTGCATGCTGCATCATTTCCCTCCATGACCTTCTTCTTCCTGAGGGAGCAGAATTTTGAAAGTGATTCCGGGCTGAATTCCTCTGAATTCTCGATCTCCCTGTAAAGAAGGCACAGGTTGCCCCTTCCCTGGAATGGTATCGCCTTCAACCGCAGGTTTCCCTTGAGTTCCCGGAGTTCTGTGATGACCTGCTCCTGCTGGGAATTTGTCCTTGTCAGGTAGAGTATCTTCTTTGTGGAATCCCCTTTGTATTCTATCGCCCCAAGAAGGCTCATTATTGTTTTTCCTGATCCGGTGGGAGCTTCAATTACCACGGAATCATAATTAGCCAGCGATTTCTTGATAAATTCGATGGTGTCACGCTGGTAGTCTCTCAATTCGTATGGATATACCAAAGCTGAATCTCCTGCACTACAAGAGAAGATTTCCTACAATATTACGATTGCCCTGACTCCGGCCACTTTCCTGAGTTCTGGAAGGAGTTCTGCGGGAATTGTTTTCTCAGTTATCACAAGTGCCTTTGGATCTTTGACCATTTCTGGATCGTCGACGATTACCTGTCTCACGTTGATTCCATGTGCGGCTATCACAGACAGTATGCCGGCGATTATTCCTGGGCGGTTTGCCTCCTCTGGAATGACCTGTATCCTCCCGAAGTTGACAAGATAATCAGCACTGCCAAGGTTTGCCATTGGTTTGAGATTAGAGAAGAATGTGTAGAGATCAGGATCTTCGGAAATCTTTCTGAGAGCTTCGAGAACCACTCTCCTGTCAATGCCCATTGCATTCGCGAGCGAGTTGGGTTTAATCTCCACATCGGAACAGTAAATCCTTGGAACATTTTCGAAGTCCCTCACGACACTGAGCCCTGACTGTATCAGCTTGTTGATCACCATCAGTTGCGAAGGGCTGTTCCTGAACCTGTCCTGTAATTTATTCCACATAGTATAAATATAGTAGCCCAATCAACTAGTTATCTTTTTGCTAGAACTGGTTCGTGATAAGGGATCGTTTATGACAACTGCCTGAATTACGTTTAGGACATTCAAAATTTCACAGGCAAAGTATTTATATTATGAATATTATAACTCATGACCATGATGAATAAAGGGTTAAAACCCGTTATGTATAAGGATAAGGCGGTATCGCCTATAATTGCCACGATTTTGTTAGTGGCAATAACTGTGATACTGGCAAGCACATTGTATATAGCGCTAGGTGGGTTTTTCTCACACACTGCATCTGCGGCGCCAACTGCTTCGATATCAGCGACAAACACAACAAGTTCTATTAGTACTACCGCTACAAGCAATAATTACACTTACACGATTGGAATTGGGAGCGTTAGTTCAAGTACCGTTCCTTGGTCGTCCACAGAGTGGTCAGTTACTATAAATGGAGCTTTGTACACTGTTACTTGGATTTCGGCTTCAACCGGTTGGACTTATTCTTCTAGTACTGCTGGACAACCGTCGTCAATAACAGTATCTGCTCCTAGTGGTACTTACGTCACAGGAGCTACCCTGTCTATGACAATAACATATTCAGGTACTGCCCCAGTTTTGGCCCCTGGACCGATCACGACTCTAGCAT
>JBMFWA010000022.1:0-21261 GCA_049965715.1 Thermoplasmata archaeon
ATATATCCTGGATTTAGGAAAACATTTTGCTGCGATGCTGGTCATGAAACCGAGACCGCAACCTGCATCAAGGATTTCAAGCTCTGAATCATCTGAATAGAGAGAAAGCAGCAATGGGCAAAATATCTTCTCGATTTTCTGCCTCATCTCTTCCGATTTTTTAGGTGTTGAATGGTGGCATGTCCCAAAATCTGGTTTCATTTGCGAGAATAGATCGATCATAGTTATTTGTCTTTTGTATGACGCATAACGAAGGCTAGGTTCAGTTCCAAAAACATTTTCAACTGTCGGGCATGAAAATATATATCATCATTATCGGAACTTGAACCACTTTGTGGCGGGCTGGACCACTTAACGCAGCGGCTCAACTTTCCTGATACAACAAAATGCTTTCGGAGAAAATTCATAAGATATTTATCATCAGATAGTTATTCTTTCCTGTTTAGTTTGGTTAAAATTAACAGAATCCTGTTTTTCAGCAAGGACTACCGTGACTGGATATTTGTGCCTCTTCTGGCACAGTGGATTGTTGTTAACTTCTTACTTTACTATCCATATGTTCAGTTCATATACAGAATTGGTACGTTTCAGCAGAACGCCAACACAATTTTTCCTTACACATGGGCATCCGCACTCATATTGTTTGTATACGGCATTATCATTTTTTCAAAAAAATTCAAGCTGGACGCCGTGAGAACCTTCGTATATTCTTTATCATTGCCATTTATCGCAACTTCCCTGTTCGAAATTATATGGCAAAATATTGGATCCGGGATGCATATAGGAAATCAGACAGCATTAACTTATATTGTGAACATTAGTTCCATAGCTCTGATTGGAACATACTTCAAATTCTGGAATAGTGAAAAATATTTCCTGTATCTGGTTATATCATATCTTGCAGGCTGGATTCTGTGGATGTCTGCAGGGTTTCCCCAGATCACGGATTCTAATCCGTTGATCGCACAGGAAGCATTCATATTCAACGTTGTTCTGAAAGTTTTAACATTTGTTGTCGTCGGAATGATGGTGATGCCGTTCTTTGGTAATTCGAAAAGCATTGTAGTTGCAAACGAGAAGGCTGCAAGTGAGTAACTTTTCACACTTTTATTCCGAATGCTTTGCAGAAGATCTGGATGTTTTCCCTCATCGAGCTAAACCATGATCAACTTTCAGATCCAGAAAAATCTACAGATAATGTTCGAAAAAATGCTCAAAAGAAAAAAAATTAAGGGAGCCCGGCTTTGGGGATAAAATGTCCAGATGGCTGATACTTGAAGACGGGACTTCTTTTCAAGGCATTCCATTTGGATCTGCTTCCCCGGGATACGGGGAGATCGTATTCACAACATCAATGACCGGTTATGTTGAAACCATAACAGATCCTTCTTACAGGGGTCAGATAGTGATATTTGCCAGCCCGACGGTGGGCAATTACCCGCTATGGAAGGGAAAGATGCAGTCCTCATTTCCAAGCGTTTCCGGGATAGTCACAAGGGATGCTCATGCGGTCATGCATTCAGATCCTGAATGGATCGAATTCCAGAACCTGCTATCAAAGCACGGAATCCCGGGAATAGACGGTATAGACACGAGAATGCTGGTGAGAAAGATCAGGGATAAGGGCGTGATGAAGGCAATCATCAAGGATGATCCGGAATATCCTGAAAAGTGGCCCGATCCAATGGAGAGGAATCTTGTTTCCGAGGTTTCTTTATCCACAAACAAGTTAATTCAGGGCAAGGGAAAAACAACCTATCTGTATATTGATCTCGGGACAAAAATATCTCTGATGGAAAACATGCTTGCCATAGGGAACATATACACCGTACCGTACAACTTTGATCCAGATTCTGTAACAGAGAAATATGATGCGGTGTTTCTTTCCAACGGTCCCGGAGATCCCTCTCACATTTCATTGAAACCGATCGTCAGGTTCGTATCGGATAACATCGGCAGGATACCGATCTTTGGAGTGTGCCTTGGACACCAGATTATCGGGCTGGCCAGTGGCGGAAAGACAGAGAAGATGAAATACGGCCACAGGGGCGTGAATCATGCAGTCACCGATGGTTCGTCGATAATGATAACCTCACACAACCATGGTTATGCAATAAACAGATCGAGCCTCGACGAAACCGATCTTAAAATGGTGCAGTGGGACATAAACGACGGAACTGTGGAGGGGATAAGTTCCAGATACCATAAACTGATGTCCGTTCAGTACCATCCCGAAGCCTCCCCGGGACCATCAGATGGATCGGTGTTCTTCAGTGAGATAAGAAAATTGATGGAAGTGCAGGATGCCCAGAAATAAGGAGATAAGCAGCGTACTGGTGATAGGTTCCGGACCGATTGTCATAGGCCAGGCTGCCGAATTCGATTACGCCGGGTCGCAGGCCTGTCTCTCACTCAGGGAGGAGGGAATAAAGGTGACGCTCATCAATTCCAATCCTGCCACGATCCAGTCGGACAGGATGATTGCCGATCGCGTATACATAGAGCCCATGACAGTCGAATCGATTGAGCGGATAATTGTCCAGGAGAATATCGATTCCATTCTCCCGTCAATGGGTGGCCAGACCGCCCTTAACCTTGCCCTTGAACTCCATAAAAAAGGAATTCTATCCTCCCATGGAGTCAGAGTGCTTGGCACTCCCATCAAATCCATAGAACTGGCAGAGGATCGGGGCGAATTCAGCCATTTCATCAACGAGATCGGGGAACCCACATCACCGGCTGTGGAAATATCATCCAGCGATTTCAGGGAATCGTCATTCAGTGATTACGTTCCCGGTATAGTCCGGACGTCATTCAGCCTTGGTGGAACCGGCGGCCGGATAATCAGGACAAATGATGAACTGGCCCGTTTCCTGAAGGATTATTTTTCCTCGACTCCAGAAGGAACAGTTGAACTTGAAAAATCAATGCTTGGAATGAAAGAACTTGAATATGAGATGATCCGGGACAACGCCGGCAACTGCATATGCGTCTGCAACATGGAGAATCTCGATCCGATGGGTGTGCACACCGGCGAAAGCATTGTGGTGACGCCATCGCAAACACTCAGTGATCAGGAATACCAGATGCTGCGGACAGCAGCAATACATGTGATATCATCCATAGGCATAGTCGGCGCATGCAACATACAGTTCGCCCTTGACCAGAAGACAGGCAGATATTTTGTTGTCGAGGTGAATCCAAGAACCTCCAGATCATCGGCTCTCGCTTCCAAGGCTTCCGGATATCCCATTGCGAGGATCGCTTCCAAGATAGCGGTTGGATACAATCTCAATGAGATCAGGAATCCGATTACGAAGAACACATTCGCCGCATTTGAGCCGTCGCTTGATTATGTGACAGTCAAAATCCCAAGATGGCCCTTCGACAAATTCTCCCTTGAGCGAACAACAGGCGTGCAGATGAAATCTGTCGGGGAGGTCATGGGCATAGGCCGGACATTCGAAGAGGCCCTGATGAAGGCCATCGCCTCTCTCGATACTCCGGAATCTTTCAGGCTCAGAACATATGCAAAGGGCGATGATCTGAGAAAGATGCTCTATGAGTCAAGTGATCTCAGAATATATGCCATATTTGAAGCCCTGTTCCAGGACATGGATCCGTATGTCATAGCGGATCTAACAGGATACGAGCCGTATTTCATCTTCAAGATTAGGAATATTGTGGATAAATTGAGGGCAATCAGTGCAGGCGCAATCCCGGAAAATCTTGCAGAGCTAAAGGAATACGGCATATCCGACAGCCTGATATCAACATACTCCATGATACCGGAGACAAGGATAATTGAATACAGGATATCCAATAACATTATTCCGGGCTTCAAGTCTGTGGACACCTGCTCCGGAGAGTTTGAAGCGGCGACACCATACATGTATTCCACCTATGAACTGGAAAACGAAACAATCCCGCCTGAGAATGATAAAAAGAGCGTTCTTGTCATAGGATCCGGACCGAACAGGATCGCGCAGGGTCTTGAATTTGATTACATTGCAGTCAAGGCGGTGTTCGCCCTGAAGAAGATGGGTTACAGGGCAATAATGCTCAACAGCAACCCTGAAACCGTCTCGACGGATTTCGACATATCGGATGCGCTTTACTTCGAGCCGGTAACGCTTGAGCATGTTTCCAATGTAATAATCAGGGAAGGTGTCCAAAGGGTTCTGGTTCAGGTATCGGGGCAGACGGGGCAGAACATAGCCCTTGGACTTTCCAGACTGTTCGGCGATGATATAATCGCAGGAACCAGGGCGGATTCCATAGAGAGAATAGAGGACAGGGTCGTATTCTCAAACGAGCTTCAGAAAATGGGAATAAAGCAGCCTCCTTTTGTGTATGTGAGGAACGAGGAGGAGCTCGAGGTCAAACTGAAGGACATAGGTCTTCCCGTGATAATGCGAACCAGTTTCGTGATAGGCGGCAGATCAATGGATATCATCTACGACATGGCAACAGCAAGAAAGCGGTTTCAAGAGATCATAACCAGCAGGCCCGGCAAGGACATCCTGGTCAGCAGATACATAGAGAATTCGCAGGAGATCGATGTTGATTTCATCTGTTCCCCTGAAAAGCAGATCATCGTGGGCATCATGGTTCATATCGAAGAAGCGGGAACGCATTCGGGCGATGCAACAATGGTGCTTTCTGCCGATAGTATAAAAAGCGGGGTGATGCGGCAGATCAGGAGTGTTGTTGAAAGACTCTCGAGAGTATTCAATCTATTAGGATTCTCGAACCTTCAAATCGCGGTAAAGAACGACGAGATCTTTGTCATCGAACTGAACTCAAGGGCCAGCAGGACCATTCCATTCATAAGCAAGGCAACCGGCCGGGAGTGGGTGGAAACCGCAGTAAGGATCATGTTCGGGCAGCCTGCTGACACTGACGAGAAGGAGGTGAAGGCATACTTCATAAAGGTGCCGGTTTTCCCCTTCAAGAAATTTCCTGAGGAGGAGCCTCTGCTCGGGCCGGAGATGAAATCAACCGGCGAGATAATGATGGCCGGAAAGACGTACGAGGAGGCCATAGCCAAGGTCGCAGGCTACATGGGAATCAGAAATATCAGATCAGCGATACTGACACTCAAGGACGATGACAAGGAGATCGGCTCTGAAATAGCCAGATATATGTCGGCCAACGGAGCCACAATATATGCGACTCCGGGCACATCTGCATACTTGAGCAGGAAAGGTATCAGTAACATGACGGTTTACAGGATGGAGGACGAGAGGGAACCAAGGATTGACAGCCTGATCATAAACAGGATACCGCAGATCGTGATCAATACTCCGACAATGAATTCAACCGACCAGAAGAACGGCAATGAGATGAGAAAGCTGTGCATAAAATTCGGAATACCGCTCATAACCAACGCAAGGCTTGCCCACGAGCTGGTGATGCACGGTTCTGGCAGCAATTCCATCGCATACAGGGAAATCGGGGAGTATGCGTTCGATTGACTCTACAACGGAAGTTCCGTTATTTTTCAGGTTAATTCTTTATTGTTTAGGTAACCTTCAAAAGCCACTGCAAGGTCTTCCAGCGATTCAAATTCATATTTGACTATTTTATGGTGATCTAATGCTCCCCTAATCATAGATGAAACCTCACTTGCATCACCACTTCTCATCCCCACATACACTTTCTGTTCGAAATTTAACTGCAATGAAAGTTGTAACTCAGTTGCAGGACCAGAATTATCAAGATCACCATATAAGACAAATATTTCAAAATCACATTCCTTGATTTGATCGAGACTATTGATATAATTATTTTCAGCTTCAGTGAAATCTTGGGATATATGATGCACACCATCTATGGCTAAATGAGCTCCCCTCATCCCTCTATTGATAAGGATATCACGAAATTCTTATAAATCAGCTATAGAACTGGGGCCCTTATATGGGCCTGGAATCAAGATGTTTAATTTTTCCTTCCTTGAGATTAAGTTTTTTGAAAGGAGGTCTATCAAGACGCTTTCTTTGAGAATTGAGCTTTTTATGTTTTTAAACTCAGAAGGATGTCCGTCCACTATTTTCATCATAGTTTTTTGCATATAATTTAATATAGGACAAATCTTATTGTCTTCAGTAGTATAACCATATCATAAGGTCACAAGTATGGAGTGAATATGACTTTGGAATACAGCTTAAGAATACTAGTACGTAAGTTCATTAAAGGTGAAAGAAATGATTAGTTTTCCTGAAGTATTGTCGGGGATTATCAGGTCATTTAACGACGAGGGCCGAAGAAATTTAGCGATTGCAATATACGAGTCTGACGAGATTTCTTGGAGTGAGTTGAAGAGAAAATTCCAGATTCAGAATGGATCCTTGAATTACCACTTGAAAGCACTTCAAAGAGCTGGATTGATAGAGAATGTTTTGAGCTATGAAGGGGAAAAGGAGCATTCTGTATATAAGCCGACAGATCTTCTGGAGAAGACCCTTGAGGCGTTTAGATACATCATTACTCCTGTTAACTTCGATGAAAGTTTTACAAAACGATTTAGACACCCGTTTGAAGGTCCATAGAACCTGTATGATTTATTAGGAATGTCTCAGGGTTCAAGTTTTTTTATTAATACAGGTGCGACAAATGAAATTAGGCCAACCACAGGAGATACCAGACAAAAAAGAGTTCCTAAACCAGCAGGGGATATCCTGACACCGTAGTGGTGAAAGAGCATGACCACTCAATTTGAATTTAGGGAATCAAAAAAATTGGTAATTCATAACTATACACAATATGAGACCATTTACCAATTGATAGAAAGTGAATTTGTGGGTCTGGAGGGAGTGAAGGATGAGGATGAAAACGAGATTCAAGGCGTCCTTAGATGGACTAAAGGCGTAGTTATGTTAGCTTCGCCTGTTCCAGTTCAAAATGATACTATTATCAAAGAAATGATGGATGGAAATGTGCACTGGGGATACCTTGCGTTTGCCCCCATGAAGGATTATCAGAGAATTATAACCACCGAATTCGGTAGATTTCTCGTTTTGGACAGCTCCAAGAGCAAGTTAATGAAGGATTTAGCTTCTATTATAGCTAACAAGTTTCTTTCAAAGTAACCTCCGATATCGGTCTTTTAAAATTTCTATTTCTTTCACAGAAATAGGTTTAACACGCGGTAATTTTTTGATACAATAATTTTCAGAATTATCCTTAATTATGGATACTACGGTAACAACGTTTCCAGTGAGGAGGGTTAACATTTAATTACTCGCACTGTTACATTTATACCGGTTACTTTCCCATGATCAAAGGAATCCATAGTCTAAATCACTTCTGGAATAGTAGCCACTGTTTGTGATCATGGGCTAATGCAAATTATTTATAATACGTAAATTATATAGAGTTGTTCATGGCAAAGAATAACAGGTATCTGAGCACGCTTTTTGCAGCGATCATAGCAGGCATAATATTGAATGTGTTATTCAGCGTTGTACCTCTTTATCTTTTCATACTGGCTGGCATTCTCACGGGGATTATAGCCAGAGGCATATTCAGGGGTATAATAGCCAGTGTTGCCGCAGGTCTCATTACATCCGCAATAGTGATTATTCTGGCAGCCGCAAAGGCAACAAACGGCCTCGTTACTCTTGCATCGCATCTGGCGTTTTCCACGGTTCTCTATTCAGTGACCTTCGAGGCCATAAATCTCATCGGCATACCCATAGAGAAGCTTGTGATCCTGCTTCTCTCATATTCCGTTCTCATAGGAGGACTCGGTGGTTTCATAGGCGGAGCAATCAGATCCGGGGACTGAAATCCAAAATCTCCGAGATAAAAATAGCTGCACTGTATCATAGGAGAGCACATTTTCCAGGCTGAAAAGGACGGACTGTGCATGAACAGGTTTTCTCTATATTATTCAGGCGGAGAGGGGTCTGAAAACATTCTTATTAAGGAGACTGCTATGTTATAATCGATGAAATTATCCTTCAGGATTGTGGCCGCATCATACAGGACAAACGATGTGGCGATAGAACTCTTCGGCAGGACCGCGGACGGAAAGTCGGTCACTGCACTGTTCTTCGGATTCAAGCCTTACTTCTATGTCATTGGCCCTTCTCCCGATCTCCAGAGGAATCTCAAGGCTCAGGGCGAACTTGTGGGCGTGGAAAACACACAGCTCTGGTATGAGGGGAAGAATTATGACGCTCTGAAGGTGATAGTAAAATCACCCTGGAAGGTTCCAGAGATGAGAAAGGATGCAGGTCAGGTGACTCTCGCAGCAGATATACCGTTCCATCACAGGTTCATATACGACAATGATCTGGGATCGTGCGTTGAGGTTGAGGGTGACGAGATACCGGAGGAAAAGGGAAGATTCACCACGGATTATGTTGTAAAAATACAGTCCATAAGGAATGTCGAGCCCTTCAATCCCACACTCAAGATACTGAGCTTTGACATCGAGAACTCGATTCAGACCAAGGAAATCTATGTCATAGGCTGGGCTATCCAGGACAGCGGCGGCATAAGAAAGGGATCATTCAGCGGCAGTGAGAAAGAACTGCTGAAGGATTTCGTTGAATTCATCAGGAAGGAGGATCCCGATCTCATCACGGGATACAACATAGACGGCTATGACATGCCCATGGTTCAGGAGAGGCTCAGGCAGCACGGTCTTTCTTTCAGCATCGGAAGGGACAAACTTGAGCCCAAGAGGATAGTGAACCAGTACTGGAGGCTTCATGGAAGGCTCATAAGCGACACATGGTGGAATGTCAAGAAAATCCTTCATCCAAAGAACGAAACACTGAATGCAGTGTCCAAGGAAATGCTTGGCGAGGGGAAGGACAACATCAACAGACTGAAGATAGAGGAGGAGTGGAACAACAGGAGGCAGGAGGTCATTGACTACTGCATCAAGGACTCCTATCTCACCCTGGAGATATTCAACAGGCTTCGCGTCGTTGATCGCAACATGTTCATGGCAACAGTCGCAAAACTTCCTCTTGAAGACGTGACCAACGGAGGAACGAGCAACTATGTCGATTCAATACTGATCAGAAGGGCTGACAGGGAGAAGATTGCAGTTCCAATGACTCTCTACTCAAGAAAGGACAGGCCCATCGAGGGCGGGTATGTCGAATCCATGGGTGCAGGCCTATATAACAACGTGGTTGTGCTGGATTTCAAGAGCATGTATCCTTCCATGATCATGAAATACAACATATGCTTCACAACCCTGAGCCCGGAAGGTACCATCGTCGCACCGAACGGCATAAAATTCCTTGACAAATCCGTCAGGAGCGGACTGATTCCAAGAATCCTCAAGGACCTGATGGATGAACGGGACAGGGTCAAGAAGATAATGAAGCAGGCCGATCCATCTGACAGGGCTTACTATGACGGGATCCAGGGGGCAATCAAGATACTGATGAACACATTCTACGGTGTTCTTGCCTCCTCGTTTTACAGGTTCACTAATCCGGAGATTGGAGCTGCTGTAACAGCGTTTGCAAGGAAAACCATAACCGGACTGATTGAAAAGCTCAGGAAGGAAGGACACAAGGTCATATATGGTGATACGGACAGCATCTTCATCGAATCCGGTCTGACAGATCTGGAGGAGGTCATAAAATTCGGTAAAAGCCTGAGCGATCGCCTTTCATCCGATGAGGGAATAATACTGGAGTTCGAGAAGGTCATGAATCCGTTCTTCAGCCATGGTGCCAAGAAGAGGTATGCCGGAAGAATCGTTTATCCAAAGGAGCAGGCCGGCGAGACCCTTGTGAGGGGATACGAGATGCGCAGGACAGATTCCTTCGATCTGCAGAGCGAATCGCTTTCCAGAGTCTTCCAGTATATACTGGACGAGGACATCGACGGCGCAAAGAAATACGCCACAGAAATCATAGACAAGGTAAGAAAAGGTGATCCAAGCATAGACATCTCCAAGCTTGTCATTTCAAGATCCGTGAAGAATTTCGGAGAATACAAGGCCGAGGATTCACTGGCGAATGTGCGAATAGCAAAAAAGCTCATGACGCAGGGCGAGACATTTATTCCTGGAATGAAGGTCTCCTGGATTGTGACTGACAGCAGCAAATCGCCGCAGGAGGTCGAGCCCTACATCGAGGGAACAAAATTCACATACAAGCCGGACTGGGACTACTATTCCAAGAGGGTGGAGGAAACTCTCAACAGGGTTCTGGAAAGCGTGGGAAGCGAGATCAGGATAGCCGGAGAGAAGGCTGAGGTCAGAAACAAGGGCAGGATAACCACCCTGGACAGCTTCTGATCCTAGTAGTATTCTGCAGGATCGATAACGTTCGCAGGAGCCCCGTCCAGAAATTTCCTGACATTCCTGCAGGCATTTATTATTGATTCGTCGAAGTCACCCGGGACCTCGTCACCGACATGGGGAGTGAGAATGCAGTTTGGCGGAATTTCATCGGTTATCCTGGTTTCCCCCCACCACACATCCGCCAGATAATATCTCTCCGGGAACCTCTTGAGATAGAAGAGCATGTCCTCCTTGTTCACTATATCGGCCCTGGCGATGTTGACAATCATCTCCCCGTTGAACATTGCAAGCGCATCCTTGTTGATGATCCCCCTTGTCTTGTTTGTCAACGGCAATGCGATGACAATGATATCAGACAGGGTGATCAGCCTTGCTATGGATACCGCGAAGGTGTTCACATTGGGGTCTTCGGTCTGCGTTCTTGTGTAGGCGATAACCTCCATCCCGAAGGATTTCGCAAAGATCGCGATCTGCCTGCCTATCTCCCCGTAACCTATTATGCCGATCTTCTTTCCTCTTATGGATCTGACCGGCTCCTTCTTGAATATCTTATGATGAGTCTTGTTGTTGAGATCGATGAGTTTCTTTGTTGCAGCAAGAATGAGTGCAAAAACATGTTCTGCGGTGGAAAAGCCGAATGCACCGGGATTGTTGCAAACCGTAACGCTGGGGGGTATCGCCTTCAATCCAAGTCCGTCCAGGCTTGCATATATTCCCTGGATGAGTTTTGTCTTCTCCGTGATTTTATATTTGGTGGCGACAATCTGTATCTCGGATCCGGATTCCCTGTCGATGACAGGGTTGAGGCCCGTAATCTCCTGACACTTCTTAAGAACCTCAGGTGAAACAGTGAAGGTAAAAGCAAGATCCATGTTGACCCTTTATGATTTGCATGTTAATTTTATTTAGCCTTAAAACTTTCTGTTCTAACATGGATAAGGTTCCGCGAAAGTATCATGTTCCATATCTCATTACCAGATGGGGGAATCCTGCATGATATTCAAGAAAAAGGAAAGGGAGGAAGCTCACGATCAGCCTACAGAACTTGAGAAAATGTGCCCCCTTTGCGGCAGCAGGTATGATATGAGCGCAAACTTCTGCCTCAGGGACGGGCAGCACCTTATAATAGATGTACCGTCAAAGGAATCTACCGGTGAAGAAAGTGTAACCTGCAGGAACTGCGGTTTCGTCAACACTCCTCCGCTCAAGGGTTTCTGTGTGAACTGCGGCGAAAGGTTGGAAAAAAAGGAGATCGGGATGATCGCATGGCTTTATCCTGCAGGGCTGTATCCGATCCAGATAAAGAAGTTCCCGTTTGAACTTGGCAGGGATCAGCTGTACAGGCTCCCGGGAGCTGAATTCGTTAGCTCGCCGCATCTGAGAATAACAATGGAGGGCAGTGATTTCTACGTGACCGATCTTAACTCCCTCAACGGCACATCAATAAACGGGCACATCATGGACCCGTCACACACAAGAAAGAAGGTGAAACAGAGGATATACAACAAGGACATCATCGGCCTTGCATCAAACCAGAAGGGAAACGGGATGATAACCATACAGTTCAAGGTACAGGATAAATAGTATCCGCTCAATATGGTAAGAAGAAGCTGCAGATTGATCTAGGATGAAAATATTAGGATTGGGAATAAAATTTCACAGTGCTACAATCATAATTGCGAGCATCCTTATCATACCTGCTCTCATTTCCATGTCTTTTCTGGCCCCGCTGTCCGGCATTGTATCATATCTTGCGCTGACAGCAGTACTTTCGCTCATACTGATAATCATGTTTGCACTCTCCTGGTCGGCAGGCTGGATTGACCGGGGGGCTTCGGGAAGTGCATCGCGAAAGGGCGAGAATGAAAACAGGGTGATGATGCCTGTCCTCGTGACTGTCTCAACCCTGTCGGGAGCAACAGGTTTCATATTCATTGATCTCGCATACGGATTCTGGGGCACGGTTCTGTATTCCCTGTCCCTTTTTCCATACCAGTTCTTCACTGCCAGGTGGTTAAAACCCCATGAAAGAGTTACAAGATCATCCTCGGACATTCTGACACTGCATCCGCTCAACTCGGTTTCTGCAGTTCTTGTCATATCTCTTCTTTTCCTGACATACTATGGGGATTCTGGCATTCTAACGGTATTTGCCATCATATTTCTGGCGGATATAGTCACAGTATACTCGAACAAGGACAGGCAGATCAGGATCAAGGAAGCATCGGACAGGACCCTCGTTCCGATCGCAATGATAGGCGCGGTCTTCTTCGTATACATGATGTATATATATCTGATACCGGGCGGAATCGGTGTCTTCCTGACGCCACTCGCCATAATAATCGTATTCTCAATCTTCCTGATGCGCATAAGGAAGAGATATGCAGTCTCACTCATCATAGAGCTTGTTTACTTTATCCTTGTACTGCTTTCCCTTTATGATCTCTATGTGTATTTCAGGAGCTTTGAGATAGAAGCTCTCTTCACTCTTCTTTCATTAACAGGCATAGCTGGCATGAACCCAAGGGAAATGGATCTTGGCTTTCACAAGATTGTCTCGGCATTCAAGTTTTACCGCTACTGGCCGGTGACAGGACTGATATTCCTTGTGTCTGCACTGGGAATCACTGATTTTACAGGAATCCTTTCATATATTCGTTATGTCAGCTACAGCAGCCTCTCCACACTCTTCACGGACATGCCGCTCAATGGTGTTGTCTTTGACAGCTACGTGCTGTTCGCAGGCCTGGTAATACTGGCCGTGATCAGTGCATTCGCAGTCAGGGGGACAAAGTACTTTTCACTGGTACTCTTTGTCGCCCTCATCCTGGGATTCTTCAACGGCATCTATTCCATACTTTCGGTGAGGGTTTCCGGCGTCTGGAATCCCGTTGCACTGGAAATCATAATTGTTTCCGTGATCGTCACAGCAGTGATATTTTACGAACCACTGTTCCGCTTCACGAAGAATTATACGGATAAGATACCATATTCCATGTCGCTTTCATACCAGCTGGGAAATGCAGAATACCTGCATGGCAGGTATGATGTCAACCTGGAGAGAAACAAGAAGAGAAACAAGGATCTACTGGGGGCGGGCGGATTTGCATACGTTTTCAAGGGCAAGGATGTAATTACAGGCAGGAATGTGGTGATCAAGATTCCCCGTGTCTACGACGAGGAATCAAAATCCGAGAAGGAGAAGAGGGAATTTCTCGCCGATTCAATAAGGCAGCTCTACATGGAGAGCAGGATATTATCACAGCTGAACCATCCCGGCATTGTGCAGTACCTCGATTACTTCAAGGAGGAATCGGAGCATTATCTTGTGGAGGAATTCGCAGACGGGAAGAACCTCAGCTCCCAGCTTGGTAGCGAAAACAAGGTAGGAAAGATCATGACGGAGGAGGACACAGTAGCCATCGCCCTCAATCTTCTCTATTCGCTGAACTACCTGCATCTGCATGAGGTGTACCACCGTGATCTGAATCCGGGAAACATAGTTCTTTCCAAGGCAGGTCCTAAAATCATCGACTTCGGGACATCGAAAACGCTCACGGAAAGGAGATCAACATCATTCTTCTCCCACAGCCAGAGAATAGGCGTCCCATGCTACCATCCCCCGGAACTTGATTCCAAGACCAAGATCAGGATATCCGCATCCTACGACACATATTCAGTGGGCGCACTTATGTGCTCCATGCTCACCGGGAAATTCCTGGACGAGGACGTTATGAAATCCAAATACGGACACTCCTACATCAACAGGGACTTCCTGGAATCCGAAATAAAGGGAAAGGTCACTCCGGAGACATATTTCGTGATCCAGAAGAGCCTTTCTTTCAACCCGGATGACAGGTTCCAGTCCGCGTTCGAGATGATTGCAGCAATCAACGGATGGAAGGGGGAATTCATCGTCACCGATATGGGGCAGATACACCACCTGATCAGGAACGAGAGATATTCCCTTATTTTCTCACCCAAGGTCACGGCAAACAGGATATTCAATGTTTACCTGGATGTGAAGAACATAAGGATATATGATACGGAGAAGGAAGAGGAAACCCAGATAGGTACCATAAGCTACGATCAGCAGACGGGCTTCTATTCAATGGTGACTGCCAGGGGAAGGCTCTCCTTTGCGAAGAAGATTGGAATCATGCCTGAGAAGACGGTCAGGCAGAATCTTGAAATGGACACAATTTACTATTTCAGGCAGGACATGAAGGGAGGGACATTTGCATTTCACAAGATATTCTGAGTATGGTGATTTGATTGGATGTTGGATCTGGTAGCATAAGGGGCAAGGTCAGGGAAAAGGACGAGGATTCAATCTATTTTCAGGTTTACAGCGGACAGAATGCAGACAGGTACGACGAATCAGGCATCTTCGTTCTTGCCGACGGAATGGGTGGCGGCGAGAAGGGCGAGATTGCAAGCAAGATAGCTGTGGATGCATTCAAGGCCAGGGGAAATGAGATCCTGCGATCTGATGTAGATAATGCCATAAAGATAATGAGGGAGGCAATCGAAGAGGGCAACAATAACATCATCCAGTTCAAGGCATCCAATCATTATTCAGAGATGGGCACAACGGTGACAGCGGTATTTTACAGGGATGGATGGGCGGTTATTGCAAACGTGGGCGACAGCAGGACCTATGTCATAAATCCCGGATACGCGATCCAGAAGACCAGGGATCATTCCTATGTGCAGGAACTTGTGGAATCCGGAGTCATAACGGAAGATGAGGCGACATTTCACCCCAGGAGGAACGAGATAAGCCTCGGGCTGGGATTCCAGAAAGGGATATCACCGGATATCTATGTGTGGCGGATATTTTCCGGCGATCATATTCTTCTGTGCTGCGACGGGCTATGGGAACCGCTCCACAGGGTTCTGGAGAACATCATACAGATGAGGGCTCCATGCCAGGAGAAGGTCAACCAGATGCTGAATCTCGCAAATGACATGGACGGAACGGATAACATCTCTGCAATACTCTTTGCGCCAAACGTTGATCTGGACATCGAGAAATTTTCAAAAAAACCCACAGTATCAACTGGTTCAAGGGCCTGATAAGGCTTCTCCGCGAGCAAATGGATGTCATATCGATTTACAATTTTCATCCGTGAACATACCACAAAAAATTAATACGGTATTCAGATAGTTTGCCTGGAAGATGGATTGGTTACATGGATTGTGCTAACTTAATAAAACAGGTTGAGAACAAATACATTCAGATGATCAGATCAAAGGAGGATGATAATGATTCCGATCCGGCGGAAATTGCAAAGTCCAGCGCAGACTTCATTGACTGGTTTGAGGAAATAATCAAGAGCGGAATTGTTGATACGGTCAACGGGGAAGTGGAATCAATGAAGCACTGCATTCTGAAAACGATAGAAAGCGACCCGGAGGGTGAAACATATGGAGTTCTGTTCGATGCCCTGTCGCTCTTCTCCAACTCCAGGCTTAAGGAAATGTTTGGTGTGCAGATTTTTCAGGAACTTGATGACTGAACCGTCCTGTAGGCTTCATTCTCAAAATTTGCAATGGCCCGTTCGGACATCACAGTATTCAATCCGAAGTGTGTTTTTCGATTGGGAAATATAATAAAGATTGTTTCAATTGTGGATTTCATTAAATGAATCCTCTCAAGGTTCTCCCTGGAATTTTTCTTGTTCTCATCGGCTACCTGCTTCTGCTGAGACATGCGATACTATATGTTCCAGTATCGGTGGTAATAGTCGGCATCGCTCTGGTGGTTTATGGTGTGAAGCCTTCAACGGTGACGCTGAAAAGCAGGAAGGTTCTCAAGGCGACATATGACGGGGTGGTATCCCTCGGGCTTTCCAGAATAGACAGGGGAATTCTGAGGACAGACAGGCAGACCTTTCTCAATACTGTGGACAAAATAAAGGATTTTATCTCGACACAGCAGTTGATGCCTGAATTCGGCCTTGACTGCATATTCATGCAGTTCAGAGATCAGGTATCCGCAGAAAAGGCCGTCGAGGATATCCGCAGGAGAGGAATCACCGCAGATGCAATGCAGGAGAAGGACGGATGGAGAGTCCGGGTCAATTTCTAAGATCCTCAGATTTCACGAAATAACGATCCTCGTCGAGAATGTGCTGGGGAATCTCAAACATTCTCAGAACTGTTCTTCACTTCATTGGTTCCAAGTATATTTGTGAGATATCAATTTCTTCTGGGGCTTCTGGTTAACGTCTCCATAATCATATAAAGATACGGAAATGGTTCCGTTCTAAACACCCTGTATTTTTCATACGTGTTCACATTAACGAATCAAAAGGTATTTATATTTATAAATTTTATATAGTTGTGTCTAAAAATTATAACCAAATCATAGCAATTGTAATATCCACAGTCATGCTGTTCGCCGGAGCCGCCGTATTGACATCCCACTCCAGTGTGGTTGCGGACGGGAATCACCATGCGGACGTGGGTTTTCCATACGGTCAGCTGGCGACGCTTTATATCATAAACAATCTTTCCACACCCACTCCTTCAAACTTTGACGAGCACATCGTGGTCAACAGTTCTCATTACGCTGGAAATGAAAATGCCAATCTTTCAAACGTTTTCTTCACAATTTTGGGCGGCTATGTAGTCCCATCATGGCTCCAGTCCGGAAACAGTTATACGGATTACAACACGTCGTTCTGGTTGAGGATAAACAGTTCCATCCCAGCTCACAGTGTGCTGGAAATATTCATGGATGCGGCAAGGGTAGGAAACAACATCCTGAACAATTATTCCATAGGTGAAGCCCCGCAGTTAACCAACGATTACGGGCTGTACGATGACGGATCTCACATCTTCAATCTATATGATAATTTTGCAGGGGCAAAGCTGAACACTTCAAAATGGATTCCCCTGAATTCTAACTACGCAGTGGATAACGGCATTACATTCACAGCTAGTGATTCCTATATAACATCAAGGGTTCAGTACGCTCATCCGGGTTATGCGGAGGCCTATGGCGTGATGCACTCACCCTCCACGACCGGCAGTACTTCCTATGATCTTGGTGGAGTTGGATTTGGGAAAGATGGAATGGATTACACAAGTCCAGTAGTCACGTCTGGCTGGGCCGAAAACATGACAAACGGGCCTGGTCTCACGTTTTATAACGGAGAGGGACCCTTCCAGTACAACTATTCACATTCCATCAACATGAACAACAACCACACCTTCGGCGTGGGCTTCATAAACGATTCATACACAATCGGAACTGTGGACAACGTATACCAGAATTCCTCAAGGCTACCCTATATTATATCAGGCAGCCAGATGCTCAATGTCACGCTTGGTTTTCAGACAAATGATTTCCCGAACTTCAACAATTTCAGATACATATTCGAACTCAATTCCACTGCAAGCGGAATAAATCTGCCGTTTACATTCCAGTCCTACAACGTTGTCTTCCATGAGAGTGGCCTGCCTGCGGGAACACTTTGGGGAAGAAACATCCCCAATCTGGAAGGCTTCACTGAAAATGGGGGACTTACCCCGACGGCGTACTCAAATATATCCCTCCCCAACGGCCACTACAACTTCACCATATCCTCCGGTGATTCCGACTACAGGCCGGCCAACAAAAGCGGGAACTTCACTGTGAACGGGGCGTCCGTAACGATCAATGTGTCGTTTGTGCCTGTCAAATATATAACAAACTTCCATGAATCCGGCGTACCTGTGGGATTGGAATGGTCCGCCGAAATCTATGGCGGATCAGTCAATAATGTGACATTTTACAGCACGACAGCATACAACAACATCTCCCTTATGAACGGCACTTACGAGGCGATCTTCAACACGACACCAAGTGGATACATCCCGCTGCCTGACATCATGTACTTTTCCGTAAACGGGCTGCCACACAGTTATGTTATATTTTATGAATCTCCCCTGAATGCATCCTACGTGAGACCCCTCACATCCTTAAACCCGTCTATGAGGGAACAGTTCACAGGATACAATGATCTGGCTTCTGGAGGCAGCTTAATTCCATCCATTGCCATAGACAACAGCACCAATGTCCTCTTCAGTGTTGCAAGCACTCAGGGGCTAATCCTGGCATACAACATAACCACTGGAAATTATCTCTCCAGTATAATACTTGGCCCTTCATCAATACCGGTTTTCGACTATTATGATCCAGCCAATGGATATCTATACGTCAGCAACGCGGGCACCGGAAACCTTACAGTGATAAATGCAAAAACAATGTCAATAGTCAAAAATGTGACCCTTGCTGATCTCAGGAACTCAGCATTCAATATCGCCCAGTCTCCACAGTCTGACCTGATATATGTGTTTGGATACAATGATACAAACAGTAACGACGGCACGGTCTTCACGCTTCAGCCCTCCGGCACTATAGTCGGTGAACATAATTTTACGAACCTGGTCCCCCAGTTTTTATTTGAGATATTCTTTCATGTATATCCTGTTGTTCTATCACCCGCCGTCTATGATCAGAACATGATGGTAGCGAACGGCAGTGGCATAGATGTGCTCAATCTGTCAACAGGATCTGAGAGTTACTATGCTGCGCCTACCTATTATTATCCATCGCTGCTGTATCCATATGGTTCATCCGGCAATTACATGGTCAGCAACGAGGTCAATAACACCACTCTTCTTTTCAATGCAAGAAGTTTTGCCTACCTACCGGGACCAGACGTGAAAGGCCAGATATTCTCTGGATTCACGGATGCCCTGAACGGCTACATATACTTGAGCACTGACAGCAATTTCCCTCCCTACACTGGCAATATCACCGTGGTTTCACCTGCCAATGGTTCTGTTCTGGCATCAGTTTATGCGTTCACCGGGAGTCCAAGTATGGCTTTCAGCTCACGGAACCAGAGCCTGTTTACCCTTGATTTTGAGAATGGGGGAAACGATATCCATACTTATTCCGTGACCAAAGCGTTCACAGTCTCATTTTTAGAAAGCGGCCTCCCAAGCGGCAACACATGGTATGTGAACATAACTGGCGGACCCTCATCAGGCGCACTACAGCCTGGAGCCACCTATTCAGTCACACTGATAAACCAGACTTATTCTTACACAATAGCCACCACAGACAAGTCATACAGAGCTACAGGTGGAACATTTGATGCGAACTCCGCCATATCGATTTCGGTTGACTTCTCTCCTGTGAAATACCAGGTAAAGTTCACAGAATCGGGTCTCCCCTCAAACGCCGCATGGAAGCTTACACTGAACGGTACTCAGTACAGCAACAGCACAGATCAGATCACCATCGCGCTTATCAATGGAACTTACACTTATTCAGTCAGTTCTGTGAGTGGTTATACCATAACCAACGGAACCGGAAGCGTTAAGATAGATGGCTCATCAGTTTCAATAAGCGTGAAGTTCTCACCTGTGGTGTATCAGGTCACAATTTCAGAGACAGGTCTTCCCGCAAATTCCACATGGACGGTCACTGTAAACGGGCATGAATACAACGTCACAGGCACTTATACAACCCTGTCTCTTACAAATGGAACTTACAGTTATTCTGTCAGTTATTTGAGCGGATATTCAATCACAAACAGGACAGGAAACATCACAGTATCCGGATCGGCGGCTTCAGTGAATGTCAAATTCTCGCCGGTATCCAGGGTCTCATACACTCTATACATTGAGATAGGAGCAGTTGCAGCGGTAATAATAGTTGCAGGCCTGGCGGCGTACTTATGGAGACGGTCACGAAAAACATAATTCAGTAACTATGAGATTGAAGGCAGTTCCGGAATGAATCAGCCTTCAATTTTGAAATGGATTCCCATTACGATAAATCAGATTCTTAACTATTTTCGCGATTCTTTTTTCATTTCAGTAAATTGGGATATCCTTTCGGTCCCTTGTAATTGCATTTTTATATGAATCTGGATCGTGAAACGGTGCGCTATGCTGAAAAATAATTATTCTCAGGCGCAGGAAATAAGCGGACTCAGGAAGCAGTCTGGCTCTTGCTTCCATCCTCCACGTGCTCCATCAGGTTCTGTGCGATCAGCTTGAAGCTCTCCATCATGCTTTCATTCTTTATGACTGCGGGAACCCCCTGGTCAGCCATGTCAACAACCTCTGGGAATATGGGTATTCTGCCGAAGAAGGGTATGTTATGCTCCTTTGCGACTCTCTCACCGCCGCCCGTCTTGAATATATTTATCGTCTCACCGCAGTGCGGGCACTTGAATCCACTCATGTTCTCAATCAGACCAAGCACCTTGAGCTTCATCTGCTGCGCGAAATTTATAGCTTTCCTGGCATCCTGAAGAGCCACTTCCTGCGGGGTTATGACTATTATGACTCCGTCTGAATCAGGTATAAGTTGAGCGACGGTAAGTGCCTCATCGCCGGTACCGGGCGGAAAATCAATGATGACGTAATCAGTATCCTTCCAGGAAACATCCTCAAGAAACTGCTGTATCGCCTTGTGTCTCAGTGCGCCGCGCCATATCACTGCGGTTTCTTCCGAAGGCAGGAGGAATGCCATGGACACGACCTTGACCCCGTACTGTGTCATGACAGGAACAATGCCGTTATCGTCCGCATAAAGTTTCATCTCGGTGACACCTAGCATCTTCGGGTCATCGGGACCGTTGATATCTGCATCAACAAGCCCAACAGAATATCCCATCTGTGCCAGGGTCACACTCAGGTTGACGGCCACAGTTGACTTTCCCACGCCTCCCTTGCCGCTCATTACAAGTATTGTATGTTTGACTCCCCTGTACTTTTCAGACTTTCCGGGCGGAGCTATGATGGGCTGTGGTGGAGGCTCGTTTACCTTGATGTTTCCGTGTGCCATAACTTCAAGATTGCAGAGGTCTATTTTATCTTTGATCCTATTTATTGAGATCGTGTATTAGATCTGCTGTAAAATTGAAAAGGTCCTGCACAATTCGGATTTGAAGAGGCGAAAATATGCAGGA
>JBMFWA010000023.1:0-18967 GCA_049965715.1 Thermoplasmata archaeon
CTCATTTTACCTTATGTGGGTACCGACCTCACACTTCCTTCTGAATGTTATACTGCTTCTGACATACATGCTCTTCTTTAACTTCCTTTTTGCCTACGTAATAACTCCGTATCTGGCCCTTATTCCGGAAATATCAACAGATTCAAGGGACAGGGTAAGGTTAACGACCATTGCAGCCTATTTCTCGATAATAGGTATCATAATCTCGTCCTTGATACCTGCGGTTCTCTTCTCTCTGAGATTTTCCATGGCGTTCGTTGCGGCAGTTATGTCCCTAATCACACTACTCTCTCTTTTGTCGGTTGCGATAGGTATAAACGAATCAGAAAACGTTTCCAAGATTCCGGCAAAGTATTCCTTAATTCAGGGAATTCAGCAAACCTTCAGGAACAAAACATTCAACAAATGAGGATTTCCAAATACCTCACCGGAAACTTTTTTCATATCCTTATGAACAATTGTTATGAGCCTGTTCCTAACCGGATTGTCCCCACTCTGCAAAGAGACTGGAAATCCTGGAGACTCACTCATTGGCACATCAGACTGCATTGATTTCGAAAGGATCAGACCGATCCTCTCTGATCTGTATGAAAACGACACGCAAAAAGGCGGAAGTTCTATTCAGCATCATTGGCAGTGCGATCACGTCCCATGGAACCATCAGGAAATATGTACCCCCACCACTGGTACCTTTGGGAATTGCAATACGATATCAGCCTTCCCAGTGTCCTGCCAGCTGCATGGGATGAAAGTCGTATCGGATAACCCGGGGAGATATTGCAGTGTCCATGAACATGCCCCGAGAGGTGGTTGAGTAGTGGTAGCCAGATCCATAACCATAAGGGAAAGGATCAGCGAACCAGTGCAAAAAGTCGGAGAGGTTTGTAGTATCCATGACGGAGAGGTGATCTGATCCCCTTTATTTTGGACAGATGGCCTGTCTTCCAATGAGACATTTTCTCTCAACTTCCTTTTCTTCTCGATCCTGTTCTTCAATTTTCAGGTCTGCCCTTCTGCGCTTTCTGTGACACGAAAACCTTCAGCGTTAGAATCATTAACACAAGCACTCCAGGCGTAATGAAGAGCAGGAGCGATTTGAACCCCACCATATTCAGGAAGGTTCCGCCGAGAACAGGCATGATCACCATCATAAGCATCATGGTCGAGGTGAAGTAGCTGTTCGCCACGTTCCTCTCCTCCATGGTGAATGATCGACCGATAGAAAACATCGCAATCGGCATGCCAAGACCATGGGGTATTCCAAGAATAACGAACGCGATCGCATAGATCACTATATTTTCGCTTAAGAAAACCATCACAAGCCCAATGATTGAAATGGACATCATCAGCATCACATACGGGAATATATTCCCAATCTTCAGGACGGAAAATAACGCTCTTGTTGCGAAAGAGGCAGTGAAGAAAACTGCGAAAAGGAGAATGACCAGAGAATAGGAAGCGCCATAGATTTGCTTTGCAAAAATTCCCCCGAACGAAAGAATCAGAGCGGTTGACATACTGTATACCAGGAAGGTGTAGATTCCCACCCTGAAACCGGGATGTGTCCATACGGATGATCTCCTCTCGGCCTTTCTCTCTTCCGGAAATCTGACAAACGGGGAAAGGACCGCTCCGACAATTCCCAGGGGAACAAAAAACAGGAAGGCTGTTCTGAGCGAATAACGGGCCACGATGAGAGATTCCAGTGCAGGTCCGACAATGAGGCTCACTCCCAGTGCAAGGGTGTAGATTGCAAGTATCCTCTCCCTCACATTCCTGTCCTGAAACAGTCCTGCGGAGGTCATTATATTCGGGAAAATGAGGCCGTAGGATAAGCCGCTGGCTATCACAAAGACCATCACCGAGACAGGAGACGAAAACGAAAAGAGGAATATTGTCAGCGGATATGCGATCGATGCCAGTACGAAGAGTTTTCTACGAAACCGGACCCTGATGGCGCTGTTGAGAAGTGATGAAACCAGTGCGGAAGCCGACAGCGATGCCACAAGCACCCCCCACAAGCAACTGGCTGTAGGAAAGATCATACCTGGCCAGGAGAGGTATCGTGGTTTGAATCATGTTGTTGCTGGCCCTTATGGCGAAGGTGAGGGCAACAATGATCACAATCGTATATAGAACGCCCGCGGTCAGCGCAATTCTCTGGCTTTTCATGTCCCCATCTTCCGGGATTCTGACCGCCTTCTATTGCCCTCATCCCTGGATGAGGCTGCATCAGATGCATTCATTTTCTGTCCCATTCCAGACTGCATCGTTATTTTATTCTCGTCTCCGTCCATTATCAGCAGTATCTTCGCCATGTCTTCACCCTGTGCTTTCTACGCTGCGCTACCCTGATCACTCTTGGTCTTTTCTGGCCTGAGCACCAGTTCCCACATGAAGAATATGCCGGTGACCGCTGCGAATATCCACAGCGTCGTGATGAATCCGAAGAATTTCACGGAGAACATGTAGCCAACCAGTGGCATCAGGGCGGACATGATCATCATGGAAGAGCTGAAGAAAGAGGTGGAAGTTCCGATTTCCTCAGGCCTGAATGTGGTGTTGGCTATCTGTATCCCAAGCGTCCAGGCGATTCCGTCAGGTATTGCTGCGATCAGGAATGCCAGAATGAAGAAAGCAACCGAAAGAGAGCTCATTGCAAGGAACACTGATGAGATGAGCGCTATGGTCACTGCAAAGACCATGTATGGCCTCTTATTCTGAACAGGTGATTTCAGCCTTATGATAAACCTCGTCACGACATCGCCTATAAACATCACAGCAAACAGGTAGAATACAGTGGTCGCGGAAAGTCCCAGAACGGTGCCGTAGATAACCCCATAGGAGAATATGATGTAGAACGGTATGGTGTACGCGAAAGCTGCTATGACCGCCCAGTTGAACTGCCTGTTTTTGAACAGTGATGCAATGCTCGCGCTTCCCCTGTGGCCCTTTGCCTCCATGTACTGGAGGGAGTGTTTTCCAGTCAGGGCAGCCACGAATGGAATCGCAACAAAGGCCATCACCGCAAATATCAGGAAAATCTCCTTGATGCCCAGATCGAGAAGATATCCGGTCACGAAGGGCGCTATGATCAGGGCTAGGGCAACCCAGAAGGAGAATGAGGCCTGCTCGACCTGCCTCCGTGACTGGTCCTTTGAAGCCATTCCGGCCATTGTCATGAACGAATCCATGACAAGTCCGGTTATGAAGCCGTCTGTGATCATCAGTGTGTAAACCTCAGAGAAGCCCGATGCGTATATGTAGAGGGGCATCGTTATGCCAAGGAGTGCAAGCGATATTATTTCCACAGTCTTCAGCTGGCTGGGCCTGAACCTGCGCATCAGAAATGCAGCGACTGCGAAAGCCAGCGTGAACAGTGCAAAACCTATCCCGATTTCAAAAGAAGTCATTCCAAATGCCAATCCCAGGGATCCGATCGAGGTCTGATAGAACTGAAGCAGGAACCTGCCCATGAAGGCGGCTATTATGATCAGCCATTCCGCTCCGCTTATCAGGCCGAAATCCAGTCCAACCTTTCTCATGCTTTTACTCTGCGTATCTGCCATGGTTGACTGTATGGTCAATAAATATTTAAGTGTTATGACTGACTGGTCAATAAATACTGACCAACCGATTAATAGATATACCTTCACGGCATCATCATCTGTATGAATAATAACGATAAGGAGGAAAAGATCCTGAATGCCGCAATCAGGGTCTTCTCGAGGAAGGGGTATGATCTTGCAACGATTGACGAGATCGCAAAGAAAGCCAGGGTCAGCAAGGGCATAGTCTTCTTCTATTACAAGAAGAAGGATAACCTCATAGAGAAAGCTGCCCTCAGGTCGGTGCCCGTCGAGGAGATCACCGGCGTGAACGGAAGAAAACACGGCAGCGCACAGGAGCTCCTCACGGATTTCGGGGTATCTTTCCTGAAGAAGTATGAAAATCCCGAACTCAGAAGTCTGCTCCTGATGACCATGGCAAACAAGGAGAGATACAGGCAGATTGAACTTTCCCTGAGGGAGTTGTGCTTCCATGAGATAGACAGAATGTTTTCAAATCTGGAAGATCTCTTAGGAGCTTCCATACCAACCCCGGTCAAGAAGGCATTTTTCGGATCACTCCTCTGCTATGTTGTGTGGTGGAACGACAACGAAATGAGCCCTGAAGAGTATGTGAAGACACTCACAGAACGAATTCTGTTATCTGTCGGCCATGAGGCATAGGGAAGGAAATTTCCTGGTTATACACGTATCATTACAGCTTCTGCTTTCAAGAATGATGGAAAACTTTCAGGCAGGACAATCGACAGCATAAGGAAGGATCTCGATTGCCTGGATGTTGTCCTTATCGTTGCTGAAACAGAAGATCTGTACACTTCATCGGAGAGCAGTGCAGCTTCTGACGCTTTGAAAAGCCTTGGATTACCATATCCCAGTATTAGTGAAAGTGCACATACATAATTCCTGGTAATTAACAAAAAACCGTGTAAGTCCCAAGATCAGCATGCAATACTGACAATGAATATCATGCGGAGGTCAAGCTGAAATCCCACTCTCTTCCCTTTGAATTCCCTAGTCTGACTGATTGGGCCTTCCATACTAACTAGTTCTTCTGAAACAAAGGAGCAGACTGTCGAAGAGACTAAGATTGTCAGGACCTTCCATATTAACTAGTTCTTCTGAAACTATGGCTTGAACGATACCATGATGATAATTACGGTCCACTTCCATACTAACTAGTTCTTCTGAAACATTATTTTTTAAAGTGGTCAAAATGTGTTATCAATGCTTACTTCCATACTAACTAGTTCTTCTGAAACACTCCTAATCTCTTTGAGAACCTTTTGGTCGTGTGAGAAATCCTTCCATACTAACTAGTTCTTCTGAAACATGACTGCTTATGCATGAGATTGTCCATCAACCTCAATCCGAAACTCAAGTTCAGAAATCAACGTCTGGAACGTTTGCATCGTGTTAACCAGATATATGAGGCAGAATTATCAACCATCTCCCCCTATGGGAAAATCAATCTACGATCAGCAGGCTAATCATTTCTTCTCTCCATTCTGCTCCTGAAGAACCTCTCCGTTTCCTTATCCATGAAATACACATAACACCCCTCCATCCCCCTTGATAACAGTACTCTGTAGGCATTCTTTACAAGAGTCAGATAGTTGCCTCCCGACCTTCTGGCAGTGGTGTCAGCGGAGTTCTCTGGATGTCCTTCCCAAATCTGTTTGTCGAAGTTGTACCGCAGATCGGGGCCAAATATAACACCAATGTAGTCAAACTCAAAGCCCTGGGCAGTATAGATGCAGCCGATCTGGTTTATGCCGTTGGGATCATGTGCCCACAATTTCTCTTCTGGTATACCAGGAGCAAGTTTAATCCCGTGCACATCTGATTTTGCATTCCATGGTCTCCTGAAATCTCCAATAACCACATCAGGCTGCAGTGTGCCATCATCATAGGGCGGCGACCATTTCCAGCAGAAACCGGCACTCATTCTGGCCTTTTTTCCTGTGTTTGCTTTTTCTAGAATGGCTCTCTCAAGTTCTTGCGGAGATCCGAAAATTCTGAAATCAAAAACCTCTTCCCTGGACCATATCACGTTTGCCGTTTTCTCTATCTCCAGTGTATTGTCAATCCAGTTTACGAAAGCATCAGACCCCTGGCATCGGAACTGAGCCTCCAGCTTGAATTTAAGCACACCAGTATTCATGGACCTTGCATGTTCTTCTATATATGAGGAAGTACCCACCTCATTTGGGCGGATTATCTGGTGATTATCAACAAAAAATACAGAGACTTTTGAAGCCCTTATAAGTTGTTCAACGATGGGTGCACTGTTTCTGTCCTCCGCCTTTTTGAATCTATCCAGGTCTTTGGGCCATATTCTGTGTGCTTCATCGGCAATCAGAACGTCAACTTCATTTTCCTCAGCCCTGCCATACTGGTTGAACAGCTTCACCTGAAGAGTGCTTCTGCTGCCCAGAATATTCCTGAGAGTGGCAGTGAAGGCTCTCGATCCGGTGACATAATGGGCGTTATAATGCTCCCTGGATAGATCACCCATCAGGTTCATGGCTATGACGGATTTTCCAGTCCCCGGTCCGCCTTCAATGATAATCGTGGTCTTCTCGGCATTCAAGAATCCCTCTTTTACGGCATCCTTCACCATGTCGTAAACCACCAGCTGTTCGTCCAGAAGAGTATAGTCTTTCAATCCGGCAATGACATTTGCAATATGATCCATGAGTTTCTTGCTTGGGCGTAACTTACTCTCCTCAATACGCCTTAAAACTTCAGTCCCTTCCCCTCCGGACAGATTTCCAATCAGGAAATTGGAAAGGCTCTTTACGTCATCCTTGGTAAAAAGTGGAAAATTTTTGAGGTACTCACTGAATTTGTTAGCATAGATCTCGTCACCTGGAATATAGGGATAATTATGAAGATATGAACACGCGTTCAGACTGACAGGGGAGGTCCCTTCATAGAAGGCAGTATGGTAATCCTGCAGATACTGCTTGTACTGTCCAACCTGAACAGACGGGTGCAGCACATCCCTCAGGGCACCGCCCACCCAGGTAATCAATTCCCGTTCTCCCCTGGATGGCAAGGTACTCTCCCACTGTTTTAGCTCAATGATCACCGCATTATCCTTCAGCTGCGCATTCCTTCCACAGATGAGGCAGTCAAGTCTTTTGGAGGACTGGGGCAGCTGGTACTCCAGTATTATTCCATGGTCAACCAGATTTGCGTACTGAAAGACCATGGAAACAGCTCTGAGGGAATTTTGCCAGGAAGTCACTTCCGCATTGTTTGGATAATAATGAAAATGTTCGAAGAAGGTGTTTTTCAACTTGTCTGCTATTTTGTTAAATGTAGTATCTTCAAAGAACTGGCTGGAAGTTCCAGAGTATAGACGCATTCAAGTATATCATACCCTGTTTAAGCATTAACTTTTCTCATCAAAAATTCAAAAAAAGAATTGTTCCCGAAAGGTCATTCCATACCATCCCGTTCATTCATGTAACCGGAATGATCATATCCAAATCCTTCAACCTATTCCGGTATCCTGATATTTGTTTTTGCTGCAGAAAGGCCAATCATTGCGACCCACATCATATAGATCACGAAAGATGCAAGGGATATGATGAAACCGATAATGAAAAACGGGAATCTTCATTTTCCGAAGATAGATCACAATTATGGCCACCACCAGAGTGATGCTTCCGGTAACGGTCATCAGTTCTCGCTTTCGAAGCCCTCATTATATATTGTTACCGGTTCAGGATCTGCTCCCATTTTAAGCAGGAATGTCTCCTTCCGGTGGCTATTGGGGCATGTGAGGGTCCATGTTGATCCGTACCTGACTGCGCTCACAGATCTCCATTTCGAGTGCCTGAAGTTGAACCTGAAATGGCAGGTCGGGCATTCAGTGTGCGAGATTACCCAGGATCTGTGTTCATTTGCCATGGAATCGACATCTTTCCAGATAACAAAAATGCTTTTCGCTAATAATAACGAGAGTGGAGCGATGCGTTCCCATCCAGCAGAAGATTGAGATTCCCATGTTATCTGGCAATTCCCGGATTTGGATAAACTGGCTGGAGCCGATAAAGGAGGAAAGATTATTACAGGGAAAAAGTTGGGTGAACGTGATTGAAGCCGTTGCTTTCATGCCAAACACTCCGACACTGATCGGTGATCTGGGTGCGGATCATAAGGAGACAGTCAGGGCATTGAGATCCTTTGGAGAAGAAATTGCAGGCAAAATTGACGCAGTGGTGGTAATGACGCCCCATTTTCAGACATCTGGATCTTTCGGCGTAGTCGGAGCAGAAAGACTCAGGCAGATTTTTGATTTCCACGGCTTTCCTCCGGAATTCTATGAGGTCAGATACGAGCCCCCTGGCGATCCTCAACTTGCAGAACAGATAATAAAACTGGGAAAAGATACCGGGATCAGGATTGTTCAGGCCGGGAACTGGGGTCTCGACCATGGCGCATGGTCACCGCTCTTTCACATCTTTAAGGATGCGGATATCCCGACTGTGCCGCTGTCAATATGCCCGGATCTCGGATACCAGGCGCATATGGCGCTTGGCAGGATCATGAGATCCCGATCCATAACGGGTAATCTGTGCGTGCTTTCCACGGGTTCTTTGATCCACAGGCTCGATCTCTTTCAGGCCGGCAATGACAGGACACCGCCAAAAGCGCTGGAATACCTGGATATCTGCATTTCATCATTCATGGAGGGAAGATGGGATGGCATATGGAACGCTCCGCCCGATCTGGTGAATGCTGCATCCCCGGAGGGCTACAATCTTCAGTTGCGATTCATACAGGGAGTGGTGGGCGACCGATTCAGGACCAGAATACTGGCCAATGAGGTGGAATTCAACGCGGCATCCCTGACCACAGCAGTGTTTGAAGAGGCGTGAATCATTGCCCGTGGCAGGATGCCTGCTATGCCGTAAATGCAGGTTCAATAGAGAGTTGCCTGAAGGCGGATCGGATTTTTGGTGAAGTGTTCCTCCGATTGGGTTTTGATTAACGCTTTGATAGAATAATGTGCCGGGGAACCATAAAGTCCATTTGTGAAGTTGACAGTTTACCGTTAAATGTTTATATGGTATAATGATTCATGTTCATGGTCAAAACCACCATTAACCTGGACGATGAAATATACGCTGAAATCGTGAAAGAATCTATAGAAAAGTATGGTAGCACAAAGAATATTTCGAAGATCATCAACCAATATCTCAGGAACAGGACGAACTCCGCAGGGAAACGAAGAGGGCGAATCACTTTCAAAGTCAGTGAGAAGCTTTCATCCCTTGATGCAGATAGTGAGATAAGGGCTGGATGGGAGGAGAGCAGCAAATGACAGTGCTTGTCGACACCAATGTTCTCATATATGATGCCATAGAGAATTCTCCACACCACAATACTGCAAGCGGGTTTATCGACAAGTCAGAAGACCCAATAATAAATTCACTGTCGATCGTTGAGCTTGGTTTTGTGCTTCCCAGGTACGGAATAGATAATGAAAGTGTTCAAAGGAAGATCAACGAATTACTGCACAGTGAATATTTCACAGTTTCCTGGCTTTCTGGAAAGATAATGGAGAAGGCATCGGTCTTCATGGTTGAAAATAAGTTAAGTTTCAGAGATTTCAACGATTGGATAATAGCATATGATGCATATTCGAAGAATGTACCCTTAGTCACGTTTGATAAAATACTGCGAAATAAATGCAAAAAACTCGGTATTCAGGTGATCGAGATATAGTTTGATGCACGGGTCGGCGTGTGTCTGCAAGCTTCAGTTTAAACACTCCGGATTCTGTAAAATCGCAGGTAGGCCCATGGAATCCTGTGGATTCCATTACAAAGCTGTCCCCTCAGGGTAGTTTTTGACCAATGCATCACGATTCTCAAAGCTGTTCTCAACCCTGCATTTTCTTAATGCATTTCCCTGCTCATCTATGGTGGTACACACAATTTCTTTTACCGGGATATCCATACCAGTATACATGGAATGATCACCTCCTTACAGTCATCCCACAACTTAGGTGACTATTATTGCCTCATGGGGGATATTCCCCACGCAAACATACCATCACAAAATGGACCGGTCGGGATTTGATTAATGTTTTATGGGAATACTTTGATTCAATGCACTTACAGATTCTCACTCGCGTTACTCCTACTTCTTTTTGGAGCCATTTTGAAGATCATCGATTCCAATTCTCTTAACACCTAGCTTCTCGTAAATATGATCTGAGCTGATTATTTCGCCTTCGCACAATGAAGCATGGAAAGCGTCGAACACTCCAGTTTTTTCATGATCTATAAGATGTGCGGCTGCTAACGCATTTTGCTTGCTCGTTCCCTTCAGCTCAGCGATTGATAGAACACTGGCAATCATTCCTTCCACAGGAATCCCCTTCCTGACGCTTACCAGCGCAAGTTCCACCAATGTCAGAATAGAGGTGTATATATGCCCTTCAAAATCTTCCAATGCTTTGATTGCCCATGAATTCAGCCTATCATCTGAATTAGCTATGGCGATGAAGAAATCTGTATCCGCGTATGGCATTCATTATCTCTCCTTATGCCTTCTGCTGATCCTTTCCCCGACTTCCTTTTCTGCTTCTTCTTCAGCCAGCACCCCAATATCCCTTGCCGTCAATTTCCCAATTTCCATTTCTTCGCCCCACTTCCTGAGCTCTGTGACAGGATCTTTCGGCCTGGGAATTAGCACGATCTCGTCTGATAATTTTACAATGAAGAATCTATCCCCATATTGTTTTATTGTATTCCTACCTATGTTAATTCGTCCCTTCTCATCCATTTTAGCTTCTTCAATCATTATGCATAACTATTGAGTTCAAACTAATTAAGCTTGTGGGAGTTGATTCCTATATAGGGTAATAATATATACTACATCCCACCACTATAATTTAGAAAATCTAAGGCATAAAGTTAACAGACCTCAGAATAAACATCAATGTTAAGAGGGATTCCGCTTAATGGCATCAATGGATTGATGCCTACAAAGAGCGTCAGGGCGTTCTCAGGCACGTTGTAAACTATCATTCTTTGCTGCATATGTTATGTTTTCTCCACTGACTTCAGCAAATGGCGTTAATTTATGGATAGTAAGCCTGTTTCTGCCCGTGATCTCATACACACGGTATCCCCGGATGAGCATCGCGTCCGCGATTAACGAGCGATGGCATCTGAACGGGTTCCCCTCTGCACACATAATGGCTACCCTGTTCTTTCGAGCCAGGTCTTGCAGATCCCCAATGGAATGCCTGAACTGATCGGTCTGCATATAGTCTGCGAATCCTCTGAAGCTTTCGTTGATCCATCCGCTGTTTACGGAATTCGCCAGAGGTTTACGCAGTCCTCCCAGCCCCTTCATGTGAACGTAAGATATACCTGCGGCTCCAAGCTCAACAGGCAGGGAATCTACATTGAACTCCGGCCTGTGCCTGGATTTCGGGATTGTGCGCACATCCACCAGAATATCAATACGGTTGACCTTGAGCAGCGTGAGAAATTGATCAAATGGCCTGTTTGAATAACCCACGGTGAAGAGGATTCTTTCGCTTTTATCAATAGCTGCTGTTTCGTCCTGCAAATCTCCCGCAATCCCATCACTTTTTATGATAAAAATAATTGTAAAAATATGGTTATTTCTGATTCCTGTCTACATCCGTGACTGCATCCAGGTCCCTGAGGTCACAGTCAATGCCTGCCCTGATTTTAAATACGCTTCGGGGCTATGAGGGAGAGATTTGCACCTTCAAAACCAGTTTTAACCGATCTTTGATGATGGAAGAGTATACGTTACGCGCTTCGGATCAGCGTTGCCCGTTCTAAGAAAAAATTATCCCTTACTCCTGCAGTGTCTTTGAGCATCGATTGCAAACTTAAAGATCACGAAGTTAACAGTCTCCTCCACTTAGTTGACCGGACCCAGTACATCCATATTGGGCATATCCATGAATTCCCACTGCGGATACTGTGAAGAAACATTCCCTTTAACCAGATTCCAGTCATCTCTGCCTGCTGTCAATAGCTCCAGAAGGCTTTCAGGTTTTCCATGGGACATGGTATATCCCCATGTGAAACCTGCCAGTGGTATGATCTTCCTGTATTCCTTAGTGCTGGACAGTGACAGTGGACAGAGAAACGTGTATGCCTTCCACACCCTGACATGGGGATCATTCATGCTTGGCGCATCATAGTGTTTTGGCTTATATCCATAGTAGCAGAAAGGATTTGAGAACTCCTGGAACTGTCCTGCGATATCCACTGAGAAATCAGTCTCGCCGCTGCCCAGATCATGGGAGATGACCTGGAACCATCCGAACATGGCCTCATAGCCCGGACCTTTGAATGACACATCAGCATGTACCAGGGGAAATCCCCTGACCCTTATGTCTGCTGAAGATACCACCATGGACTTTAGCACGATAGGCTTATGGCGGTATAAGGGCAGCCTGCTGATCTTTTTCGGGTTCGCATCTTTTTCCTTTATTCTGTTATAGCCGAAAGTTTCTTCCCTTCTTTGCCTCTGTGGTCGACAGCCCGCCAGAGCCGGATCCATAATCATTCAATGTTCTTTATGCTCAATTTACCATAATCAATGGCCTTTGGAGCAATGCTCCCCATTGGGGGTAAACTCATGCGCCAGGCAAGTATATATATTCCCCCCAATTGGGAAAGCATGCGGAAAGTGATCCTGGACACCATAATATCCCTGGACGGTTACTACACGAGTCCTAAGAATGAAATCGACTGGTTCGATTTCGACAAAGAGGAGATTGAATGGTCGAAGCAGATTCTTCGAAGAGTTGACGCGATGCTGTATGGTCGGGTCACCTATGAGGAATTCAGTGAATTCTGGCCGAAAGCATCCCCAAGCCCCGAAGGGTTCGATCCAGAGATCATCGAACAGTTGAATGGGCTTCAGAAGGTGGTATTCTCCAGCACGCTCCAGGAAGCGAAATGGCACCCTGCAGTGCTGATACGCGAAGATCCGGTGGACGCAGTTACCAGACTCAAAAAAGACCCCGGAAAGGACATGGCGATCGTGGGGAGCGGGACTCTCGTATCTGCGCTTGTGAGGAACGAACTCATCGACGAGTACCGCATCCGGGTCCGGCCCATCATCCTGGGTGCAGGTAAACCCCTCTTTACAGATGATCAAAATAGGCATAAACTCAGGCTGATTTCTGCCAGAGCCTTTAGTAACGGAGTGGTCGCACTGCATTATGAACCTGTCCTTCAGGGGTCCATTTAGGCTGCCGGGAGAACTGGTTATGGTCACCCCATATTTCCTCTAAATCAGTAAGTCTTTATGCGTACTGTTGTATGCAAAGCATGAACCCGTATGAGAGAGTTATGGTTTTCATCGACGGTTCGAATGTGTTCAGAAGCATGCTCAACTACAATGCGCAGAACGGCGACAGCTTCCGCATAGATTATCTGAAACTGAGGGATGAGCTGTGTGCCGGCCGCAATATGATAAGGGCATACTATTACGGTTCCGAGGACAGCTCCCGTGCGGATGCCCAGAAAGGGTTCCAGGAAAAGTTGAGAAGCAGCGGGTTCGAGGTTGTCATCAGACCCCTGAAAACCTATCAGCACGATGACGGGAGCGAGTTTTTAATCGAGAAGGGTCTTGACATAGCTCTTGCAACGGACTTCATAAGCCTCGCGTGGGAGGGCGCCTTTGACACCGCAGTGATAGTTTCCGGCGACTCCGACTACATGGAGGCTGTCAGAAGGGTGAAGCAGAAAGGCAGGAGGGTGGAGATCGCCTCATTCCGGAATTCACTGGCCGCTGAGATGAGGACTGTGGGCGACAGGACGGTGATACTTGATGACATCCTTGAGAGAATCAGGCTGTGAGGATATGTCCCCCGGAACCCTCCCGATAAAGGATAATAGGGGGTGTGCAATTGGCATGCAATGGTGGTGCCGGGGGTGGTGAGAGGATATGCCTGTTGCTGATCTGAAGAAGTTTGCCGGGGATCTGGGAATTGAGATTCCGCCCCAGTCGGAGATTGTGGACGAGGCCCTCATTCGAGGTTTATTTCACGTTCGTATCACAGAAGATGTGCGGATGCAGCCTCACACTGCTCGAAGCAACACGCCTGCTGGAGAATGGAAGGAAAAGATGGGAAAAGCCGGTTGCCGACAACATTGAAACCAGATCACACTACGAACTTTTCAAGACTGTTCTTGCGCAGGAGAATGACCTGTCTGTCGGGACCATAAACGACTGGCACTGGAAACTGTTCAGGAAAACCAAACCGTCCGTGGCCGGATTGTTCCGGAACAGTGAGGCAAAAACGTCGTTTGGGGAATACAGCTATCCTGATCCTGCCCACATTGATTCCATGCTTCAGGGTTTCTTTTCGTGGTATGAGGATGACAGATCTCTTCATCCCGTCATGCTGGCTGGAATTGTCCATTCCAGGCTTCTGATGATCCATCCATTTGCAACCGGGAATGGAAGGATCGCAAGGCTTGCCCTGAACTTTGTGCTCCACAGGTACGGTTATCCCATGTATGGTTTCAACTAGAGGCAGGTGGAACGTCTTTGTTATTACAATTCGCTGAAGAGAAGCATGGACCGAAATGATCACAGAGAACTCGTCAAGTGGTTTTAAAGGCAGTACAGAAGGAATTATGGGGATTGATTATCGCCTTTCTATTTCATACAGGCAGCAGATTTATCATATGGCCACAGGCATGCACTGGTACCCATTTATTATATTGATGACCTTTCCCGTGAGTGATTTCCAGACGCTGGTCTGAGCGGTTCCAGGAGGCTCGTTTAGATAAGCCTTGAATGCATCAATCAAATCCGTAACGGCTTTTTCCTTGCTATCATACTGGTTCAGGAGAAGCGGCAGAGACATGATAATGTTAAGTTACCACAGGAATGATATTTTTTCATTATCAGGCATGTTTGGGTTACGATATTCCAGTCAGTTGCAGTCAGGCAATCACGGGATTTTATCGGTTAAGGGAACGAGAAGGGAATAGATGCAGCAACCAGAGCACGAAGAGGAGTGTTATGGATCACTTAGTTCCCATTGTAGCCTGTAGCGTATTACATATCGGTATACAGAAATTTAAAATATGGGTAATTTATTTTGTAGTATGAAGATGTATACCACAATTTCCGCAAAGATCTCGGAAGAAGAAAGAGAAGAGTTGAAGAAACTCGGATTAAACCCTACAGTGATTATTAGAAAGGCCGTTCAGGAAGAAATCAGGAAAGCAAAGAATAAATCCCTAATTGAGAAAATGAAAAGGGTGACACCCATTATATCGAAATTAAGGATGGATGAAATAATATCAGACATTAGAGAGGACAGGGAAAGATGAACCTGCTGGACGCCTCCGCAATTTTTAACCTGTTTCAGGGCGGTAAATACGATGCACTCATCTCCGGAGCAACCATTCCTCTCGCCAGGTACGAGATTGGCAATATACTCTGGAAAAATTGTAAAGTCAGAAAAAGAATATCGAAAAAAGAGGCGGTGGAATCTGGCAAGGTTCTATTTGAGTTGCTTGATTCCATGGAACAGATCAGCCCTTCTCCGGTTTCTGTGTTAAGTTTGTCCCTGGAAGAGGGCCTTACATTCTATGATTCATCATATCTCATATCTGCGATTGAGTCGGGTTGTGAACTTGTAACTGACGACTTGAACCTTTATAAGATTGCAGGCTCAAGGATAACAGCACTAAAAAGCTCGGACCTGTAATAAGCCTGTTGTTATACCTTATCTGGGTCAAATATCAACGGACAGATCAGGACCTGATTAACATATGCGATCGGGAATTCCCTTTCGCAGGATAGGGGATCAAAGCGAGTGAAAACCTCATTATTCTGCACAGTATATTGATTTTTTCACCGGCAGACAGAAATGAGAAAGATCGGATCACATATTGCCTCATGCATGCCTTCATCCGTAAAGTCAGATGGATCAGCATGAAGGAGAGGTTAAGTTAGGACCGAAGGTCATGTTTTTTAGACTGATTTGGAAGTTTATATCAGCATATGCTAGTGATTCGGGTGCAGAGAATTATGGACAATCGGGATTCGAGGGGGAATGTACTCTGTAAAAGATGACGAGGTGATCTTGTCCCAGTGGCTGTTAAGGTTAATGTAATGTTTAAACACAAACACATGTCATGTCCAAAACAATCACAATCAAGAAGTCTGTATACGATGAATTGAAGGGATTCAAGAAGGAGAACGAGAGTTTCAGTGATCTTCTGGACAGACTGGTCAAATCACAGAGCAAGAAAGATATCCTTGAGTCCTTAAGGGGAAGCATTGAATTTGAAGACAAGGAGAAACTTCTCAAGGAGATCGAAAGGAAAAGATGGGAGAAGAGAAACTGATTCTGCTGGACACGGATGTTATCATCGAGGTGCTGGACAAGAACTCGGGCAGGGGGAAGGCACTGGCGCTTAGAATCATCGAAAGTGGGGAAGAATACTGTACGAGTCCGTTGAACATCCACGAGGTGCTTTATGGCATAGAAAAATGCTCCAAAGATTCTCGCTTGGTCCTGCAGATACCAGCACTGGGATACAGTAAGAAAGACAGCGGATTGTCTGCCGTTCTGGAGCTAAGCGCGGAGAGAAAAGGAAGAACAGTTCCAGGAACATATGCTATGGTGGCATCAGTGGCGATAAACAATGGTTGCTCACTATATACATCAGATAATCATTTTGAAGTTTTTACGGACGATGGTCTCAAACTGTTCGGATAGGTCACAATGGGCCGGTCGGGATTTGATTAATGTTTTAAGCGAATACCAGAATTAGCAAACGAGCCCACTCCCTCATTGCTCATTCCGCCAAATAGGATCAGTAAAATTGATACATTCCCTAATCATGGGAAATTATGAATAAATCTACAATACCTATAAGCGATGTCACTAAAACGAGGCTGGAGGTACTGAAGGAAGCCGGAAATATGACCTATGACAAATTGATAAGGGCCTTATTGAGTCTGATCCCTGAGGGTGATGACGAGGGTAAATACACCGATGAATTCAAAGCCTCTTTCCTTGAAAGTTCTCTGGATGCAGCAGAAGGCAGAGTCGTTTCACTTGACGAATTAAAGAGACGTTTATCCCTGGACTGATCCATACACTGACAGTTACAACATCGTACAGATAGGTCGCTGCACTCAAATGACAATGCTTCCCAAGGAAGTCATTCCACTCTGGCAACTTTTACTCCTGCGAGTTCTGCCGCCTCCGCCTGCTTCTGGTCCGATGTAAGAAGCTCCCCATCGTTTTCGAGAGCGAACTGGATGAACATAACATCATAGACAGTTATTTCGAACTTCACGGTCAAAACAATGGCCTTGTACAGCAGGGGAGAATCATCCGCAATCAAAACCATGGAACTGAGAGATTCCACGATATCCCTCAGGTCTTCGACCGCAATTCCATGTTTCATGACCTTCTTCCACAGGGCATTGCCCGTTTCCAGCAATGGAAATCCGGGCGTTGTGCCCTATGTTACGAGATCGCCTGCTTTTTCCCGGCCCGGCTCGTGAGAAACGCACTTGACTAGGATAGATGAGTCAATGAACCGAATCCCTGTCATCCATGATGCCCTTGGATGCGAAATACGGTTCTGATGGCTTGACTCTTTCTCTTATTATGGCATCGAGCTTCTCCCTTTGCTGAAGAGCATTGAGATCGTGTGTCATTTTTCTCACGTATTCTTTGAGTTTCTCGGCCTGGTTCACACCACTTTCAACGAGCTTCCTGTAATCTCTGTCATCAATGCGTATACTGATTGCCCTGCTCATGTTCACAGACTGTATATGAAATATTAAAACGTCTGATCAAACCGTCGTTACAGAACTTCAAATGCTGTTTTGAATTGATCTGGCGCTTAAATGATTGCATTTCCAATAGTATTTCTAAGCTGTAAACCTTTCAACTTTCCTCTTCTTCCATACGAACGGTTTTTCCCTCTCCGTTGAGTTCCTCTACAAAAGCAGTTATTGCTCCCGGAACATGAACTGTTCTCAAGAAGGTCAGTTGAAGAATCAGTGTTTGAAAACGGTCTGATCAGGAGAGAACGGAGTACTATGACGATACTATCCGGCTAGAATCGAAAGATAAACATTAAGGAAAAATCCAGTATATACGAAGTTCACAAAATGGACCGATCCGGTTACACTGGAATTAAAACACAGTTGTTTAATTTGAGGCAATAATTATCATCCCAAATAAATAGAATTTAAGCCGGAGGAGAGCGCTGTCTTATGGAGCTTTTCATCTCCAGTGTAAAACTCGTTGCATCCAGCTTCAATAGCACTCGTAATCTGTAGGGCATCAGCAACGTAGATGTGGTGTTTTATTACAACATCCCAGCTGCTTTCCAGTATACTTTCTGATAAGGTGATCATCCTCATTCTGCCTATCTTCTTGAGCCTCGCAGTCTCATCCGAGAATCTGCCCATAACTTCATCCAACTGTTCCCCTGTAATTCTTTTCTGCCTGTGTGCCCTGTCAAACACTCCAAGAACCTCTCCAATATTCCAAACATTGAAAGAGATCAGAACGTTTCCCAGATAGGCTTCATTGTATTGTGCACGAATAAATTCAGAGCCGGTTTCATACACATACCTCTTTACTATTGCACTACTGTCCAGATATGCGACTTTCTCGGTCATCCCTCATGCTCCTTATCAGGTCAGATACCTTGCCTTTTGGTTTAACCGGCTCAAAATCCAGGTCAGATCTGCCATATTTTGAATATTTCATCAAGGATTTGTCTAAATTTAAATACAGCTCGTTTTCGATAGCATCCTTAAGGATAGAGCTCACGTCCTTACCTCTTTGTAATGCAAGACTCTTAAGCTCCATCCAAATCTGTTTATCCATGGATATACTCGTTTTCACTTTCATGTTAATTCAAACGGTATGATGGTATATAATTATTTACCTTCATGCAAAGACGACAGGTAAAAAAAGCATTTTGAAGTTATTTAAGGGAGGTTTTCCCAAAACCTTTCATTTCAGATAGCACTCTCTGGATAATAGCGATATTTATTCAAAATCCATTGAAATTATTTGTAGACAGTACAATTTTCTCTGAATTTTACCTGTATTTTTCCCAAACTTCGATGGCATATGCTGTCCGGTTGGTTAGGTCCCCTAATTGGAGACAATATTGTCTTGTAAGATTTCAAACTTTCTGAATCTTCTCTATACATTTTTGATTCATCTCCCTTGGTGTAATGTATCCTATCCCGGTATGCAGCCTCTCATTGTTATAGAAATCCACAAATCTATCTATTGTCGATTCCGCTTCCTCAAAGCTCTCAAACTCGAATCTCCTTATTACCTCCCTTTCCAGGATCGAGTTGAATGATTCTAT
>JBMFWA010000024.1:0-18299 GCA_049965715.1 Thermoplasmata archaeon
TGCCATAATTGCATTTCGCTAAATTACACGTGCATCTTTATTCCTTTGTGCGAATGGTTGTTTCCATTTTGCCTCACTAAGGAATTTTCTTCAAATAAGTGACCTGTCTCGTTGATTTCGCGTGTTGCAGTCATTTCACTATCTTGACGTTCCTGCTTTCAAGATATTCGAAGGTCGTATCTTGTGTAACAAGAATTTCAACGTTGGCTACGCATATTCCAAATATTCGGAGATCATTGTCACATATTATCTACCCGACTGACTTTAGTGTTTTTGAGCCTTTGGCTGCTTTGCCAGCTGCCAGGTCATTAGAACGATAAACCCGGAGGTTTTGAACCACATCTTCCTTTCCTATCAGGTAGTCTAAATCACATTCGTATCAAGTACGACCACAAGATCACATCTTCTCGACGTTTCTTGTCTGCGTGTGGTAAGTGTAAGTGACAGAACAAGAGGGCAAAATTAGGCCTCTTAACAAAGAAGAATCAGGGAAAATCTCCAACGGCTACCCTGACAGACAGATCAGTTCCCATCCTTCCAGCTATCCTGTGAGTAACAGGAGCACGAGCATTATAAGAAGAAGAACAACCAGATCTTCAGGAAACATCTTGTCCTGCAGAACCTTTACATGTACGGGAACACCTCCACTCTTCCCGGACTCCATTGATCTTGTGATCTCGTAATAATGGTTCATGAGGGGAAAAAGCATCGTTTCCATCAGCACGTAAATGATCCCTGTTAGCAGAGGAACTGGCAGCAGGTGTTCAATCAGGTATGTTGGGTCAGGACTCTGGCTACTGAGAGCAGCATAAAGGATGATGAGTGAAACAAGAAATGACCCAAGCATGAAAACCCTGGAATATCTCACTGAAAGTCTTGACAGATAAGCCGCAGATGAATATTCTGACTCAGTCTTGAGCCTTAGCATAAAGCTCCGTATCACCGTGATTCTGAAAACTGCAAAACCAAGCGAGATTGATAACAGTAGGAAAAGAACCAGATTAAGTATGAAGCTGAGATAGAATTGCATTCGAAGGAGTAAGGCATCTTTATTAATATTTATTGACGATTATAGGGGAGGAGATGAGACAGGATGGAAAACAATTTCTCATACATCACAAGAAAATCTTTTATCGAAGGAACAAAAAATTCAGATTATGATGTCGCTGTTATAGGTGGAGGTATCGTGGGCGCGGGTATTATCAACCTGTTGTCCCAGATTGGTATAAGGGCAATACTTCTGGAAAAGAATGATTTTGCCGCAGGTACGAGTTCCGGATCGTCAAAGCTGATACATGGCGGACTGAGATACCTTGCCCAGATGCACATAAAACTCACCAGAGACCTTCTCAGAGAGAGAAATTTTCTTCTCAGGTATGATTTCCTTGTAAAGCCGGTCAACTTCAGGATACTTGTGGACGACTATTCATGGAATCGTTATGAGCTCTCCCTTGGCCTGTTCATGTATAATATCCTTGGCGGTCATTTCAAGATACCCCACATGGTGAAGAATCATGGGGAATTTGACAAATCGATCAGGGGGTATTTCGATTACCTGGATGCCATGACAGATGACACCACTCTTGTCATGCACAACATTATGTCTGCTGTTATGAAGGGAGGCATCTGCATCAATCATGCAGAGGTGGTCGGTCTTAAAGATGATGGCAGGATCAAGGAGCTGCATGTGGTCGATACACTGAAAAACGAGCCTTTCGCTGTGAGATCAAAGTATATTATCAATGCGGCCGGTCCCTGGGTCAACGAGGTTTCAGTGGCCCTCAATCTGAAGAAGGACGAGAAGTTTCTCCTGAGCAGGGGGACTCACATAGTCATAAAACAGTTTGACAAGCCCATTACCAATGCCATAGTGTTCAGGTCGCACATTGATGGCAGGCAGATGTTTGTGATCCCCAGGGAAGAGGTGATCATCATCGGGACAACAGACGTATTTGTGAAATCACCTGATGATACTGTTGCACCAGAGGAAGAGATAGATTACATCGTAAAAAGTGTGGCCAGAATCTATCCGTCTATTACGAGAAAGAGCGTACTTTCCACCTACTGGGGAATCAGACCGCTTTATGGCGCCGGCTCAGATCCTGGAAAAGTATCCAGGGACTTTAAGCTCGCCATGATCAACAACATAATAGAGATCCTCGGCGGAAAGATCACGGATTATGGAAAGGTTGCCAGAAAGGTTGCAAGGATCATACTGAAAGATATGGGAAAACACGCTTCCCTGAGTGGTAAGCCTGAGATACTGTACAGGAGGGATTTCAGCTATGACAACTATGATATGCATATCATGAAAGAATGTGCCATGACAGAGGAGGACCTGATGCGACGGGCAGGAATTGAAATCTACCACCCATGGTTGAGAGACACAGCAAAAAAAGAAATCAGGGAAGCTCTTGAAAGGAATCATCTGTCATGAACATACTCCCTCTGTGTTCAGAACATATCACAACATCTGAAAGCTGTTGAGATCATTGCGCAATGAATGCAGTCTCCTGTATATTGCTGGCGTGTATCTCTCCGGGAGAGCCTTTTTATGAGGAAAATTCAATCATGCGTTATTATCCGTTATGGGCACTGATTGAAAAGGATTTTATGCGGTAATTATATGTATTAATATTGAAGGATCTGGCGGATTTTGTAAAAATACCCAAGTTCTTTTCAGCAGAGGACGCAGTTATAACTAAACTTTCCTTCATATCAATAGTGAATGATCCCGGTCTGAGGGTGGAGCATTCCATCAGCAGCATAGAGGCAATAGCTGAGGAAATGGGCCGGGACTATGAGATCATTCTGTGTTTCAAGCCCGGTTCTTTGCGTTCGTCCCTGATCGCCTTTGACATACAGAATAAATACGAGAACGTGACAGCCATTAAATCGGTGGGCAATGCTGGCGAGGATTATGCAAACCTCATAAGAAAAAGCACGGGAAATTACATCATTATCTTTGAATCGTCCACAAACTATGGCATAGAGATGGCCGACTCCATCTCAATATTTCTGTCCAGCAATGAAAAAAAAGCTGTGTTCACTTCAATGCTCATAATCCCCAGGGCGCTTCTCAAGGAAATCGGGGGGTGGCGAAGCCTTCGGAAATGCTCAGAAATAGACATGCTGGGAAGAATCTGCCTGAATTTCGGAATACTGGTCTTCCCATCGGCAAAGACAACAGTACCGCTATCCCACCTGTTCTCCGGAACCAGTATGGTGAATTCCGTATACCATAGCAAACCGAAGGATATTGTCCCATCAATCAGCAATATACTGTCCTACAGGGACAGTATCATTGGCTGCAACTTCACCTACAGGGACATATTCCTGAGGATAAGGCTCGAAAAGTTCCCCAGAAATATTCTCCTTGGAGTGACACTTGTTGCATCCTACATTCTCGGTCTTACCAGCAAATCAGGGAGCAGGGTGAGCTCCCAGAACAGATACATACAATTTGTGGAATCGATGATGGAATCAATAATCTTCAGGGAATTTGAAAAATACGGATACTCCAGCGAAGATCCAAGAATTTTAATAAATCCAGGCGACCTTGAATATCTGAGAAGAAGAAGCGCAATGTGGACCAGGGTGAATCTCAGTGAATATCTGACCGAAACGGATGGAAAGATTACCGATCTGGAGGAAACCATGAAGTGATTGGTATTATACCAATTTCGGCATAAAGGTAATAATGATATTTATTGTATTAAGTTATTTATTGTATTAAGTTATCATGACGAAATTCTTATAGTTCCGATTGTTTCTGAGCCGTGAGATTGGTACATATCATTACTGCCGCACTCCTCGCAGCGGCGCTGCTGTCAGTCTGTATTCCGGCGAACAGCGGCGATTCCGCCGGCCATTCAAATGTTTTGATTTCATCCGAGCATCCCTACGGTCTTGTTTCAAATAATGTGATGCGCATAGGCAGCAATCTGTCATATTCCGACTACTATTTCAGCGGAAATCTTGATGTTGGTTTGGGCGCGATCCTGTCGATTGTCAATGTCAGGATGTACGTTGAAGGTGCAGATTCAATCATTAATGATAGCGGTTCCCTGTACGTTTACAACAGCACAGTGATCATTGGAAACAGCTTCCGGAATGCCACTGCGATCTCTGTTTACGGGCAAAGGGATTCACGGGCAACCCTCACATCCTACAATTCGACAATAGTTTTCGCCGGTATGATGAAGGCTGACAATTCAAGCGTTTATGGCTTCAACTCCTCGTTCGGTGAAAATCAGACGATTCATCCAGGCGTTTCATCGTTTCTGTTCGTTCATTCCCGAATCGTTCTGTACAGATCCAGACTGACCGGTCTTGACAGTACCGGCAATGCATCGATGTTCGAGACTCTTGCTGAACACAGTACAAACTCCCCCATATTCACCTCACAGGATCTGGCAATGTCCGTCGATCTTCTTCAATATCCGGATGCTCTTTCGGGAATTTTGAATATGAGCCTGGAATATTCCGGAGACAACCCGTTCAACGAGAACTATCTGCTGCTGAATGTGTCTGGAAACACCATTGACAGGGTTGATTTCAACAGCACCGGATCCGTTACGCAGTATTCATGGGTGAATGCAAGCATCCCTGTGGAACAGCTTCAGATCAACGGTTCAACCATGGAATCTGAAATGACGCTGTATTTTCATTATGATCCTGCAAAATATTCCAACACAACCATATGGAATGCATCAGTTGAGGTCATATCCAATGACAGCGTGGACAGGATCGGTGCAAGATTCTTCAGGGATCAGTTCTCAAATTCGACTGCATACCTTGCAGACACACAGCTCGGAATAAATGACATGCCGTTCAGGAACTCCTACGGCAACCCTGATGGCCACAAGGATTATGCACTCATAACCAACGACAGCAGGATCTATGACTATGGAGTCAGCTATGAAATGACATCATCCCGGAACAACCAGTCTGCCTACAGTATATCTGAGAATTCTTCCCTTATGGTTGGGAGGATGGTGAACATTCATGCCTCTGAGAACGGAACACCTGTGAATAATGTGAACTATGTCCTGAATCCTGCTGAGATCAACAGCACCTCCTACTCAATTTCAGAGAATGTCATAAGCAAGGAATATGATCTGCTCTCCGGATATGGTATCTTCAATGGATTCACCTTCAAAAACGGTTCCAGCACACTCCCTGTGATCAGCAACGTTATCACCGGATCCGGGGAATCGCAGTACATAGGTGATTATTCCCTGTCTGTGAATACACAGATATTCTGCTTTTCCGTACCGGGGTTTCCATTTGAAAGTACAGCAGGTATATATGTCAACATCACTCCGTCACTGCCGGTGTTGAGGGTAATACCACTCACCAGATCTGCTTTAATAGGTTCCAGTGATGTGATCTCAGCATACGTCTTCACGGACTACCCGCGCATGATCAATGTCACGTATGACCTGCTGTTCCAGAACAATGGTACAGCAATCATCTCGGGAAACGCAACCATTGATGGAAACTCCATCCTCAACCTTACAGTTCCCGGATATTCTGAAATAGTACCGGGATACTCCAATCTGACCCTTATGCTGAAATCCTCCATGCAGATACAGAACGGAAATCTTCAGGCTTTCACATTTCCGGTCGAGTTCATCAGGCCGGTTCCGGTCTCCATCAACCTCACCTATTCCCCCCAAAAGGGGATTGTTTCCATGAACGTGGCAAATTCAGCAAATTTTTCAGTGAACAATATCACCATCCAGGAATCTGAATCGGGATCGAATTTCTCAACGAGGAACTTCACGGGAATCGATCTGAAATCTCATCAGACCATAACCCTGATCCTCCCTGCTCCGTCGAATCATACTGCAGAATTCACGGGCAGGCTGCTTATGCCTGAGTTCTTCCAGGACACTCTGCAGGATGCTTCCAGCATAACAGTGGTACCGCAGGTGAATTATGCCGAACTGCATGTGATGGAGTCAGGACTGCCTCAAAATTATTCCTGGGGGATTACCATTGCCGGTGGACTTTACCAGACGAACTCCCGGCAGATGAACGTAAGTCTCCCTGCCGGTAGTTATAACATCTCATTCATGAAATCCGGTACATATCATCCGGAATATTCCGGAGAATCTGTTGCAATATCCGGACCTCATACAAATCTGACCATCGATTACATGCCGGAGATGGTCACACTCCTCATAGAAATGAGAGGCCTGCCTCAGGGTACCGTGTGGGGAGTCAATGTCTCCGGAAATGTGACAGTGACCGGGTTGACACAGATATCACTCCAGCTGCCGGTGGGACAGTATGATGTGACAGGAACAGAAATTACCGGATATTCAACCGGCAATGCGCCAATGATCGTCAATGTGAAGAACAACACCACGGTGGTGATTCTCTACACCAGCGAGAGTCATGGGATGTTCTATCCGGTGACAGCATTTGTGCATGCTGAATACCCGTCGATTCTTGTGATACTGTTTTCAGCCATTGTTTTACTGGAGTACAGAAGATCAAGATCAGTTCTCTACAGTCCGCTGCACAAGGGAATGCACTTCCAAAAGAAGAAGATAAAATAAGCGTTTGCAATACAGCGATGATCATGCGGCCTGCACTTTTCACTGACAGGGACGGCACAATCAACAGGGACTGCCCCTACTGTCATGACCCTTCAGACCTCGTCATTTTCGACGATGCCGTGGACATAATCAGGGACTACAGGAGCAGAGGATATCTGATCATAGTCATAACAAACCAGTCAGGCATAGCAAGGGGCCTGTTCACCGTTGAGGAGATGAAGAAGTTCAACGATGCACTTCTTGAAAAGCTGAGAGAAAGAGGTGCCGGCGTAGACGGAATCTATTTCTGCCCGCATCATCCTGACGAAAAATGCTCCTGCAGGAAGCCTGCAGACGGTCTGGTCAGGCAGGCAATGAAGGACTTTGACATCGATCTGAAGAATTCCGTCATCCTGGGCGACAGGGACGATATCGAAGGTGAACTTGCGAGAAGGCTGGGCATAAGGAGCATCATCCTCCACAGATGATATGCAGATTCCGGGACCGTACAGCTCCAGGAATGCTGACAGAATGCGCAAGGAGAACGCATAAACTAATTTACCGATTCTCATATCCTTCCTGAATGCCACGCATATCGGTGATCATCTCAGCGCATGACAGGAAGCAGTACGTGACAAAGGCAGTGGATTCTGTTCTTGCACAGGATATTAACAGGTCCGACATTGAGATAATAGTGGTGAAGAACTTTCATGACAGTGAGGTTGACGGATACCTTGAGAAGAATGGAGTGGTCTCCATATTCACGGATGAGAAATTCCTGTCCAGGAAGATGGTGACAGGATCAAGATCAAGCACAGGCGATCTGCTGTTCTTTCTTGACGATGACGATCTTTTCGCAGCCGGTAAAATTGCAGCAGTGAGCGGGATATTCATCACAAGGAAAGATGTGTCAATGGTCCACGACAGCAACACCGCAATTGATGATGCTGGAAAGCCGGTGGAGTCCGGTGCTGTGGTATCCTTCGACCAGGACCTGTACCTGAACAGGAATTCCCCAATGAGGGATTTCGGTAAAGCGCTCACATACAGGAGCGACTGGTACATCAGCTGCATGTCGTTCAGAAGGGATGTTTTTGAAAAATTCGAGGATGAACTGTGGAACGTTGAGAGAAGCGTGGACAAGTTTCTGTTCTATATGGCCCTTGCCAGAGGGGAAACTGTTGCCATAATACACAACAGGCTGACATACTACAGGATACACGACAGCCTCACCACGGTGAACCTTTCAATGAGGGATTTCTTCATGAACAAGTCATCGTTTTATGTCAAATCATCCGAGACGATGCGGAAAATTCTCGAACTGTCCCATCAGCCGGAAATGAATGAGATTCTCTCCTATAACGTATATCATGCTGATCTTCTTGCAAGATTCTTCACCTTTGGAAAGAGGACAGGTTTTCATGACTTTGTCCAGCTGCTGAGATACCACAGAAGGATTGGGAACGATGCATCCCTTTCATGGGCAGGTCTCTCACTCATCTCGGGATTTTCCATGGGTCTTGCCAGATACATATACTACCGTAACTACAGGAAAACATACCTGATCAATTGATTCCATGGCAGTGCGAATCATAAACATTAATTCCAGCAGATGCTATCATGCATCATCAGGAAAGGTATTCACATGGAAGGTTTCTCTAACTGCGACAGGAATGTGTTTCTCATCAAGCTGGGCAGGATGATCGACAGGGGAGCCCTCATGTCGAGATACAGCAGGACTTCGGAACTCGACATCAGAACGGTATATGAGAAGGAGTTTCTGAACAACGACAAGAGGGGTGAGGAATTCTATCGGAAGGTTTTTCTCGAGTACGGGGATGAATCCGTATCGGAGCTGGTGACCGCCCAGATCGGGATGCAGAACATATCAAACCTCATCACATGGTATATCGAAGGAAGCAGGATAGGCCTCTCCTTTCTTGAGAAGTCCTCGAGATATGTGAAGTACGAGAATTCAGAAAGCATGTTCCTGCATGCTGCCGATGCAGGCATCACCGGTGATCTGGCACAGGAGTATGACAGACTCTGCAGGAACCTGTTCGGTCTGTATGAGAGGGTCCTGTCCGCTGCGGAGGAATACTACAGATCACGGTTCCCAATAGAGGGATTCACCTTCAGGGACGCGTCTTCGACAGAAGAGGTGCCGTTTTCTCTCATTAAGGATGAGAAGAGCGCAAGGTCTGCCAGGAATGCATACAGCAGGTCAGTGCGGGCAAGGGCGCTGGACGAGGCAAGATCCTGCCTGCCGGTCAGCACGATCACCAACCTCGGGATCTCCGGCAATGCAAGATCCTTCATATACATGGTGCAGAAGCTGAAAGCCATGAGGCTTCCGGAATTCCAGAGGATATCCTCTGATCTGTACGATGAATTGAGATCAGAGTTCCCCAATCTCATGGATAATGCCACAAACAGTTACGGCGCCAGGATGACTGAATACCTCATTGAGCGGAATGACAGACCGAGAACCTTCAGTTCATCGGAAAATTCCACGGAGGCAAGGATCATGGATTTCAGGAACGAGGATGAGGAGATACACAGGATATTCTGCGCCCTGAAATTTGACGAGACTGGAGAGATTCCCGGGAACATGGAAAGCGATGCAGAAAGATCATATGTTGATTCGTACATCGAAAGGATTCTCGGCATGCGGAAAAACAGGAGAGAGAAGGGTGGAAGATTCTTCGAGATACCGGAGTATCTGTTCCGTGTGACCTGTTCGCTTGGCACCTTCAGGGAGTTCCAGAGACACAGGGTTCTCACAATCATCAAGAGGGATATCACGCCTGTTTCAGGCTTCTACATACCGGAACCGCTCTCAGAATTCCAGGACATCAGGAAGGAATATGTGGAAATGATGAACGGAGCATATGATCTTTGGGATAAAATCCGGCGGATTCATGGCGAAAAGACCTCTCAATACATAGTTCCCTTTGCATTTTATCAGTCCTTCATTGTGAAGATCAATCTCGAGGAATTATGCTATTTCATAGAGATCAGGTCGGGAAGCTCGGCGCATCCGGAGATCAGGAAAATAGCCCTGCAGATGTATGACGAAGTCAGAAGGGTCCATCCAGCACTTGGAAGGATCATAAAATTCGCCGATACAGGGGAATATCCTCTGGGCAGATTCTCCGCGGAGAAGAAGAGGGAGAGAAAGATGGAAGATATTGAGAAAAATGAAAAAATCTAAAGCCGATCGATGCGCATGCTGTATGCCAGATTCATCTTCCATTCCTTCATGGATGAGAAGGCATTCATCAGTATCTTTGTGAAGCCCTCAAGATGCATTCTCGGGACTATGACATAATAGCTGAATGTCCTGCCGAAAAGCTTCTGGGCCATTCCAAGAGGGGCAATTGATCCTTCGGAACATTTGTTGTATATGAACGTTATAATCGGGTTCGAGAATGTGGTTTCATAGATCTTCTCGCTTCTTGATATTTCCTTTGTATCTATTCCCTCCTTCAGGAGCTGGCTCTTCTCGTAATACACCGCATAGGTTTTCTCCTCCTGAAGGTACTTGACCTCCCGGACCCAGTTATTGCCAAAGGTTGCTATCACAGGGTCCTTGGTGATTTCCATGAAGTTTGGAGGCACCACGGATTCCACCTCAATGTACTGCAGCGGAATCTCCAAAGACAGTTCCTTCAGGCTCTGGATGAGACCTGTTGAATTCCCGAGAAACGGGAACGCAAAATCCTTCAGTTTGTCAACATGACTTGATGCAAGGGCAGAAAATGCCGCGTGGTCATTGTGATGATACCTGAAGTCGACAAAGAACTTCGTCCCCTTTATTATGATTGAATCAACAACGACCGAGGGGATTGATATCAGGTCCTCGAAGAATGCGAGGAGGGATGTGTTCGATATGTCAAGATTCAGAGACCAGGAGTCCCCTATGTGAATGGCATTTCTTCTCTGGAATTCCCGGATAACATCCTGGTTGGATACATCGGATTTGTTGTTCACAATAATGAAACCGCCTTTACCGGTGATCCTTATCTTTGCAACGGATGTAAGGTCTGCAGCATTCCAGATGGGCTGGTTATCGATTTCAAAATTGAATGATATTCTACCCCGTTTGTCCAGGGACATGTTCACTTCGTTGATTAACATCAAAAGAGTAATGAGTGGTTGATATAATTATTTTCTTTGCGGAATTGCTCCTCAATCTTCATCAGCGCACCTATGATCTCCAATGCTTAACTGCAGCACTTTCTCCAACAGAATCATACCCGCCCGAAGAAAGTGATGTAAACAATATTTATATAGAAGAACATATTTACTCAGTCAATCAAAGGTGAAAATGAAATGATGTCAGGACAGATGCCAATACTAATTCTTAAGGAAGGCACAAGCAGAGAACAGGGCAAAAATGCCCAGAAAGCCAATATTGAGGCTGCAAAGGCAATAGCGGATGCAGTCAGAACCACGCTGGGCCCAAAGGGCATGGACAAGATGCTCGTGGATTCAATCGGCGATATCGTGATATCCAACGACGGCGCCACCATTCTCAAGGAAATGGACGTTGATCATCCCACAGCCAAGATGATAGTTGAGGTCGCAAAGTCGCAGGATTCATCGGTAGGCGATGGCACAACATCTGCGGTGATACTTGCAGGCGAGTTCCTGAAGCAGGCAGAGGTTCTCCTCGATCAGGGAGTCCACTCCACCGTGATTGCAAATGGATACAGGCTTGCAATGAACGAAACGAAGAAGCTTCTGGACAGCATTGCGCTCAAGTCTTCGGACGATAACACCCTGAGAAACGTTGCCCTCACGGCACTGGCGGGCAAGAATACTGGAACCTCATATGACTTTTTATCAGATCTTGTGGTGAAGGCAGTCAATGCAGTTGCCGAGGAGAGAAACGGCAAGGTTATTGTCGATCCGTCCAACATCAAGGTGGACAAGAAGAATGGCGGCGGAGTCAATGACACACAGTTCATCAACGGTCTCATCATAGACAAGGAGAAGGTTCATGCGAAGATGCCTTCAGTGGTGAAGGATGCGAAGATTGGCCTCATCGATTCCGCCCTTGAGATAAAGAAGACGGAGATCGAGGCAAAGGTGCAGATCACCGATCCGTCCAGAATCCAGGATTTCCTGGGGCAGGAATCCGACACGTTCAAGAAGATGGTCGAGAAGATCAAGAAGAGCGGTGCGAATGTGATACTCTGCCAGAAAGGCATAGATGATCTTGCACAGCACTACCTCGCCAAGGACGGTATTTACGCCGTAAGAAGAGTCAAGAAGAGCGACATGGAGAAGCTTGCAAAAGCCACAGGCGCAAAGATCGTGACCAACCTTGACGATCTGAACAGCAGCGTTCTCGGAACAGCGGAGAAGGTCGAGGAGAGAAAGATAGGCGATGACAGGATGACATTCATCACAGGCTGCGCTAACCCCAAGGCCGTCAACATCCTGATCAGGGGAGCAACCGATCATGTTGTATCGGAGATTGAGAGATCACTCAACGACGCAATACGCGTTGTTGCAATAACCAAGGAGGATGGCAGCTACTTGCCAGGCGGCGGGGCAATCGAGTCCGAGCTTTCGATGAAAATGAGGAACTATGCCAATTCCATTGGAGGCAGGGAGCAGCTCGCCATTGAGGCGTTTGCCAAGGCTCTTGAAATCATTCCAAGAACCCTCGCTGAAAATGCCGGAATGGACTCAATCAACACCCTGATAAAGCTGAAGGCAGAACACGAGAAAGGCCACAGCAGCTATGGCATCAGCATAGTGGACAACTCTGTGGGCGACATGACCAAGGCCGGAGTCTATGACCCGGTCCGGGTGAAGAAGCATGCCCTGGAATCCGCGGTGGAGGTGGCGACAATGATACTCAGAATCGACGATGTCATTGCTTCCAAGAAATCCAGTGCCTCCGAGAACCCTGGTGGTGGCGCAGGCGGAATGGGCGGCATGGGTGGTATGGGCGGCGGAATGCCTCCGTATTAATCACCATAATAATTTATATTTTTTAGCTATCATCTACTGTTGCATATGGAACTGAACTTAACTCATTCTGCAGAAGAGGATACACGGCGGGACTTTGACGTCATAATTATTGGTGCAGGCGCATCCGGTTTTTCCGCAGCGATTTATGCAGTCAGATCGGGTCTTTCAGCAGTCATTCTGGACAAGTCAGTATCAGGAGGGCTTACCGCAGAAGCTCCACTGGTTGAGAATTATCTCGGCTTCAAGGCAATTCCCGGAATTGATCTTGCACGGGAATTTGCAAATCACGCTTCTGAATATGCTCCTGTGAATGAATATACAGAGGTCTATTCAATAAAAAGAAATTCAGAAAAATTCACGGTTGAGACTAACAAGGGGAATTATACGGGATCATCGGTAATCATAGCGACGGGAACCACTCACAAGCACCTTAATGTACCAGGCGAGAAGGAATATTATGGGAAGGGTGTATCCTACTGCTCCACCTGTGACGGATACCTCTTCAAAGACAAAAAGGTTGCTGTCATAGGCGGGGGGAATTCCGGTGCCATTGCGGCAATATCCATGAGTGAATACACCCGGGAAATGAACATTCTGGAATTTATGCCAAGGTACATGTGCGAAGAAGCTTACATCAACACGATTAAAAACAGGAAAATTCCATACCTGATGAACTCCCAGGTTCTGGAAATTACAGGCAATGGGAAAAAGGTTACCGGTGTACGGTACAGGAACAGGGAAACTGGTAAGGAGGGTGTGGTTGAAGCTGATGGTGTATTCATCTATGTGGGACTTTTGCCACAGACCGGATTCCTCAAGGATTCCGGAGTGAAATTGAACGACAGGGGATATATAGATGTGGATCAGAAGGGCAGGACTTCGGTGAAGGGAATTTATGCTTCTGGCGATGTCACCGGCACAGAGGCACAGATCGCAACTGCGGTGGGCGACGGCTGCCGGGTATCAATGACCCTCTACTCTGATCTGCTTAAAGCAGGAAAGAGATAATTCTGTGATGTCAGAAAGGATGGAATAAGGCAGAACATATCTGTTTCTGATCATCCTGATAATTGTGCAGATATCTGCAAACATTCTTATTATTTCCAAATATAACGGCGTGGTGACGAATTGAATCTTTATGAATACCTAGGAAAGGACATTTTCAGACAGAATGGTATACCTGTTCCGGATGGCTATCTTGTTGAGAAGCCTGAGGACGTGAGGAAATATGTGAAGCCTGTCGTGGTGAAATCCCAGATACTTCTTGGCGGGAGAGGAAAATCAGGCGGAATAAAATTCGCCAGATCTGACGGGGAATTGAAGAATTCCGTACAGGAACTGCTCGGATCTGAGATCCGGGGACTCAAGGTTACAAAGCTTCTCGTTGAGGATATGATTGACATAAAGAAGGAGATGTATGTCAGTATATCGCTGAACAGGACGGAGCGAAAACCGATGCTTATGGCCACGACAGAGGGGGGTGTTGAGATCGAATCCCTGCCCCATGAGAAAATCTTCCTGAGACTCATAGACCCCTTGATGGGCTATTCTGATTACATAGGAAGAGAGGCAGGTTCATTCATGAATCTCTCACCTGAGATATCCAGCCAGTTCAGGGCAATTGTCTCGAACCTCTACAGGATATTTGTCAAGTATGACTGTGAACTTGCAGAGATCAATCCTCTGGTTGTCACAGGAACCGGCAGTCTCATAGCTGCAGACGCAAAGGTTGTGATTGATTCTGATTCGCTGTTCAGGCACAGGGAATTCAATGTGGTCGATCCGGAAAAGACAGAACTTGAATTAGAGGCTCAGTCAAAGGGTTACAGTTTCGTGGAGATGGACGGGCACATTGGCGTGATAGCCAATGGAGCAGGTCTCACCATGGCAACGCTGGACGCACTCACACTTCATAAGGGGAAACCACGGAACTTCCTGGACCTTGGCGGCACTGATTCCGTGGATATTGTGGTCACTGCGTTTGATCTGGTTCTGAAAGCCAATCCGAAGGCTATTCTTGTGAATATCTTCGGCGGAGTGACAAAATGCGATACAGTTGCCAATGGAATAGTCGAGGCAAAGAAAAAATTCGATATAAAGCAGCATATAGTGGTGAGGCTCAGCGGCATACATGAGGAGGAGGGGAGGCAGATTCTCAAGGACAATGGAATAGATGCCTTTTCAGATATGATGAGCGCAATTGAGACTGTGGTTAAACTTGGGAGTGGATCACAATGAGTGGATTGGTTGATGAAAACACAAGAGTCATAGTGCAGGGAATCACGGGCCATCAGGGAAAGTTCCATTCCGGTGAAATGGTGAAGTTCGGAACAAAGGTTGTGGGCGGCACCTCGCCGGGCAAGAAAGGCCAGAATGTCAATGGCATCCCGATCTTTGAGACCGTTGCAGACGCAATGTCCGCTAATCCAAATGCCACAATGATCTCAGTTGCTGCACCCTATGTGAGGGATGCGGCGTTTGAAGCCATCGATGCCGGTATTAAACTGATGTACATCCTGACTGAGCATGTGCCTTTCCACGATACCATGGAGATACTCTACGAGGCAAAGCGGAAGGATATCGTCATGCTTGGACCCAATGGACCGGGGATCACCAGACCTGGATATGCAAAGATAGGAATCATGCCAAATCATATCTTCAAGAAGGGAGATGTCGCAGTTGCATCCAGAAGTGGAACGCTGACATACGAGATTGTCGGGTCCCTGACCAACGCCGGTTTCGGGGAGAGCACTGTGATCGGTCTGGGCGGCGATCCTGTGGTCGGCCTGACCTATATTGATGTGCTCAAGCTGTTCCAGGAAGACAGGGATACCAGGAGTATAGTTCTGGTCGGCGAGATAGGCGGCAACAACGAGGAGCTTGCGGCAGCATATATAAAGAAGAACATAACCAAGAAGGTTGTCGCATACATCACAGGAAGGAGTGCACCGCCAGGCAAGAGGATGGGTCATGCCGGTGCTATAGTCGAGCACGGGACCGGAACTGCAGAGTCCAAGATCAGGGCATTCAACGAGAGCGGGGTCAGTGTTGCGGAATATCCTGTGGACATTCCAGAACTCCTGAGGTGATTCAATGAAGAGAGATATACTGTCCGTTCTTGACATGAAGAACGATTTCGAGGACCTGATTGAATTGTCTCTGAAACTCAAGAGAAGCAGGTATGATGAGATCGAGTGGGCAAAGAACAGGGTTCTTGCAATGATATTCGAGAAACCGAGCACCAGGACAAGGGTTTCTTTTGAATCTGCCATAAGGCAGATAGGCGGTCATTCACTCTACCTGAATCCCAACGACATGCAGCTGGGAAGAGGCGAAACAATATCGGACACTGCAAAGGTCCTATCAAGGATGGTGGATGTCATAGCTTACAGGGCATTCGAACATTCAAAGATGATCGAGCTGGCCAGAAATGCCACAATTCCTGTCATCAATGCCCTCGATGATGCAGAGCATCCGGTGCAGATGCTTGCTGACTTCATGACGCTGTATGAGAAATTCGGAAAACTCAAGGGGCTCAACCTGACCTATGTAGGCGACGGAAATAATGTTGCGAATTCACTGCTTTATGCTTCTGCGCTCACCGGCGTGAACATAAGGATTGCCACGCCTGAGGGCTATGAGCCAAAGAAGGAATATGTTTCAAGAGCGCTGGAGGTTGCATCAGAACACGGATCAATTATCGAGATACTCAATGATCCCATGAAGGCTGCAAAGAATGCCGATGCGATCTATACAGATGTGTGGATTTCAATGGGAGAGGAGAGCAAGAGGCAGGAGAAGGAGAAGTTATTTTTGAGATACCAGGTGAACGAGAAGCTCATGGATCAGGCATCTGATCATGCTGTGTTCCTTCACTGCCTGCCTGCACACCGTGATCTTGAGGTCACCCCGGGCGTGATTGATGGTGTCAGGAGCGTGGTGTTTGATGAGGCCGAGAACAGGTTGCACACGGAGAAGGCGCTTCTCGTCAGGCTTCTCTCATTCCAGTGAATAACTCATTTTTTCAATCCATTAATTTTCTGAAGCATATGATTCCCGCCGTAAGGCATGAAAATCTTTTTAATGGACGTTTCATTATAACATACAATGACTTCCGGGGAAAGAGGAAAAAGTCTGGATAGAATTATTCAGGAAAAGAGAAGAGCATACGAGATGAAAACAATTCCTGAGGTCCTCATACCCGTCTGGCAGATAAAACTGAGGGAGAGATTCGGAATAAACGTGGACAGGGAAATAGCCTCATATGTGGTGATGGCTGCCCACGAGCAGGGTACATGGAAGCGCCACAGGGCCATCAAGAGAATCGAGGACCTCCTGAGGGCAAGGGGCGAAACCAGAGAGAGATCCTCAAGACTTGCCAGAGAAATTGTCGAGATTTCCGTAGGGGTAAACTATTAGATCCGGTGAAGGGAAGACCACAGACCTCAGGCATGTGTCAATGGAACTGTCCAGGCTTGAGATCCCGCGATCATATTCAATCCGTTATGAACAGTATGTCACATCGCCGGACATAGCTGCGAGGATGGTTTATCAGGCTTTTCTGGATGGGCATATTATGGGAAAGACTGTTGTCGATCTTGGCTGCGGCAATGGCATTCTGTCAGTTGCTGCCGCTCTCCTTGGAGCAGCATCAGTTTCAGCCTATGACATAGATGAGGAGATGGTTCGCGTTGCAACAAGAAATTCCCGTGATTATCCAATCAGTGTTCACAGGTCTGATGTTAAGGATATCAATTCACATTTCGATACCGTTTTGATGAACCCGCCATGGGGATCATCCAGTGCACATGCTGATCTGCCATTTATTGAGAAAGCGGGTGAGATTGCGGATCATATATACGCTATTCACAACAGCACCACTGAGGAATTCCTCGACAGATTCTATGGTGAAATGGGAACTGTGAGGAGAAAAATTCTCGTATCGATAGATATTCCCAGGATTTATCCCCATCACACAAAGAAGTCAGCAGCTGTTTCCGGTATCATATACTGTGTTGATGTCAAAAGTTGAAGACGTGGATGAATCTCTTCGCTGTTCCTTAAGATTGAATATCACCCATAAGATTGATCTTGAATAGAAGAATGTGTTCAACGGAGGGCCTGGTGGCATGCTGAAACTTCATTATGCTTCCATGTGACAGAAAAATAATGGCGATCCTGCGCGGGAAGCATAAAGATATTATGCGAATTTCCATTTCCCTCAAAAAATGGCCGGGGTGGGGTAGTGGATATCCTTGGGGACTGTGGATCCCCGGACCCGGGTTCAATTCCCGGACCCGGCCTCTCATTTTCCATATTATGCTCTGAAACTTTCTTGTTTTAACAATCAGCCGCGTATTCAGTGAGAGGCTGTGGAAAGCTTCAAAGCGGAAATGTTTCAGTCAAATACATGCTGTGAATCGTGGAAAATACCTCACTTTTGCGAATGGGAAATTCATGCGGGATGCCGGAGAATGATTTCAGTAATTCGAATAGTTTGAAGTTTTCGGGTTAACAAAAACATTCGCAATATTTGTATAGAAGCTGAAACTTAGACACTTGTGGAACTGGATCTCGAGGATATAAGAACAAGGCAGGAACTACTGGCCATAGCCAGGAAATCACTTGAATCAATCTATTCAGAACATGCTGGCGACATAGAAGCTTCTGTGAAGAGGAGATTCAGTGAAAAATCGGGGGCATTCACTACAATAAGGATAAATGGGAACCTTCGAGGGTGCATCGGATTCGTGGAACCTGTAT
>JBMFWA010000025.1:0-16376 GCA_049965715.1 Thermoplasmata archaeon
CCGGCGTGCCACAATCCAATTATCAAACCTATTACTCCTATCAATAGCATGATTGCAGCAACAATCATCAGTATGATGAATATAACATAGAAAAACCCAATGGCTCCAAGCAGGGATGAAGCACTTGCAGCAGAAACTGAGGATGCTACGACTCCTAGACCAATGAAGAGTACTACAAGCGATATTATCAGTATAATAAGTCCTATATAGAAATACTTCACGAGCCCGTAAGGCGTTTTAAAAGATCTTTCATCCACATGCCTGAGTTCATCGAACGATGATCTGTAAATTACGACAGTTACTATACCCAATACCGACCCTACGATCAACAGAATGATATAAAATGAAATACCAGTAATAAACCCGGACAATCCAAAACCGACGAGGGAAAAACATTCCTGTGTACGGATTTAAATGGTCTCTGAATAGGTTTTATTAAATGCTCGTATCTACTTTGTCTGGGTACAAGAAGTATGCCAATATACCGGGAAGAAGAAAAGAGACCATTTGTGCGTAGTCCCAATAGAGAACATATTTTAGATTACAATAAGAAAAGATTTTATTCCGACCCTTATTATTTGGTACCTGAGTATTTTTACCAGGAATAGGAACTGGGAGTTCAAAGAGAAGAGCATCGAAAAGGATGCTGAGTGGAACAATCATCCTTGTTATTCAAATGCACTTAAAAAACTGTCCGGGACGGATGGGTTTCCGATCATTCTGTGAAAAAAGAAGCACAGTGTATCTTAGAGTATCTGTTGTATTGGATTCTATCCATATCTCTGGCATATTCATAAGGAACATTAAGCCCGGGATATGTGAAAACAGTACTAAGATTCAGGAACGAATGAATGATCAGATGGAACTGTTGGAAAATATATGGTTATACTGTACCGGATTTAATGATAACCCGGGGAACTGAGTTAGAGGAAAAGTTCCGGTTCGTCTTTTATTTCGGCATACCGGAATATTGGACCATCCTCACAGGTGTAGTATTTACCTATATTGCAATGCCCGCAGACACCTATCCCGCACTCCATTCTCCTTTCCAGAGACAGGAATATGTTATTCTCATGGAACCCATATTCGAGGAGCTTCTGTACGGCGAACTTCATCATCACGGGTGGACCGATCACAAATGCTCCTGAAAAAGCTGGCTTTCCCAGGTCATTTATGAGTGCTGTCACAACGCCCACGTTTCCTTTCCATTGATCGTTTCCTTTATCGACTGTGACTCTAAAATCTATTTTTTCCGTCCAGCTCTTAATCTGATCTGAATAAACAATATCTGACGGTGATCTTGCCCCGTACAGCACTGAAACTCTGTCACCAGCACCTGCAGCCTCCATTTCCTCAATCAGTGCACGAATTGGAGGGATACCTATTCCACCGGTAACGGCGACAATGTTCTCGTATTCTTTCCATGGCCATGAGTTTCCATACGGTCCACGAATGCCTATCTTTCCCTTTGGATCTTTCATAATTGATTCTGTAACTGAACCAACTGCCTTTATTGAGAACTCAAGATCATTTCCATGGCCTGAGGCTATAGAAATGGCCGATTCGCCAATGCCATCCTTAGAGAGCATACAGAACTGACCGGCATATCCTTCGTTCTTCCTGTTGAAAGAGATTGTAAACGTATCATCTGTCTCAAATCTGAACCCACTGGGGGCCAATACTTCAGGATTGTACCTATTCAACTGTGTAATCGTGCGTTATCACCTCCTTTATGTCAATATCAACCGGACAGTCATCCACACATCTGTTGCAGCCTGTGCACAGGTATTCGTCCCTCGATAATTTATAGTATTTGTACTTGTGGAAGAACCTCTGCCTCAGCCTGTCAGAAAGATCCGGCCTTATATTCCCTGCAGATGTCCGTGTGAAACCTTCAAGAATGCAAGAATCCCACTCCTGTTTTCTGCCATCTTCGTCATCATAGATGTCAACGCAGTAGCATGTAGGACACGAATAATTGCATGCACCGCACGAAATGCATCTTTTTGCATATTCCGTCCAGAGACTGGAAGACCACTTAATCCTGTTCTCAATCCCGTCGGCTTCGATCTTTCCATGCCTTTGAGAGAACTGATCGTTATAGCCGGTAAACGGATCATCATCCGAAGGTCTGAAATCCCTGAAATAGCCCCTGAATTTCTCGGACGCCTGAACATAATATTCATCGCCACTGCGCATCACCTGTATGTCGTATTTATCCAGTACAGGCCCGCCGAAAGCTGTGCAGAAACCTCCATGACACATTTCGGTGCAGACAGAATTGACAAACATTGTGTTCTCCCTTCTTGTTGTGTAAGACAGATCTTTTCCAAGAATCTGCAGATCCATTATCTGGAACCCACGCAGATCGCAACTTTTGATTCCAAACACAGCCTTTTTTTCTGGCTTTGGAACTTCAAGTATATTTGCTGACCTGGTGATCAGGAAATCTTTCGGGGCATAACTGCTCTTTTCATCAGAAATCTCAGAGAAACTGTCTATTCGGTCAAAAACAATTTCGCCCGATTCCTCTACCGACCCAAACGTTTCATAATCCTTATGAATCCTCTGGAATAATGTTTCCATCTCTGATTCATTCAAGACGAATATCATGGGATCACCTTTACAGCAACAACTTTGAATTCAGGGATCTTGGAATAGGGATCAAGATTGTCGCCAACAAGTGCATTGACCCTCGCTTCCTTGAAATGAAATGGTATGAACACTATACCTTCAGGTATGGCATCTGTTGTCCTTGCAGGAAGTGACACCTTTCCTATGGAGGATTCCACGCCTATTACCTGCCCGTTTCTAATATTCAATTTCTTGGCATCTTCCCTGCTTATCTCCACATATGGACTTGGCGATTCCCTCTCAAGAATGTCGCTTCTCCTTGTCATGGTGCCGGAATGCCAGTGGAAGTAATTCCGTCCGGTTGTGAGTATGAACGGGTAATCATTGCTAGCTACGCCAGATGGGGGTTTGTACTGCACCGGTACAAATCTGCCAGGTCCTCTGGTGAATTTTTCGACGTGGAGAATTTCTGTGCCGTTTGGACTTGATTTATTCACTGGCCACTGTTTACCCAGGGGATAAATTTCATCATAGCTGATACCGGAGTAGTTCGGGATAGCCTTCCTAATCTCCTCGAATATTTCCTGTGGAGAATCATATCCCTTTGAACCAAGGAGTTTTCTTGAAAGTTCGCTCAGTATCCACCAGTCCTGCCTGGCCTCGCCAGGAGGTTCTTTGACCGGCACTATTCTCTGAACTCTTCTTTCAGTGTTTGTGAATGTACCTTCCTTTTCCAGCGCCGTAGCTGCAGGAAGTACCACATCGGCCATTGCAGCTGTTTCCGTCATGAATATGTCCTGAACTACGAAAAGTTCAAGATTTCTGATTCCTTTTTCCACTTCGGATATATTGGCTTCGGTGATGACGGGATTCTCGCCCATCACGTAAATCGCCTTCAGTGTTCCGGATACGGCAGCGTCAAACATCTCTGACAGCATCAGACCCACTTTATTTGGAAGCTTTGTCTGCCATAGTTCTTCAAACTTTGATATGTCAGAGCCTACAGCCGCATATCCCGGATAAAACTCTGCCAGCGATCCCATGTCACTGGACCCCTGGACATTGTTCTGCCCTCTCAAGGGGAATATTCCTGAACCCCTTTTTCCAAGATTACCCGTGAGCAATGCAAGATTGGAAACACTCATGACATTTTCTGTGCCATGAACATGCTGTGTTATTCCCATTCCATAAAGTATTGCGGAAGGTTTTTCCGAAGCATACAATCTGGCAGCCTTCACCACCAGATCTGGTGACACTCCTGTGATTGATTCTGTTACAGCTGGATCATATTTCTCGATCTCTTTCGCAAACTCGTCGAAGTTCTCAGTTCTCGACTTTATAAATTCAGTATCGTGAAGCTTCTCCTTGAGAATGACATTCATCATGGAGTTCAGGAGCGCAACGTCCGAACCCGGCATGAACTGCATGAAGATCTCAGCGTTCAAAGCCATTTTAGTTCTTCTTGGGTCTGCAACAATGAGGTGTTTTCCTCTCCTGGTCTCATTGATGATAGTCGTACCGATAATGGGATGCTGTTCTGTAGTGTTTGATCCTATCACGAAATAGGTGCCGCTGTCCTTCAGGCTTTCTATGGAACCAGTAGCCGCTGCTGTTCCGAGTGTTCGGATGAGTCCAGCCACCGTGGAGCTGTGACAGCTCCTGGCACAATGGTCGACATTGTTTGTCCCGAAAAGGCGGGCAATCTTCTGCATAAGGTAATTCTCCTCGTTTGTGCATTTTGCGGATGACTGAAAAGCAACAGCGTCCGGGCCATAGGATTTCTTGATCTGGTTGAGCCTTGAAGCAACGTAATCAAGAGCTTTGTCCCAGCTCACCTCCACAAATTTGCCATCTTTCCTTACCATAGGATGGGTGATTCTTTTGCTGGAGCTTGAATAAGAAAGTCCCTGATAACCCTTTATGCATAACTTACCATGATTGACCGGGGATTTGTTATATCCGTGGACTGTCACATGCCCGTCCATAAATTCCACATTCATCTGACACCCGGTTCCGCAGTATGGGCAAACAGTCAGCAACATGATATCATAAGGGCATTCGAAGTTAAATCTGTTGCTGTACAGAAGCCGTTAAACAAAGGATAACTGATACTACAAAATAATAAATTCAATTAGTTTAGAAATATTAGAAAAATTTCAATGGTCCGTTTCTGCTCTCCAGAACAATTCATTTCCATTCCGACAGCAAAGCGGAGTCATAACCAGACTCTATTGAATTTTTTATACACTTGAGGTTGGCCATAAACTCTTTTCTGGTCATATCGTCTTTATTCTTACAGACTAGAGCGGCACTGACTTTCTGCTTAAAGATGTATGTGAAGATGTTGATTAAAGCAAATACTGACAGTAATAGGAGAATGATCAGCAGAGACCCAGATTTTTATGGAGCAGGGGAGTTTCTTCAACATATGTGTGAATGTTTGCTGTTATGGTTGAGGTTCTTGTCAGGACAGCCCAAGCATCACAATTATAAACCACAATATCATCTTTGATATTCAAGAAATAGCAGTTATTCTGCGCAACTTCAATAACTGAACTGCCCTCAGTCTGTCTGAATCACCAGCTTGAATGGTCTTCTCCACAGTTCTCAATTATTATAATCTAGTTAGATTTTTCAAATCTTTTGACTTAGATTTTCAGACTCTTCCATGGCAGTTACACGATGGCTTTACATCACAAACAGAAATGTGATTCAAACCTGAGATTGGATCTGATTGTGAAAAAGTGTTTCTGAGTTTAAAATATATGAGAGGGAATTATAATTAGTCTCCATGTAACTGTCGGTATAGCCTTTTATATTAGATGGCGAATAAAATGGACCGTTCAGCATGAACGTCCCAGCCTTACCTGTTATTATCATAACTGTATTTACGTGCGGGGGAGACCCCAAATAAGCTGAGGGTTTTCCATTTGATCCCTCAGTGGGTATGACTGCGGTATACTCATAGATAAGATGAGCTATTCCACTTGGGAAACTTGAGGAAGAATTACTTTCCTGATAACCCGCCCTAAGCAGATCTGACTGGTTTATGGGAGTATTGGTGTAGGGGTACCCGTAAAGTGTCTCATTGTATATGTATAATGGGATAAATTGTACATTTACTCCCTGAGTACTGAACCTCATTTCAGAATTGAATAGAATACCTGGAAGATTGGGGACCGATGCTTCGTCAGGATCTGAATAATGGTAGATCACGTGACCCGACAGGTTTACGCCATAGTCTGACAGTGTTCCGTAAATTACCCAGGAATTTGCAGCACCAATTGGACACCCAATCCAGGAGTCGAAATAAATGCTGACAGCATTGCTTCCAGCATAATCCTGAGTGCTGATCTTCACAAAAGAACTCCCATAGGGAATCTGCGATGGCGGTGAGAACTTGGCTGCTGAAGATGGCGCTGAAGGCAGTCCTATATGAATAATACCACTACCTATTAGAATGGAAAATATGATTATTGCACCTACCAACAATACCAGCACCCTGGCGATCAGGTTATTTCGATCATTGCCCAATTTCTTTCGCCGCCCGCTTACCATTCATAACTATGGGAGCTTATTGTTATCTCCTGATTTAAACCTAACGTAGTCTATAGAAGGAATATGTATTTATATCCATTCATCTGGATAAATATATTCAATGATATCGCGTCAATGTATCTCCCATCATACATAGATTGCAGAGTGATTTAGTGGAGGTCAGTTTTGGAATGGCTGGTCAGAGCCAGAAATATGATCATCCTTTCCATACGCCAATCGCCACACCGACGGCGAATATCACAAATCCAAAAGTAATCACAGGCTCAGTGAAATGGACCAGTGTGACATAGGATGAAGCGGAATTAGCCAGTGATTGATAATCTATCACTGGAAAATATGGCAAACCGATGAATGAAGCGACCAGAAACGCAACTACAATAAGAACGATGGCGACGATGCCTTTCTTTATAGCAAGACCCAGCATAAGCCCCACAACAAAGGTCAGGGCAAGGAATATCTCATCAGCATAGGGACCCAGATAAGAAGGTAAAACCATGATACTTCTATGTGCTAATTCTTATTATATATAGTAATGTTTGTGTTTTGATCTGGCGGAAGGATGGATTTCAAGAACCAAAAAGTGCAAATCCCACTGGCGAAATATTTCGACCATAATATCAGAACGGAGTTTTTACGTGATTATGGATATCCCGCTCACCACCACTTTTCCTGATCGCATTACTTTAGCTGCCACAGTAGATCGTCCCATGTCTATTGAATCAAATACCTCCTTCTCAAGGAAAACCGATAATCCTGGAACTTCAATGGTTACATACCTGCTCAGGTCTGCTGGCCTGGATAATCTTGCTACAACCTTTCGTATAACCTGACACGATTCGTCACTGCATGGTCCGTTAACAGATATAACTGACACCTCCAGGAATTTCCTTTCGGGTGAATCTATCGCGCCACGGATGCGGAGTGTTCCAAGGCCAACTTTCAGATCTATTGTCCCCATAATTATCACCAATGTTTCAGTGAGCAGGTGAAGCTTTCGTTTTGCCGGATTTCGCTGAAGCTTTCCAGCCGTACGGCGTTAATGATCTTCGAATCTTACCGTTAAGCCTTAGGGAATTCAAAACTACTGAAGTGGAGCTCATTCCCATGGCCAGCGCCGCCAGTATGGGAAGCAACGAATAAATGTAAAGTCCGGTGAACGGAACAAGAATGCCAGCCGCCACCGGTAAAAGAACTGTGTTATATCCTATTGCCCATCCAATGTTCTGTTTCACCTTTGAGATTGTTTTAGCACCGATAATAATTGAGTAAACAACGTGATTCAGGTCATTGCTGAGCAGTATTATATCCCCGCTCTCCCTGGCGATATCAAGACCAGATCCCATTGCTATACCAACGTCTGCAGTTTCAAGGGCTACACTGTCGTTTATTCCGTCTCCAACAAATACCACATATTCACCCGACTCCTGATAGCGCCTAATGATCCCTGCTTTATCTGATGGCATTGCACCCCAGTGCACGTCCTCGATGCCCAGTGTCTGAGCTATCCTTTTGGCCTGATCTTCTGAATCACCCGTAACCATTGACACTTTTTTGCCCATTGATTTAAGAGCGGAGATTGAAGTAAAAGCTGAATCTCTTATCTTGTATGAAAGGAGTATGTGCCCCATATCTTGTCCATCACTGGAAATAGTGATTCCTGTGATTCCTGCCCTTGTAGACCTTGAAACCTGGATTTTTCTCCCCTCAACGTTTCCAGTAATTCCTAAACCAGGAATCTCCTTGATGTCAGTGGCAGTTTTGAGGTTAATCCTTCTATCCTGTGAAAGACTGACAACTGCTTTTGCAATGGGATGATCGGAATATTGTTCAACAGACGCAGCCATGCTCACTATATCTTCATAGGATATCCCCTGCTCTGGAAGCACTTTTTCGACGACCGGATCCGGCATGGTCAGCGTACCGGTTTTGTCGAACACAATCATTGTTGCCCTTGCAAGTCTATCAAAAGATCCTGAATTTTTTATGATTATACCGTTCTGGGAGGATATGTTGGACGATATAAGAAGCGTTATGGGCCCGGCAAGACCTATGGCACATGGGCATGCAATCACCACAACAGAGACAAAAACGAGTATTGCTATTTCCCATGGATAATTGAAACCCGTGAAACCAAGATAGAAATACCAGAAAAGCGAGGATGTAAATGCAACCGCTAGAACAACCGGTATGAATATCGATGAAAATACGTCGGCTATCCTCTGCACCTTCACCCTGCCCATTGATGCTGACTGGATCAGCCTGTACACCTCATTTATGGTGCTGTTCTTACCAGGTTTTTCTGCCCTGATCTTCAGGATACCGTTGAGGTTCTTCGTACCAGAGACCACCACATCTCCTTCAATTCTCAATACCGGATCCTGTTCACCAGTTATAACAGACTGGTCTACCTCGCTCTTCCCTTCAACAACGGTTCCATCGCATGATACGATTTCCCCAGGCTTGACGAGAATGATATCCCCAATCTCTATATCATCTGGCTTCACTTCCACCTCTGATCCATCTGCTGCAAGCTTGTGTGCAACATCCGGGAGCAGGGTTTCAAGCTTCCTTGCGGAAGAATTGGCTCTTTCCTTGGTTACTGTCTCTATGTAATTTCCAGTCAGTATAAGCGTGATTATGAAAACAGCAGCATCAAAATACACTGATGAACCGTAGAAATTAAAGAATGTAAGGTAAGCTGAGAAGAAAAATGCTGTAAGGGTGCCCATGGATACCAGGAGATCCATGTTGCCAGTGTGCATTCTGATTGAATGATAGGCACCTTTGTAGAAAAGAGATCCGGAATATGCCATTACCGGGATAGAAAGCAGCAGTTCGATTAGATCATGAAATGGAATCCCTGCAAAGCCGTACTGTACAATCATGATCGGGATAGTAAAGACCCACGCTACAACCATTTTCCTCTTTATCTTTCCAGATTCGGCTTCAGGAGAAAGAAATTTGTCCATGCATGCCTGCGAACAGAAGTAATATTTCTGCCCGTCCCTTTCAACGAAAAGATCACTGGTCTCAGGAACGAACATGCCGCAAACAGGATCATTAGGCAATCAGATCATCGTCTTGAATACTTGAGCGGGTTCTTATCGAATTCAGTCTTACATCCAGAGTTGCAAAAGTAAAAGGTTTTGCCCTGAAACTCACTCTTGTACGGGGTATCCTCTTTCACTTTCATTCCACACACTACGTCTTCCTTCATAGATCAGAATCTCTACAGGATATTTAACTCATTATTGTGCAAACTGCACATTCACATGGTTATATTCAGGCACTTCTGTTTGCACGCTCTTGCTGAATATGATCGTTCATTGCAGCAATCAAACACCGTGGGTCAGGTTATCTACCCTTCCACCATCAATAACCAGTACCTGTCCGTTCATGTATGATGAATCCTCACTTGCAAGAAACAACGCGGCACTGGCGATGTCTTCAGTTTTACCGGTTTGTCCCAAGGTTGTGCGGTCCCTGAACCATTTTTCTGTATAGTTGATCTGATCTGGCGTTTTTCCGCCCGTTGTCATTTCTGTTTTGACCCACCCTGGCGCAATAGCATTTACTCTTATACCATGGCCCCTCATGTCGAAAGCAAGGCGCTTGGTGAGCATTATTACTCCGGCCTTTGTTATTGCGTAGAACGTTGTGTTGTCTGCTGATGTTCCTATACCAGCGTTTGATGCAATGTTTATGACGTTACCCCTGTTCTTCTTCAGATCGTTCAGAAACGCCCTTACAGTATTGATTGGTCCCATCTGATTTATTGCAAACATCCTGTCAACCATGATTGAGTCGTAGTTTTCCCAGCTGCAAAGATACATAGTTCCAGCGTTATTGACCAGTATGTCTATTTCACCTATCTCCTTGTGGATCTGATCGGCCATCTTACTCACCGATTCAAAACTACCAATATCGGCCTGAAACGGAATTATTTCGGGAAATCTTTTCTTCAGTTCCTCTGCCTCACTCTTACTTCTGCTGTAATTTATAATTACCTCTGCACCCTCTTCAACAAACAATTCAGCTATAGACCTTCCTATTCCCCTTGATCCACCCGTTATAAGAGCCAGTTTTCCTTCCAGCTTGCCAGTCATGAGGTCAAGAATAAATCATATCGTAAAAAGTTTTATTGCATTAACTGGATCAGAAATAGGCCCAGAAATTGTCCTGCCACAAGTCATATTCCTCCTTCAGCTCTCTGATCTTTATTGGTTTGAAAGTATGGGTCCTTTTAGCCTCATCATACCTTGCCATCAAATCATTGTAAGAAAAATGAGAAAGCTCATCGAATTTCTCCCTGATCAACTTGTCGTTGTGTGGATGTAACTTATTTATCTTTGGGCCACTGTACAGAATCTTAAAGAATTTGTTCTCCGCGAGGGTTACATGAAAAACGCGCCATTCAACCTCCAGAGTTTCAGAAACTGCGAGGCCGGTAAGGTCTGCCAGAGCCTCAACCGTTCTTATGCCTTCCTTGTCGTCATTAAGCTGAAAAGAAATTTCCACTCCCTTCTCCATACCGGGCTTATCTTAACTATACTATTTATGGTTAATCATCTCATGGCTGTCGAACAGAATGTGCTGTTTGTTCTCTGCTGATCTATAAATTCAATTTCCATTTTGTTCGAATGTTGATTTCTTTCCCTGATATGCCGCAAAAAGGTATAATTCATATATTGTATCGGGATGGAGACCAATTACAGGAAAGCTTGACTGAACATGCATTTGTAACAGTCTATTAACATAGAGAGCATGATGTATGGAAAACGTGCACATATCCATTAAAAAAATTGTTGTCTTCGTCGTAGTTCTTATTCTGTTGGGGTACGGGATAATATTTCTCGCCCTCATTGTATGATAAGTCCTCACTTCCTTGAATTTTGGGGAAACCCTAATGTCTTTACTGTTGTGTATTGCGTCGTCCTATCTTATCCAAATGATTCGTGCATCTTAGGAAATGGTCTATCAGACTGCGATTATTTCCTCTGCGTTTACGCATACAGCGCCTTTAAGGCGTTTTGCAGGCACCGTATGAATTTGCGTTACTGAACCTTGATCGCAGCCAATACAACGATCACTTACCAGTGATAAGATAACCAATGCCTGGGTTCAGAGATAGTATCCTTAATCATTGAAAGGAAGAGTTCGGAAGTCAATGTTGATATGATCAATTCTTCGGACTTCAAACTTATCTACTGCGATCATTTTAAGTGATTGGCGAATAAAGAACAGATATCATTTCTATTCTGCCAGAATCTTTTCTCTGGTGACGCCGCACCCCGGCTGGGGCGGGGCATTTCCCGCTCGGATATGTTAAAATTTATGGAATCTGCCTGTCCCGCTTCTGCTGTTCCTCCGCCCTCTGATCGTATGGATATGTGACTTCCATGTTACTGGCCAGGTTTATCGCATTAATTTGGTCTGTTGTGAGTTTCCATCCTTCAGAACCAAGATTATCATCCAACTGTTCAATGGTCCTTGCCCCTATGATGGGTGATGTAACAGCCGGGTTACATAGAAGCCAGTTCAAGGCAATCTGTGCCATGGTTTTTCCAGTTTCTTTCGAAATATTCCCAAGCTCTAATAGCACCCTGGCAGTCCTCTCATTTTCATATCTGCTGTAATAGTCTTTGGATGAGGAGTCACCCACCCTTGTCCCTGAAGGTGCATTGGTGATCCCCGACTTGTATTTACCCGTTAATATCCCACCAGCAAGTGGACTCCAGGGCATTACTGCAATGTTTTCTGCCAGGGCCATGGGAAGTATCTCATATTCTGTCGCCCTGACGAGTATATTGTAGTGAGATTGAATACTGACTGGCTCATGCCATCCTCTGTTTCTGCACAACTGCAATGCTTTCTCAAATTGCCATCCCCTGTAGTTGCTTATCCCCACATATCTGATCAGCCCATCCTCCACAAGGGAATTTAGTGCACCGAATGTTTCCTCAAGTGGAGTAAGCGGATCCCATGCATGAACCTGCAGCAGGTCAATATAATCTGTCTGCAGTCTCTTCAGGCTATTTTTAACAGAAGAGAACAGATGCTTTCTTGATAGCCCGACCCCGTTGGGATAATCTGCAGTCCTGAATCTGGCCTTGGTTGCCAGTACAATACTTTCCCTGTCCTGACCCTTAAGCCAGTTTCCAACTATCTCCTCTGACTTTCCATCAGAATAAACGTTGGCGGTGTCCAGAAAATTTCCACCGTCGTCAATATACCTTGAGATGATCCTGTGACTCGTGTTTTCATCTGCCTGCCAGCCAAATGTCATTGTTCCAAGGCAAAGTTCGCTTACAATGATTCCCGTGTTTCCAAATTTTCTTAGCTTCATGTTTTTGTAGTGAAAAGCCGGATAAAACCTTTATCCATTTCAAATTACGCGACTATTAAAGCAGTGTGAGATCATGTGGGTCGATACTTCTCGTTGATGGAGTCATTTTGATGGAAACGTTAAAATTCATCAAATCACTCATAAGGGAGGTGTGAGGTCTTGAAAGAACTAAGCAAGAAGGAGGTCAAGCAGATACGTAAGCTCCTCAAGGAAGGAGTGGACGTGCCTCAGATATGCAAGCAGTTTGATATAGAGCCGGAACACTGGCGTGATATGGTCATAAAATACGATCTGTTCTAGTCCACAGTGATTCATCCACGTCCCGGAAACAGTCATTTCGCAATTGGAGACTGTTCTATATTATGAGAGGAAACGACATACACAACGAAGAAGAATATCAGAAATATAGGGATGAGAAGAAGATCATTCACTGCCACAACAGACTCAAGATACCAGAATGTGGAGAAGGTAAGGAGTAGAGCAGAAACTGTCACTTTCATAATCGCCTGCTTTATCTTCCTGATCTGGGAATGCAGAATAAACGAAAAAGCGATTACTGCAGCTATACCGATGGAAACTCCAATGAGGGTCGAATCATAATTATTTGGATAGAGCGCAACAAGCACAATTGCAGCTTCAAATGCCTCCACGGCTCCAACAGACAGTGCAGTCACCATGAGACCTTTTTCATGCCTTTCCTCCTGCTTACCCCTGAACCCCTGCCGCTGATATCTGAAGGATCTTCTGGCGCTTCTTACCAGCCGCAATCCAAAATACAGAAGAAGAGTTGCCGAAAACAGCCTTACATAGATCAGTGGAAAAATCGAAAGAAAGCTTCCGGCCAGTGCAGTTGGAATGAAAATAACTGCCACGCCTGTGGCAACGGAGAGGAATACCATTTTACGCCTGGATTCAGCATACAGGGCTATTCCAACGGCCGAAGCTTCTGCCAGTTCAAGAGTTGTTATTCCAACGGCTGCTAGGAGAATTCCCAGATCTATTAACATTATAAAGAATGGTATAGTATCACTGATTTATTTTTTTGGCAGGAATGGATATATAGGAGTGTTTGAATAGGTCATCAGGCATCCAGATGAACGAAAACTGCGTGTTCTGTGATATTGCTGCTGGTAAGCTTCCATCCTACAAGGTTTACGAAGATCGTGAGATACTCGGTTTCCTGGATATAAACCCTCTTGCACCCGGGCACACTCTGATAATACCAAAAAAGCATTACGTTGATGTGTTTGATATACCTGCTGATAACCTGAAGTCTATAGCGGAAGTTGCACAAATCATTGCAAAAAAAATAAGAGAAAGCGGGCTGGGACAGGACGTGAATTTATTCAACGCAAGCGGTGTTTCTGCAGAGCAGAGCGTTTTTCATTTCCATATTCATGTAATTCCGAGAAATCCTACCGACTCTATTGGAGTCCATGGCTGGTGGAATCCAAAGGTCGTCCGCCTCCGTAGTGCAGAGATGGAATCTGCTTCCAGAAAGCTGTCAATTGAATAACATACATGTTCTGACCATTTGTTGTGACTGTGGTATTCCTTTAACTCTTTGGCTGGAAGCAGTAGCATACGGTAATCCACATTGATACAATCAGCCATGCGCTAATCGCTGTGCACATATCAATGAAAAGTTTGAAGGGCGATACCACGATAACCATAGGTTGACCGTGAAGATATTACGTTATGAGGTTCCCATTGAGATTAGGGCGCTAAAGACAGCCAACGTTTATGTTGTTGATGATGACAGAAAGATTCTGGTAGACACAGGAATGTCAGATAATTCCTACCGATCTCTAATTTCCCAGGGAGTTAAGCTTCAGGATATGGATATTGTATACATCACTCACCTTCATATCGACCATATAGGAAATGCACGCAAGATACACGACGAGTTTTCAATTCCTCTGGCGATGGGGGAAGGGGATGTAGCCAGAATTAATGCAATCCAGGTCGACCCTCATGCCTTCAATCGACACACAATGAATATGATGAAGGCAAACGGAACCCCTTCAGGAATCGTGGAGGAGATAGTTCGTCACCACTCTGTACTCGATCATCTGGGTACTTACACGGATCTTAAAATCGATATGGTTCTTAAGGGTGGGGAAAATGTTTCAGCAGGCACTACTGCCATAAGCAATCCGGGCCATTCTCCCGGTTCTTTTTCTCTCTATGCGAAGAAAATCAACTCACTGCTCAGTGGTGACCATGTTCTCCCCGGAATAACGCCGAATATAAGTCCCTACGATGAAACGACAGATATGCTCGGATTGTACCTCGAGAGCCTGAATTCAACATTGAAAATCAACGCCGGCACGGTTTATCCAGGGCACAGATCTCCATTTGAAAATGCGAATGGGAGGATCGCGCAGATCATAGAGCACCACAACCAGAGGATGAGAGAAATTTCTAAAATTCTGAAAGACTGGAAATCTGCATACACTGTTGCAACCTTAATGACATGGAGCAAAAACAGGGAGTTCGAGGCCATGAACTATATGGAGATGAACTTCGCAATAGGCGAGGCAATTTCACACCTGATGCACATGGAGATCTCAGGAACTGTCGAGCGAAGGGAAATTAATGGTATACTGCAGTACAGAGCAGTCAATTAGAATCTTAGTCGCAGTTAAGAATGGTTCCTTCAGCTTCTTTCATACGAATTCTTCCTCATCACATCAATGAGACCTGATGCAACGTTCCATAACAGGCTCTTTCTATTTCTGTTCCCTATCACAACATAAGACAGAATGTTGGGTAGGAGAAAAGCGGCGGAATGATAAAGGGCCCTGATCATGAAATATTTTTCCCCGTCATGAACTGCCCTCATATAAGTGAACCAGTCTACGATCTCCTCCCTGACTCTTTGAGGGTCTCTGATACCATGCTCTGCCCAGAGACCAAATTCACCGGGAAGAGCCACATCGTGGTAGATGAATGTCTCGGATGTTGCGACAGCCCTCATTCCAAGTTTCTTAATTCTCATGGTGATGGTCCCCGAGCTGTTAATCTTTAGATTTTCATCAAAACCTCCAACCTTTTTAAGCACTGCCATGGGAATCAGGCTTGCATTTGGAAGGGCATCAACATCATATATTCTATTCTCGAGAAGCTGGTTCCTTGGCATGTTTCTCCCTATCAGTTCATGTCCCCATCTGTTTGTTGTGAATGGAGTTGCGTACACCCATACCAAATTCCTGTTCCTGTGATACAATACAGATGGCATAACTGCGCCTATATTGTCGTTCTCAACAATTACCTTTAATGTACCGTACAGCGTATCCCTGTCAATCCGGTTATCATCATCAATGAAGAAGACCAATCTGGAAGAAGCAAGTTTCCATCCAATATTTTTTGCTTTTGAAATGAAGACCCTTTCTCTAAGTCTCACGTGGATGACTTTCACACCCATATCGAAACTTATCTGATCCTGATCAGTGGAGTCATCTACTATGATGATCTCCTTCAACTGCCTTATAGCAAATTTCTTGATACTTTCCAGAAGATTCATCAATAGATCGCGACGATTGTGTGTCGGTATAACTATGGAAAACGTGATATTCTCTATATCTTCCTTCATATCTTTATCTTCCTTCTTGGAATTTAAGTTACTTTCTGCGTGTGATATAATGTTGTTCCTGACTATAGATATTACTGCGGAAAATGTGCCGAGAGTATAGAATTTCTGAGATCCCCGCCTGTTAATACACATACATCAACAATAATTGTTATGCCCCGATCAGTCTTTACAGACCGTGAATCAATCTTCGATGATAGGATAAGTTATCTCTCTAAGCGTGACATCCTCTCCCGGCTTTCGCAGGGAGCTTCCCGCTTCAAAGGCTGCTGGCGGAATTTCCGCTGGCTTGGATTATACTCAGAC
>JBMFWA010000026.1:0-15149 GCA_049965715.1 Thermoplasmata archaeon
AGCCATCCAATTATCTGACCCAGCCCGTAGAATGGGCGGAGAATTATGCAGCTTACATCTTGATTTACCATTCTTCTCAGAACGTTTATTATACCAACTCACTGATAGACGAATATAATGTGTCTTATATTATTATTCCCGCACATACACAGGGAATAGACCCCTCTTACACAGTGGTTTATGTTTCCCAGTATTTTATTTTATTCAAAGCTCCTTAAGGTGGAAAAAACGATCCTTATATAGCACGATAATCATAACCACGAGAGAGACATAAAATCCTTTTATATTTCTAAGAGATCAGAATAAACACTGCCAGTTATTTATTGAGGATTGCCATAATATGGACGATGAAAAGGATCTGATTGGGGAGAAACTCAGGTTTCCAATACCTACAAGAAGACTTCTTTACTTGATTATAGGAATAATATTCATAAATTATTCATTCGTTGTTTGGATGGTTGTAGGGTACCTCTACCTTGTAATCATTGTATTTCAGTGGGCATTGATCCTCGTGGGTGGCGTACTAGTTATCTATTCAGTATTCATTGGAACGGAAACTAAAATCGTAAAATCTCTTCCAATGATAGGTTTTGCCTTGGCATTTGCAATTTTTGTCGGAGTTATAGGCTTATATGTTCCTCCCTATGGAACTGATGAACTTGCAGCAGACACCTATGCGGCATACTTGTTTCTTCACGGCAGGAATCCATATGTTGACGCCAACATGGCCAGTGTTTTTACAAATTTGCACTTTCCACCATATATGATAACGCCGCTTCTCAAAGGAGGGGCAGTTACTTACCTTGTTTACCCAGGGCTTTCCGTTTTGTTATTTCTCCCTGCAGTTCAGTTCCAATTCAGGAGTTATATTATCATACTTTTCTTCGATTTTGTCTCGATTCTCCTAATTTACTACTATTATCGGAAAACAGGTTTCACCAGTAGCATTCCGTTCCTGATCATCGTTATGATTATGAATATGGAATACCTGGATTTCTCATTCAACGGCGGGGATGATATAATTTGGGTCACGTTTATAGGTCTTTCATATGTTTTTAGAAAAAAACCCTGGCTTTCCGGACTATTTTTCGGTCTTTCACTCTCTTATAAACAGATAGGGGCTATAATTTTTCCATTCTACCTGTACTTCATATTCATGGAAAATGATCAGCGAAAGAAGGATGTTGTTGTATTCTTTCTTTTTGTGTTGATTAGCTTTTTTGCAACCAACATACCATTCATTTTGATGAGCCCCTATCTCTGGTTTACACATGTGGCTTCAATTGCCTCCCAGCCCATAATTGGCGTCGGACTGGGTCCATCGATACTGGCATTTGCGGGTTATCTTTACATTCCGTCTATTATCTTTGGAGTTATAATGGTTCTTTTTCTCCTCGCTTTCCTGTTCATATACATAGGATACTATTTTCAATTGAAATACTCATTTTTTGCGTTTCCCATGATCATATTCTTCTTTGATTACAGATCACTGGAAAACTACATTATTTACTGGCCATATCTCATTTTTCTACTAATGCCAGATTTTGCACGTGAATATATTCTCAATTATAAAAGCAGCAGTACAAAACATTTGAACTATAATTTTAAGGGGTTCCTAGGAAAGATTGACCGCACCTTGAAGAGCAAGAAGAACGTTACATTGCTTCTTTCTATTGCAATCATTCTGACGGGCACTTTTGCATCTGCAGGATATGCATATTCAACAACTTCACAGATGAACGAGATAAGAATAACCTCAGTTTTCAATGCGTCTGATCCTTATCTTATACCAAATTCAATCACCACTATGCAGGTGAACCTCACGTATACTCCGGTACAGGGTTCGCCGATGTCAACAAATGTAAGTTTTAGGATATTTTATAACACTCTTGCTACCAGTAATCTCAATTCCCTTTTGTGGAGCCCGGTGAATTCTATCGTTCACGCTGGAAACAACACGATTACTATCATACCCAATTATTACCCAGATATCTTGCCAAATAATGTAACATTCACCATCATCGCTTATTATGGCAGCATGCAGTCGCCTTCCTATCATCAGGGTGTTCCATTCAACCTCAAGATGATCTATCCTATGAAGAACCCCACGCTAAGTTATCCTACCTACACTTTTCCGGAAGTTTATCCTTCATGGAATCTCAGCAACTCAAAGGACAATGGAATCACATCATCATACAGTCAGGTGAACGGGATCATTTTAAACGGAAGTCGCACTTCAGATGTCGGAGGACCAACATACAGCAACCTTTCAACCCAATTTAACATGTCATTGCTTTCTGGAGACAATTTTTCAATGTCATACAATATTCAATTCATTCGCTCTCATGGCTACAATAATACTGAATTCTCAAATGGGAAAATTATTTCGTTTTTTGGCATTAGGCTCTCGTTTTCGCAGGGTTCAAAATTCCTATGGATTGGTTATAATAATACAGCCACAGGCTCTGCAAATGATCTGTTTGCTTATTCAGAAATTAATGCAGAATCCTATATAGTTATTGTGAATGATACCTATATCAATTTTGCACAGATTGCTAATGTTGTTTCAAGCATACACCAATGGAATGTTTCACTTGACAGCGTGACTTTGAATGTTATTGCATCGGTGTATCCCTTGAATGCGACATACAGTGTGCATTTTTATAACTTTACACTCTACAAGAACGACTCAATATTTACTAGCCCATTTGTTCCAGCGGGTTCCTATTATTCAAATGAAAGCATTAATTATGTTATAGGGATATCGCAAGCTGTAATTCCTGCCGCTGATGTGGTCAGAATAGAGTGATTAAGATGGAAACCCTTTCCTTGCAAATATACCATGGTTCGAGCGATTTTCCCATCGGCGATTTTGCAACTTCACTTGAGGATCTTAATTATAAAATTGAGATCGTGATCATTGATGACGAAAATTCTTCGTCTTCGCCTGTTAACCCTGAATTCACCTCATCCTTGAAGGTTGTCAGAATAAAGAACTGCGGGAATTTCAACGAGAATTTCAGCGAGGCAATGAAGAGTTCAACAGGGGATTTTATCGTTGTATCGGACGCAGGAAGTCACATTAATGCAGATCTGATCAGGAGAATGCTGGACAAGGCAAACGAGGGATATGATCTTGTAGTTGCCTCACGGGGCAAGGTAAGGGACGTGAAGACGACAATTGCCAAGGTTCTGGTGAGGGAACTTTCCGGACTTTCCGATCCTCTCTCAAATGTTTTCGTGGTAAGACGCTGGGCACTGGAAGATCTGGATTTCAATACGGGGATTCAGACCGTGCTGGCGGAGATACTGATCAGGAACAAGGCTTCACGTATTGCAGAGGTCCCTTTCACAAATAACAGGCGTGGATCGAAGCGAATGCTTTCAATTGGCCAGTATTTTTCTTATATTTATGCAATTCTTCAGCTTTCGAAATTCAGGGTCATAAAATTCGGCCTGGTCGGTCTTAGCGGCGTTGTGATCAATGAAGGCTTCCTGTATCTGTTTCATAATATACTTGGCATTTATGATGCGGGTTTGTCTTTTTTCATACTGCCTGTTTCGCTTGTGATAGCCATTGAAGCCTCTGTGATCTGGAACTTTTCATTCAACAACAAGTGGACGTTTTCGGACAGGAAGGGTGGAAATGTCTTTGTGAAACTCTTTAAATACAACGTATTCACGGGGATCGGTGCAGTTGTCAATATCTTTTCGACAGTCGCATTCACAGACTTCCGTATAATACCAGACTATCTCGTAGCGAACATAGCTGGAATATTCATAGGTTTCCTGATCAACTACTTCTCCAGCGATTATCTGGTATGGAAAGTTGAAAGAAAAGTTGAAAATTAAGTGTGGTCCGGATGAATTATCAAGGAAACGGCTTTCTGGATGGAATACGCAGATTCTATAGCCTCAATAAGGTCCGTGCTACAAAATTTATCATAACCGGTGGCGGTGGCTTTGCAGTCTCCGAAGTCGTGATATTCGTGGGAACCCTATTTGCGAAGGGATATGTGAACATCACACTCGTTCTGATACTCGCAAATGTGATCAGCGTTACCTTCGGGTTCTTTATCAACGATATATGGTCGACAAGGAACCAGGGTGTTCATAATCCCGGATACATTGGCCTTTTCAGCAGACTCATAAGATTTCAGGCAGTGTACGTACTTGGTGATCTGACATCGATTGCGGTGCAGCTTTCACTTTACAGATTTTATGGGATAATACCCGATTACGGCAATATTGTGGGCAGTATAGTAGCCATAATCCCAAATTATATTGTTTCAATGAAACTGGTCTGGGGAATAACTGTCACCAGAGAATAGTAGCGGAATCATCTCAACGTTATATCTAAGAAATTATCAAATATGCCGATCCAATGCCAACCAGGAAGTATGAGTGAACCTGTTCCTCCTGACCTGTCCATAGTTCTTGCAACTTATAACGAGATAGATAACCTCCCGGAACTGATCAGGAGAATTGAGGATTTACTCACAGTTAATCATGAGATTATATTTTGTGACGACGGCAGTAAGGACGGCACAAAGGAATTCATAATTGATTACTGTTCAACCCATTCAAACGGAAAGTACATATTCAGCGATGTGAAACAGACAACGCTCATAGCCAGGTACAGGGGGGTTATGGCATCCACCGGCAGATTCGTTATCATAATGGACAGCGATCTTCAGCATCCTCCTGAGAAACTGATTGAAATTTATAATAAGCTCAGTGAAGGTTATGACATGGTTATTGCGAGCAGGTTTGCTCCAGGAGGATCAACAGGGGACAGGAAAGCTATCAGGGGGGTGATCTCCAGGGCCGCCTCATTTATAAGCAAGATCCTGTTGAAGTCCGCAAGAGGAATCTCGGACCCGATGTCAAACTTCATTGGATTCAGGAGAGATCTGAATATAATTATAGATATGAAATGGCGTGGCTTTGAGATACCTCTGTGCATTATGAGTTCGAATAAAAACCTGAAGATAGCTGAGATAGGCTATGTATTCAAGGAAAGGACAGCCGGATCAAGCAAGGTAACTCAGAACATGAAATTCATGAAAATATTCATTCGCGAGATGCTAAACTATAGAAACAATGAAAAAAAGGTTGGAAAATAAAGCAGGAGTTCTCAGTTTTGGTTCATTTTGTCTGAAAGACCGAGCCAGAACTTTTCCTCCAGATTCAGAATCCCATCAGCACCGGATATGAACTTTTTCTGCGCTTCCGGGTTGTTCTTGTGTGTTCCGAGCACATCTTCCATCGCCTCTTCGTGATGGATTTCAAGTTCCCTGTGGAAGGTGAAGTACTCAATATCCATGTTGCTGAATTCTGGGTTATTCCTGGCCCATAACGCCAGTCCGGCCAACAACTTGTCCCACATCGGTATTGCCATGTTCTCAAGACCGAATTCAGCGCCGAGGGCCTCAAAATGATCCGATGCAAAATACGTCCTCATGCCGTCGAGCCACTCTTTTGTTGTCTTTACCTTTTTGCTCAGCACTACATCTCCCGGATCTATTCCGATGCTTCTCAGGTATTTTCTGTAAAGAAGCTCGTGTCTTTTCTTGGGGTCAGAATCACCGAGTTCAGAGACAAGGATCGTGGTCAGGTTCTCAGCATCGTTTTCATCGGGCGTATTTACCAGAAGTATTGAAAGAATAGAGGGCCACTCACGTGTAAAATGGTAGAACTCTTTTGAAAACCTGATGAATTCATCCCTCGTTATCTCTCCCTTCGAGAATCTGTTAATGAACTCATTGTCTGTCGCAGCATGCTTTTTCACAAAATTATATGCCGTCTTGTAGAAGTCTTCCCCATTCTGTATCTTAACTTCCATGGTCAGATAAACGTATTATTAAGTATTAAACCTTATTTTATATAAGCTATAATATAACAATAAATGTAAATTATTATTAAATGACCACTTTTGACTCACGCTATGACATCTGCATGTGTCACTGAGCCTGTTCTGCAAGAATTCGCACTCTGTTTATGAGAAATTCTGGAGTAACGATTCCGTCTTCCGCAAGACCGGATAGAAAAACATCCATCTTATCATTGGAAATATGAGGAATCTGTATTCTGTCCCGTTCAATTCCAAAGGTTCTGGTCTTTAACATCGTGCCGTATATTGACAAAGCGATTGCGCCAAAATCAGATTCCTCTAAAAATCTTGATAAGCTTCCAGAATTCACAAAATCGTTCACGGAAAGTGGTTTGAATTTGTTAACCTGGAATAGGTAAAACCTGTTCCCCCTCATCTCTATGAGATAAATATTGCGGAAAAAGTCTCCAAAATCCGAGAAATAGAAAGTATCTTTTCCCTTCCTGGCGCCATTTTCGTGTATGATACCATCTTTTCTGTCAAAGCTCGAAGCGCCGAGTATGTACGACATCAGTTTGGCACTCTGATCCCTATCTGTAAGAAAAGCAATTTTCCTGCCTGAATACTGGGAAAGCTTTTCGGTTATTCTAGCCTTTTTTTCCAGATCAGACACCTCCGTTTCCAGTATGATCTCATTTCCTTTTATTGAGAACAGACCATCAGGTATTGAATCCGATATTCTCTTCTTCCTCTCCATTGCTATATTGTTCCTGGAGAGGAACCTATCGAAAATATCTATCATATCCTCATGAATGGTCTTCTCTTCCACCACAACAGGATCGGTTTTCTGCATCAATCCGTTGCGATCGATGAAAGCATTCCTGATCTCATTCACTCTTTCACTATTAATCGGAGATTCCGAAACAGGAGAGGTAAAACTGAGCGGTCCAGAAATCCCAGAATCATTCATGTTCCATAGAATACAAGAGTGAACATTCTGCGACAGAAGTGTATCGTATAATTCGGCTGAAATCTTCCTGTCTGAGATTGTAGAAGACAGTGTTCTTGCATCAGATTCAGATACATTGAAACTCGCGAAGTTCCTCACGTTTCCCATAATGGACTTTGTAAAATTGCTGTCAAGCTGATCCAGAAACTGTGTCGCCATGATTAGTCTGATGCCGAATTTTCTCCCCTCACTCAGCATCCTCTCAAGCACAACGGCGGGTATGTTCTGAATCTCGTCAATAAGTATGTAAATCCTGTTCTGCTCTGTTCCGTGCCTCAATGCAATCATCCACACTTTCATCAGCATAAGTAGGGATAGGATTCTTGCGGTCTCTTCCGGGAGCAATGATTTGGATGCTTCAATAACGACAAGTTTCTCCCTGCCATCATAAATTCTGGAAAGATCGAAGGAATCCACTGGAGAAGAGACCATGCGTCTTGTAAATGAATTAGAAAGAACGGGAAGGAGCTTGTTCATGCTGCTGGAGACATAATCGGTCCATCTTCTCCAATCCGATACTATTGAGGAAACATAATTCTTGAGCTCCTGCGCCTGGCTTCCCTGCATCATCAGGTTGATCTCCTTTCTGTCGATGATTATTCTGGCGAAATCTCCAATGGTCCCGTCTTTTTTTGAAATCAGATATTCCTTCATCAGAGAACCAAAAATCAGAGAAAGGCGTGGCCCCCATGTGTTACTGGAAAGTTCAGAGGAGCTTGAAAATAGGTCCTTGATCCACTGGCTTATAATCTCCATGTCATATTCTGAACCATCATTGGTGAGTATGTTGAAGCCCAGAAATCTTGATGATTGAGACGGAAATGGGGTTAGATATACGCATTCTTTGTTGTAGTCAGACACCACGCTGTGAGCAAGTTTACCATGTGGGTCAATCATTATGAGTGTAGATCCGGATTCAAGAACAGAGCCGGATATATTTCTGAGGAGATTTGACTTCCCAGTTCCACTTTTTCCAAGGACCATCAGATGCCCCGGAGTATCTGATTCCGGTATTCTTACGGTGCCTTCAAAAAAATCATTTCCCATCAGTATCCCATTTTGGGCCCTGAACCGTAATGGATTTCTTTTCATTATTCGGTTGTATCTGTACATTTTAGCGAACTCCGATCTATCAGAATGTGATGGTATATGCAAAAAAATAAAACTGGAACAATACCAGACGTTTATACATGTTTTTGCTGTATGAGATTATAGGCCATCACCGGACTGTATCCATACTATATATCTAAATCTCACCATGGGAACACTTGAGAAAGAGCGAATTACTACTTGGGGACGATGAAAGATATGCTAACCATCTAATCGAGATTATATAGAATCCCTTGAATTCCCAACAGGATCAATTCTGAAAGCTAGGCTTAAGTAATTTTCTTCCCTCTTAGAAAGGGAAAAAATGGAAACTGGCATGTGCCTAAGAATCCATACTGCTGGGCTTAAGATCAAGTTCAAACAAGCCTTTTTTTTCAACAATGGCTATTGAAATAACTGCGGACCATGAGGCCAGAATTACAGCCTCGATTGTTTCGGGAACTCCCAGACCAACAATGGGTGATACTACCCTGAATATGAACATTATACCGTAAAGTATAACAGCAAGGGCTATGATGCCACTCAGGATTGAATAAGCGGAAAATCCATGGTTTTTCCCTGCAGTTCTTGCACCGACTATAATGGCAGATATCGGGAAAAGGACAAAATATAGAAGGGCAAAGATTAGGTGCAGATCGTCAGGAGAATTTTCATTAAAAACGCCAACCAGAGCAAGCGAAGCACCACCTAATGCGAGGACTGCATAAATCCCTTTGAAGTACTTCACATCTCTCCCCACATATACGAAAAAGATCATCTCAGAGAGACCACCAATTATAACTCCTCCGTTAAAAAGGTAGGAATATGGGTGAACCCCAAGGTCGCTCAGTGCATTTTTGCTCCATGAGTACCATGGAGATATTGCTATATCTATAAATATCAGAGTAAGTGTCAATAGCGGCCCAATGAGTCCTAACAGGAAAATAGATCTGCTTCTGTCCATTCGGTTTAATGTCTGAATGTATAGATAAACATTTCTTATATGGATCACCTATTGTTTTAGCCGGAAATTTAAATACCGTTCCGACGATATACGGACTGCCTTAACAGGCAGGAAAATCTCTATGATAGCACAAGAGGTAAAAAAAGAGGATCTTGATCCTTTTGATATAGCCGTTAAACAACTTGAAAAGGCTGCGAAGGTAATTAAACTGGACAAGCAGGCGCTGGAGCTTCTAAGAGAGCCACAGCAGATTCTGCAGGTAAGGATACCAGTGAAGATGGATAACGGAGAGACGAAAGTCTTCACGGGATTCAGAGTCCATTACAACAACGCAAGGGGACCGGTAAAGGGAGGCATCAGATTCCACCCTGAAGAGAACCTGTCCACAGTGAAGGCACTTTCAGCATGGATGACATGGAAGACAGCGATAGTAGACATCCCTCTGGGCGGCGCAAAAGGCGGAATCATCTGCGACACCAAGAAAATGAGCACTGGAGAACTCGAGAGACTCAGCAGAGGTTACATAAGAGCAATTGGTGAATTTGTGGGACCTGAAGTTGACATACCAGCACCTGATGTTTACACAACACCTCAGATAATGGCATGGATGATGGATGAATACGAAAACATTGTTAGAAAGTCCGCACCAGGTATGATAACTGGCAAGCCAGTTGAGTTGGGTGGATCGCTTGGAAGAGGAGACGCAACTGCCAGAGGTGGCATGTTTGTGTTAAGGGAAGCAGCGAAGAGGAATAACATAGATCTCTCAAAGGCCAAGGTTGCGGTACAGGGATTCGGAAATGCAGGGCAGTTTGCAGTCAGACTGGTTCAGGAGATGTTCGGATCAAAGGTCGTTGCAGTATCAGACACAAAGGGTGGCATATATCTTGAAAGTGGAATTAAATACAAAGATTTGATGGACTACAAGGCAAAGAACGGAACAGTTACTGGATTCCCGGGTTCAAAAAAGATTTCGAACGAGGAGCTTCTTGAGCTAGGTGTTGATGTTCTCATACCGGCTGCAATTGAAAATCAGTTGACTGCAGCCAATGCAGACAAGATTAAGGCCAAGATTATACTTGAACTTGCGAATGGACCTACAACTCCTGACGCGGACGAGATCTTCTATAAAAAGGGAATAATTCTGCTGCCAGACTTTCTTGCAAACTCGGGTGGTGTGACAGTCTCGTATTTTGAGTGGGCTCAGGATATCAGCGGATACTTCTGGTCTGAGGAAGAGGTCTACAAGAGACTTGACGAAAAGCTGACAAAGGCGACAAAAGAAGTACTCGATGCTTCAAAGAATCTGAAGATAGACACCAGAACTGCAGCATACACAATTTCTGTCAAGAGAGTTGCAGACGCAATGAAACTGAGGGGCTGGTATTAACCACCCCCTTCTAAAATTTTTAATTTTTATTCGATGGGTTGAACGGTTCCTCCTGAAATATCCCGAGGCTGTTCTCACTGTAATGAATCATATGAAAGGTTTACAGAAGGTTCGTCACGTTGTCAGATAACAGTGAGACCTGGTTGTTTTCCGTCATGGTATAAATCAAGCGGTTATTTAAAAAAAAGAGCGGAGTGTAGAGCTTATTTTGGGTACCAAACAAAAAAGAGGAATCATAATGGACGCGCCATGTCACCTGGCCGCTGGAGAGATTGAAGATTGTGTATAGACTATGATCTCCTATCAGAGATATCAAGACGTATCCAGGCAGGATTGGAGTCAAAATCATATAATCATCCGGATATTGTGACATTGGAATACCAGCTTCCCATTCAAGGCTGCCCGTAACTGTATAAGCGGAAATATTCTCTGCGTTCCTAAAAATTACGTCGTTACCGGCATAATAAACTTTGTCTGTAAAAATGGCAAACATGGTTGTGTCGTTTCCAGTGTCAATATTGATTGATCTCATCGCATACCGGCCCTCAAACGAGTCTAAGCAGAGTAGGGTTTTATCGTATAATCGAGGCATGCTTAGTGTACCATTAACCACAATGTTCGCAATCGTTTTCCCGTTGGTAGTGTTAAATACAAAAATCTCAGAATTATGGTAAGATTGCGCAGGATTTAACAATCCATCCAGTATCAGGACTGTAACATGCGGCGAGAAATCTGTATACACCAACTGATTTCCTGAGAAATTTGCAGCAACTTTCCATTCAATGCTCTGATTCCATGTGGTATTTTTATGCACATCCCATTCTGTCAAGTTAATTTCATACATGGTCCAAAAAGCATTAGGGAATTCGCCCAGAGGACTGGTACCTGCCAGGACTACATTGTCTGCGACAATAGAAAGTGGACTTAACATGGGAATGGAATAAGCATTGTGTGGAATCAATTTGCTACGGAAGATAATACTTCCATTTCTTGCATTGATAAGAATGAAATAAAGCGCAGAAGCATTGGAGTTTACAACGTACCCAGACAGATTGATGTCAAAGGCAGAAACCACAAGCCCTACATTTCCATTGTAATTGTAAATATGCGGGAATGAACCGGGAAAAACAGACAGCGTAAAATTCTCTCTCCACAGATAAGAACCATTATTGAGTGCCAAAGCGTTCAGAGAAAAAGACTGGTTACCATTGTACACATTTCCTTTCTGACTCCAGCCATTAAAGTCTATCCAGAAAAATGTATCGTTTATAGATATTTCACCCATGTTTGAAGAAAAGTCCATATTGCCGGGATCCACTTTCCAGTTTCCGTCGAATGGTGGGGAATAGTATTCTGTATAAAAGTATGCAAAGGCTGAGCCCAGCAAAACGGCAATAATGAATACCACACCTAGCAATAGAAGTCTAGGCTTCACAATTTAGTAATATTTCCAAAAGTATTTGACATTTATGCGCTATCGAATTCAGGATAAAACTTATCTGTCAACTTATACATCCAGGTGGCACAATCATTTAATAAACTCGATACTTTTCCGAAGAAATGGAAGCAGGTTGCGAGAGTAGTGTAGTGGTTATCACAGGGGCTTCCCAAGCCCTTAACCCGGGTTCAAATCCCGGCTCTCGCATCATTTATTTTTCAGATGAATGAAAGTGTTTGTGTGGTCGATCGTAAACTTAACTTTATTAAAAGTGAAGGTATAAACGATTGGTTTTATGAAGCACGAAGGACGGAAAGTATATATGGTCTCCGGTGGAGTCACAAAGTTTGCTAAGGCTACTCCGGAAATGGACTTCAGGCTGCGGGTAAAAAAGGCGTTTGACTACGCGATGAAAGATGCAGGGTTGACACTGAACGACATAGATGGTTCGGTCGCCTCGTATTTCTCAGATCATTTCCAGAGACAGCTGATGTCCGGAATAATGGTACAGGACTATCTGGGACTTACACCAAAACCAAGCAAAAGGGTTGAGGGAGGAGGGGCCACTGGTGGACTGGCATTCCAGACGGGATTTGAGGAAATAGCTTCTGGCAGGATGGATACCTGTGCCGTCTATGGCTTCGAGAGCATGTCTCACGTGAATACATGGAAGGGAAATGAATTCATAGCGCTTGCGAGTGATACTAATTTTGATTACCCTGTTGGCGGTTTCTACACAGGATATTATGCTATGATGGCAAGAAGACATATGCATGAGTTTGGAACAACGGTTGAGCAACTTGCTAAAGTATCGGTTAAAAATCACAAAAATGCATTGAACAATCCTTATTCGCAAAGCCCTATGAATATAACGGTTGAAGATGTCAGAAATTCGCCCATGGTATCCTCACCACTTACGAGACTGGACGTGTGCACAATGTCAGATGGTGCTGCTGTTGCTATTCTCGCTTCTGAGGAGAAGGCTTTCGAGATAACAGATCGTCCTGTGCTTGTGAAGAGCATAGGAACAGGTACAGACACAATGAGGCTTGCAGACAGACCGTTTGGAAAGGTACCGCTGCTTCCCAATGAGAAAGCCTCAGATTACAAGAATCTTCAGTATCCTGGTGTTCACTCATTCAGGGCTGGAAGGTCCGCTGCAAAGGAGGCATATGAGGGTGCAGGAATTACAGATCCCCTTGAGCAGATCGATGCAATCGAATTACATGATGCTTACACTTCTTCAGAAATACAGACCTATGAGGATCTTGGACTATGCAAATATGGTGAGGGCGGTCAGTTCATTGAGGAGGGCAAACCCAATTTGAATGGAAAATTGCCCGTTAATTTTTCAGGAGGTCTTCTTGCATGTGGTCATCCTGTGGGCGCGACAGGCATAATGCAATCAGTCTTTATGTTCTGGCAGCTCCAGAAGACCATAAAGAAACACTTTGGAAACGATAAGCTTCAACTGAACAATCCCAAGACGGGACTGATTCACAGTCATGCGGGCACAGGGACATATGTCACGGTATCAATAATGGAGGCGGTTAAATGACGATCAATCCGGATGCAAAGATGGAGGAAAGCCAGATAGGTACAGAGGTCTACAGTTTTGATCCGCTTGTGGTGAAATCCCATTATGAAATAGACTACATCCACAGTTATGCACAGGATTCACTCTTCTTCACGTCACTTGCAAAGAAGAAACTTATGGGTAGCAGATGCAAGAAATGTGGATATGTCTATGCAACCCCCAGGTCCCACTGCATGATGTGCGGGGCGGAGACAGAATGGCACGAACTTCCAAAAGAAGGAAGGATACATTCCTTTACAACCTGCTATTTTGGGAGCGAAGAGTTTCTCAAAGAAACACCATTTCATCTGGTACTCGTGGAGTTCGATGGCGTCAATTCCCTGTTCATGGCAAGACTCATAGGCGCGGATGCAGATGATCTTTACGTGGGAATGCCAATAAGGGCAAAGTTCAGGAGGAACCTCAAGATAAGCCCCACCGATGTCTATTTTGTTCCTACCGGAGAGAAGGCTAAGCGCAAGAAGTAAGGAGCGATTTTCTTGAAAATCGCCAATATTTTTTACAACAATAAAAAGTGTGCTTCAATCTCTTCGAGCGATGGCTTTCATGTCATAGATGCAGGTCTGTTGAAAGTAGACATTAAAAGTGACCTGGATGTCGATTCTATTCTTGCGAACAATCTTATGGAAAAGATTCAGGCGAAAGAAAGAGAAATTGTAGACTCAACTCCACCGTTGCCGGAATCGTCATTCAGATATTTGCCGGTTGTTGACAATCCTGAAAAGATACTCATGGTGGCGATAAACTATCACGGGCACCTTAAGGAACAGCACAGAGAACCTCCTCTTCAACCATTGTTTTTCACAAGAATGAGGAACAGTCTTATTGCTCACATGGAACCGATCCTGAAACCGAAAGTATCACAGATGGTTGACTGGGAGGGAGAGGTGGGAGTGATCATAGGACAAAGGGGAAAGTACATAGACAGAAAGAACTACGAGGATTATATAGCCGGCTACACACTGGCCAACGACGTCAGCTTCAGGGATCTTCAGATAAAGACAGACAGAGAGGGGAAGAGGTTTACAGACTGGGTTCCAGGAAAAACGCTTGACTCGTCATTTCCACTTGGTCCATTACTAATTACAAAGGATGAAATTGGTGATATCTATTCCAAGAAACTGACTCTCAGGGTCAATGGAAGAACCGAACAGGATTCCTTGGTGGATGATATGGTGTTCAGAATAGATGTTCTGATTGAGAGCATCACAAACGGTATCACCCTTGTCCCTGGTGATGTAATCTCCACTGGTACACCGGGAGGTGTCGCATACTATAACAGGCGAAATTTCCTTAAGGAAAATGATATCGTGGAGGTCTCACTTGAGGATTTTGCAACCCTCAGAAATAAAGTGATAGCAGAACAATGAAATTTATTGCGGAAAACATGACATTTCATCAACGGCTGTGAATAACTTTCCATTCCTCTGTCACCGTGGAGCTACAGTTCATTCACTGACCAGAGACAATGAATAAGCTCGACTGATCTGCAGTCACTGTTTTACGTTCCTTATCTAAACTTGTAAACTATTCAGGAATGTGAAAAAACAGAGACCGGAACTACAGTCCACAATGAATCCTCTGACTAATGGAGTGTTAATCGTAAGTAATTAAAATAAACATATAGCGCTATTGAAACCGTTTAAGCATGAAGACAATTCTCTGGCCTGAAAGTCCCCATGGCCGTCTAAGATATATTGAACAAGACATCATGTGGCGCCAGGTCTATCGATCTTTGTTGCATCCATCAAATTCACATTTCATCGATCTGCAACGTCATCAAAGCCTTTGCCTGTGCTAAGGTGAAAGTAAAATTAGAGGTTGCTTCG
>JBMFWA010000027.1:0-14742 GCA_049965715.1 Thermoplasmata archaeon
CGAGAACTTACAGTAACCAATATTTGATGGCTTCTCGGAAATTCATTCCTGATGATCTCCCTTAGAGTTTTTTTAATTCTATCAACTTCAACAGAATAAATTACATTTCTGAAGCCTTTTTCCTCCACCAGAAAGCCATTATCCGTTCTAGTGATTGTGACGACCCTGTCCTTCTTGAAACTCTTCATTGAGACTGGATTGTCTTTTTCATCACTGAGTAAAATATTCAAAACTGTCTTCTCCAACGATTTCGCGGGTACCCATGGCATGATTCTCAAATGTTGACATCCCCATAACCTTTGGTACGTACATGACCTTTATTCTCTCTGTTGCTGTAATATTGGCCCGGGAACTATAGTAAAGAACCGGGTAAAAATTTGTGACATCCTCTCCCGGCTTTCACATGGATCTTCCCGCTTCAAAGATTGCTGACTGAGTTTATAAGGGCTTGAATTGTACTCAGTCAGAAGGTGCCCTGTCCTTCATGCTGAGCCAAATGACTTTACGGATGCAGGCAGGCATGAAGCAATATGCGATCCGATCTTTCTCATTTCTGTCTACAAGCGTACCGGTGCAGGGCCTCCGGAAGATACAACAGGCTTTCGCTTGCTTTCATCCCCTGTCTTGAGAAAGGAGAACTGCCGCTCGCATATGTTAAAACTGATTGAGTCCGTCATAAGAAATTGTATAAATTGAGATACGTCTGGGAACATTTTGTGGCTACAAAGATAAAGACTATATCATTCCCCTGGAGATAAGTATTCCAGCCTGAACCAGTGCCGATCCTGCGCCACCAAGAATGGTATTGTGACTCAGTGTCGTGAACGATAGCCAGTTTCCGGAATACTTAAATCCGCCTGCCACAACAGACATCCCACCATTTAATCTTCTATCGAGTCTGGGCTGGGGTCTACCTTTTTCTAGATTCACAACCAGTAGCTTCTCAGGAAACAGAGGTATTTTCGTATTAATTATAAGATTCCTTTGGGATGACATTCGCTTGATTATTTCATCCAGCTCAGGTGGATCGGCGATTTTTAGGAACACGGTTTCCATGTGCCCGTCAGTAACGTTTACACGGTTGCACATGGCAGTAATGTTCAGATCCATCGGGATAATGGTTCCAGACATGTGTTTTCCCATTATCTTTGGTGTTTCTGTCATTATCTTCTCGTCCTCCTTTTCTATGTACGGGATAATGTTATCGGCTATATCCAGGGAAGATAAACCGGGATAGCCAGATCCACTTATTGCCTGCATTGTGTCAACCACAATATCCTCAATTGGTAGATCAATGAGGGGTTTTATCGCTATGCTAAGCTGCGTCGAGGAGCAGTTCGCGTCACATGTGATAAACCCGGAATAATTGTTATTTTTCCGCTGATAATGGAGAATTTCAAGCTGATCTTGACTGACCCCGGGAACGAATAATGGAACGTCGGGTAGCATTCTGTTCAGGCCGGATTTTGAAATCACCGGAACTTTTTTTGCAAATTCACTCTCCACTGATGAAGCATCTGTTGGTAAGGCCGAAAATACAATGTCTGATTCCCTTGAGATCTTGTCTACATCGTGGCTATCGTCGATCTTGAAGTCGCCATATTCCTCAGGGTAATCGTCATCAATTATCCATTTTACTGAACTTGAGAAACTTTTCCCGTTCTTAGAATTTGAAGAAGTTACGTGCGAAAGCTCAAAGTTAGGAAGCTTAGAAATTAAAGACAGGAACCTTTGACCAAGTATGCCGGTGGAGCCCAGCACAGAAACTCTGAAGCTCTCCATTCTAGATCATTAGTTCCACTATTTTTGAATGAATTTCCTCTGCAACTGTCTGAAGTAGTTCCCGCTTGACCAGAAGCATCCGGCTTCTGCCCTTAAACGCCATGTCCTTGATCCCCGTCTTCCTGAATCTGTTGTAAGCTTCAGTGACCACATCGTCAAACAGCTCATCTCTGAATGAACCTTCGTTGACAAGAACTATCACTGCATTATCGCTGTTTACGGAAACAGTTACTCTTGTGAAATCGGCGGGCAGGACTGATGCATAATATTTTTCCCCGGGATGGAGCACTATAACACTGTTCCTGACTATTCCCCTGTAGACCCACATGTTCTCATTCTCTGAAGATATGAATTTTTCCAAATCTTCCATTGCCTGTGAATGATCTTTGCGAAAATCGCGGCTGTCAATAAATTCTGTAAATTCATTGACAACGATCAGAAAGAATTTGTCCGTGTATTCTCTGACTATCTCTGTTCCTCCGACGGGTGATCCCCTTATCCCTCGGACACAAATTCTGGACTTTTCCAGATCAACATGTTTAAGAGCAAGGGGATGGATAATCTTGGCCTTTAATGACATCATCTTTTCAGCGAGCTCTTTAGATATTCTGTTAAACCTCACTGCGGTATATATGAAGGAGGGGTCTGCAGAATATATACCATCAACATCCTTCCAAAGATCAAGTGCCGTCGAGCCAGACGCTTTTGAGATCAGAGCTGCGGTTAAATCAGAGCCACCCCTTCCCAGTGTCCTGACATTACCATCTGGATCAGATCCATAATATCCTGGAACAATGATAATCCTGGAATATGTTGATGAAAGCATTTTTTCAATTGAATATTTAATAACCTCACTTCTTGGGTTACCCTCCTCATCTACCCTTATTATGTCAAATGCATCCACAACCACGTTTTCGAATCCATGATTGGCTAATCTCCTTGAAAGTATTAACGCAGAGAGACGTTCGCCGTATGACAGAATCTTATCCCGGAGAGACGTTTCCCCATTTTCCTCAAGCGTTCTAAGGTCTCCCCTCAGTTCTTCTATGTAATGATCAATTTCAAGCGACTTGAGCAGTGTCAAATGAAGTTTACCAAGGCTATCAAGCAATTCCTCTGCCTCGGTAGTACCGTTAATCTCAATGAGCCTGTATAGAATGTCAGTTACTCCTTTGAGCGCAGAGTTAACGATTACGTACCTCACGTTTTGTCTGTAACTAAAAGAAAATGCGCTGATTGCCTTCTCTATGGATTCATCAGAAAACAGTACACTTCCGCCCATCTTTATGACATGAACCTGATCTGCAATGTTTTCGTAGACTTCCTGCGGAACGTTCCTTTCGCCGTTAAAGCTGTTGGTTTCTATCAATATGAATGACAGTAATTTTCTCTTTGATTTAAGCCTTGCCATTAGTAATTACTATAAATTATTATTACCAATCATTAAACTCCTATCAATGCCTGTAGATAGGGTTTGGCCCTTCAATATCATGTCATTATTTTTTCAAAATGTCAGGTATATCCTAGAAGGTCATTTCAAGAAGAAATAACTCGTGGTAATATTCTATACAAAATTGATTTAAATCTATATTATATCAAGCACTGCATGAATGAAATTTCAGTTCGAGTTTATTCATCGTCTGCCAATGTTGGATCAGGTTTTGACATTTTTGCAGTTGCTACTGATGCATTCAGCGAAATTCTCAAAATGAGGCATTCCGGGAGTTCCGGCACAGAGATTGTGGTCAAATTTAACGGAGATTCTGTTGAACCACTAAAGAATACAGCAGGTTATGCCGTATATCGAGTAATAAATGATTTACAAATAAAGGGACGATTTGAGATCGAAACAATCAAGGAGATCCCACCAGGTATGGGACTTGGAAGCAGTGCAGCTTCTTCGGCTGCCTCTGTGTTTGCAATTAACAGTCTTCTTGATCTTGGTCTCAAGAATTCTGATCTTGTTAGATATTCTATGATTGGTGATAGTGTGGCAAGTGGATCCGGTCATGCAGACAATGTTTCTGCATCCCTCTTCGGCGGTTTCGAACTGGTGGTCGGCAATGAATTGATGAAACCATATAAAATCCCGGTTAACTTCGATCTGTACTTTCTTATTGTTGTACCAAAGATTCACATAGAACAGAAAACAATGAAGGCGAGGATGATAATCCCAGAATCCATCAGCAGAGAGGCGCATGTTGCGAATCTCGGGTATTTTGCATCTCTTCTCTATGGACTGATGAATGGTGATAGAGCTTCAATATCTGACGGGATCAATGATTCTTTTGCAGAGAGATCAAGAATAAAATTGTATCCATATCTTGATGAACTTAGGATGGTCTCGATGGAATACTCTTCTCTGGGTGCATTTCTTAGCGGTGCGGGACCCTCTGTGTCAATTGTTTGTGACGGTAAAACAGACATGAGTGGATTAAAGTCTGGGATCGATAATGTAATGAAGAAATATGGTCTGGACTATTATACAAAAAAGTGTAAAATCGCGGGAGGGGTTGCAGTTGAATGATTACAGTGATTATCAGTCTGAAGAGGAGGAGGGTGAGTTTGGCTCCTTAACGTATCCTATATTTCAAACTTCTGCGTACATTATGCCAAAGGGATCGAAATTCAGGTACACCCGTGAAAATAACCCTACTGTGGCAAATCTGGCGAGAAAAGTCAGTTTGCTGGAACATGCTGAATCCACCACCTGCTTCGCGTCAGGTATGGGTGCTGTCACCACGACGCTGCTTACTTTACTGAATCCCGGTTCAAAGCTCCTGATCCAAAGAGACGTGTTCTCCAGATCTTATACCTTTTCCAGAGATTTTCTGACAAGATGGGGAGTCAGGACTTCGTTTGCCCTGCCTGGAACTGAAAATACCCTCACATTGTTAAAAGAGAAGCAAGATGTGGTATTCGTAGAATCCATCACGAATCCGATACTAAGGGTCAACGATATCAAACGTATGGCCGAGGAAATACACAACACCGACGGAATACTTGTTGTGGATTCTACACTCAGCACCCCCCACAACATCAAACCAATTGATCTTGGTGCCGACATAGTGATTCACAGTGCTTCAAAATTTATCTCAGGCCATAACAACGTCATTGCCGGCACATGTTCAGGTAAAAATGAATTCATTGAAAAAATTGATCTCATGAGAAGGACGCTGGGCCCTTCTCTTGATCCATTCAGCGCTTTTCTGGTTGATAACGGCATCAAGACCCTCGGGGTAAGGATGGAAAGAATCAATAATAGCGCCATGCAGATTGCCGCAAAACTCCATGACATTAAGCAGATTGATAGCGTTATTTATCCCGGTCTGAATGATCACCCCGACCATTCTATTGCATCTGAAACAATGCGCGGTTACGGTGGCGTTATTGCATTCAGGGTCAATAAAGCCGTTTCACATCCGGAAAGGATGTTTGAATACATGAAGGTGGTAAAACCCGCCAATACATTGGGCGGTCCTAATACAGTGATCTCACACCCGGTAACCATGTCACACAGGAGCCTCAGTGAGGAAGAGAAAAGACTTATTGGTATCGACACCCATATGTTCAGACTCTCAATAGGACTAGAGAGTCCGGATGACATCCTCAATGACATAAGAAACAGCTTGTCCAGAGTGACATCTGTTTGATCAGATGCTCTAGAAGTAACGGAATGTTGATGAGTCTAGAAGATCTAGAAATTTCCTGAATTCCTTTATGTCAGTGAAATCACCGGTAACATGATCCCAGGAGATTTCAACGTCTACCCATTCTTCTGGTACTTTTCCGTTTACTAGAATATGCAGGCTTTTGACCTTGTCAAGTTCTTCCTTCAATGGAAAATTTTCTGTGAATGATTCTTCTTTTCCATCCTGTAAAATCATTCCGCTGTATTTTATGTGATACCCATGAATTTCCACTTCCTGAAGCTTTCTTGCCGCAAACAGCATTGAAAAATATTCCAGAAGTAAAGAGAAGTCATCCGTAATCCGCATGATGTCGTGATTGATGTGTAGGATTTCAATTTTTATCAATTATTTCATAATATTCACAAAATTATGCCCTCAGGATTTGTACGTTGCGTAAAAATATTAATGATAAATGGCATGCTCGTCAATGAAAGTTTTGGTTGTAGGCGGATCTGGATTCATTGGTAAGCATATATGCCTTGGCATTGACGCCGATGAGATTGCCTATTATTCAAGATCAAGATCACAGGAACTTGAAGCACGGCACATAAAGTGGATTCCGGGATCAGTTCTGGAAGCTGAAAAGGTAGCATTAAATGTTGAAAAATATGATACCATTATTGATGTGGCAGGCGTATGGGATGAATCACAGCAGAAACATATGGATGTCAATGTACAGGGCGTAAAAAATATTGTCTCTGCAATCAAAAATTTTGATAAGGATCAGAGGCTGATTTACGTATCTGCCATTAACGTCGATTACGGATCTGACGAATATTTCCGTACAAGACGCATTGCAGAAGGTAATGTAAACCTCGTGAAGAACAGTGCTGTTGTCCGCCCCTCTGTCGTTTTTGGAAACAATTCGAAGATTATGGAGGATTTGGTTAAACTTGCGAGATCCCCCCTGAAAAAATTACCTGATACAGGCAACCTGGCACCTGTTTATGTGGAAGATTTTGTCACTGTGATCAACAAGACCATGGACTTCCGCGGGTCCATGAACGTTTGTTCGAAGGAACAGATAAGTCTCGTAAGTGCGGTCAACGCGATTAGGTCCGAGATAGGTCTCAATCCTCTGAAAGGAGTCAGTATAAATCCCAAGAAGATCAATAAGTTTCTTGATAAGGTCTCGGAGAAACTTCCGTTATCCAAAGACAGGATCAATATGCTTCTCCTTAACTATTACAGGGAAAACACCTCCCTGTTCAGGTATGTGGATAATCCGGTTACGTTCAAAGGCTTTGTGGAACAGTACGCAAAGACCGGTGGAATAGACCAGGATTGACATTGCTATAGCAGTACATGACCCATAGCTTCCCTGTAAGTCATAATCGACAGTTTTCCCAGATATTTTATTAAATAATCCGACACCTTGCCTTTGAAAAGTGGATCATTTCTCATCATTAGAAGATATCTCAATGCAAGTTTCATATGCGCATGCGAAGATAGGAGATTGGCAGATCTCAGATCCCCCTGTGACATCTTTTCCTTGAGATCAAGCCAAACTTCCTGTTCATGATTGAGAGGTTTCCGGAGGCTGTCCGGAATGACAGAATCGCTGTCAAAGAGATTTTCATAAAGCGTGTCAAGAATGTCCAGCAGGGACCTTGTAACCATGACCCTCTTGCTGTCAGATGCAGCAATGCCAAGTGAAGCCTGAGCAATTCGCATTTCAGAAATGTACGCAAAATAGGGGTTGTCTGCAGGTATATCCATGTCTAGAAGCTCGCAGTAAGCTTTTGTTATGTCCTCGTCCGATGGTTCCAAAATTCACCCTCTTTGAAATAGCCCCGGGCAGATTCGAACTGCCGTCAACGGGTCCAGAGCCCGGTATGCTTGGCCACTACACCACGGGGCTATTCATAGCTCTGCATATTCCACTATATCTTAAATTTTTTTAATAACTACACAAGAAGACCGGAACTAACGTTCAGCCCTTTGGAGGCCGTTCTTAAAGTGTGACCTTTCCCTCTTGGAAATTCCAGGAAAAAAAGCATCACAGAACAGATATATGATACTTGAACACACCATTTTGGGGGCATTTGGACTTTATTGTTCCCAAAATAATTTCGTATTTTCAATTGAAGAGAGTTAACGGTGTAATTTCATTTTTACACGCAAAATTATTATAAAGAGCAACAATGAAATGGCAGATGAAAAATTGGAGCGGCCATATTCAGTTTGACGATAAATTTGAATGGAAGGATCTCTCAAAGGCATTTCCTGAGATATGGGAAATCATAACAAAGGAATCCAAGCAGAATCTTGAGGATGCAAATTATGATCAGCTTAATCTGGATCTCAACATGAAGGAAATTGCAAAGAACAAAAAGCCCTATGGATACCTCAGGGACGGCGCAAAATTCAGGCTGATTTTTCCCATTGATCAGAAGGAGATGATTGTATATAGGGGAATGCCTTCCGAGCAGATCAAAGATCTCACGGAAGCAATCGCAAAAGTCCTGAAAAGCAAGAAGATAAAATTTACGATTGCTTATGACAAAATGATCCTTATCGACATTAAGAGTCGAAGACGATATGGTTAGTTACACTTATTTTTATTCATAGCAAATAATTATATCGCTTACTGCAATATACCGACATGGTCAGCAGGATAAAAGTTGTTAATGAGGTTGGAGAATTAGTTACCATTTTTCATGCTGCAGATACAGATGTCAAGAGAAAACTTTTACTTGATCTCTCCACAAGCTGGATAACACTCAATGAAATAGAATCAAAGTATGGTGCTGCTGGCAAAAAGGCTCTTCTTTACCTGGACAAGATAAAAATGATAGAAAGCCAGTGGATGACAGGGGATAGGGGTCCTGAGAAAGCTTATCACACATATTATACAAATGTACAGATAAATCTTATGGGATCGATGGATGAGCTTGCAGATATCATCTATGCCACCACGCTTGGCGAAGATTCGCTTGAGGATTACGAAAACAGGATAAGAGCAATGATGACAGGCACTGAGGGTGTTTTCGTCGGCGACGCTGCTGAGAAACTTCAGGTATCGCAGACGCTTCTAAGGGGAATTGTGAAGAGATCGAGCATCCTCCAGATAAAGGGTTATAAAATAGAAGTAGTGGAAGACGCAATCTGATTATGACCGAGAATTTCGAAGTCTCTGTTTTGAGGTACGGTCACAGACCTTTCCGTGACAAGAGAATTACCACTCATGTGGCCCTGACTGCAAGGGCATTCGGTGCCTCGTCCGTGTTCATTGATCAGAGAGACGAGGTTCTTGAACAGAGTGTGCATAAGCTGACGGACAGGTTCGGAGGTAATTTCAGAATTGAGAGTGGCGTCAACTGGAGGAGACTTTTCGAAAATTTCTCAGGAACCAGGGTTCATCTAACCATGTATGGAATACCGGTTGAAGAGGCCATTCCCAAAATAAAGGAAAGAAGGAAACCTGTGATGGTGTTCGTTGGATCACAGAAGGTGCCTCCGGAGGTATACTCCATGGCAGACTTCAATGTTTCAGTCACGAATCAACCGCACAGTGAAATAGCGGCTCTTGCAATTTTCCTTGACAGGTATAATGAGGGGAGAGAACTGAAGGTCGACCATAACGGAAAACTCAAAGTGATTCCGACGGAGAAGGGAAAGAAGGTTGAATTTATACCCAATGAGAAGGAATGCTTAGAGATCCTGAGCGAGGAGGGAGCTAGCGATCTCCTCATCAGCCACCTGAAGGCGGTCAAGGAGCTTGCTGTCAGGATCGCTGAAAGATGTGGTGCCAGGCTCGACCTGGTAATTGCAGGATCACTTTTACACGATATTGGAAGGACAAGGACACAGAAAATAGATCATGCAGTTGTTGGCGCAAAAATACTCGCCGATAGAAATGTAAGTTCCGACGTGGTCAGAATTGTTGAAAGACACATAGGTGCAGGTATAACAGCAGACGAGGCAGCGGAACTTGGACTTCCTGAGAAGGACTATGTACCGGAGACCCTGGAGGAAAAAATAGTTGCTCAAGCCGATAACCTGTTCTCAGGGGCGACAAGGATAAAGATAAATATTGTCGCTGAACATTACCGTAAGCTGGGACTTAACCTGCAAGCTGAGAGAATATTAAGGCTCCAGAAGGAGCTTTCATCAATATGCGGTGCAGATCTTGATGATATCTAAAAAAGCAAAAATTAAAGTTAAGCTTGGGTTAAACCCTAGTTGCCTGCCGCCGTAGCTTAGTTGGTAGAGCACCCGGCTGTTAACCGGGCGGTCGTCGGTTCAAATCCGTCCAGCGGCGTTCGGGGTCGTAGCTTAGCTCGGTAGAGCGCCTGGCTCATAACCAGGTGGTCGTCGGTTCAAACCCGACCGGCCCCATCCTGAATCATCTTTAACCGGATTATGCAGAAGTTGTTCTTCTCAGTTGCTGCCATTGAACCGAATCCTGTATGGATGGTAAAACAGGTGGTTTCCCTGAATCGGGAAATAGATAGATTGCAACGATGGATTCGATTTTAATGTACTCAGCGAATGCCTTCTCAGCAGATGATGGATCTTTCCAATCTCCAGTGGTGAAATATGGGACTGAGACTGTGCAACTTCAGGGAGAGGCGATTCACCATTATGCATATTCACCTTTTTCTGAAGAGCGTCATAGCGACGAATATTGCAAGTCCCAGCGATGCTATGGACAGAATATAAGGTACCAGTGAAACCATGTTAAAGGGAGAAGATGGAATGAAGAATCCCACGGCACGAACAACCGACGATCCGTAAACAGAGATTATTCCACTCGTATGGTTTGCAGAGTAACTGGATGGCGTGTTAACGTAATAATCGTAAGTTCCATTGGACAATTGGAAAGTGATGGAGGATGAATTGGAAATTTCAGTAGATCCGGATACAGATATGCCCCAGATTGTCCCCTGGACCAGCCCCGTTTCAGTGAAAGTTACGTTGAATTTGACTGAAATAAATCTGACTGTTATATTGACTCCGTGTCCAATCACCATGAAGGTGTCGGTTGGCTCGCTGGGAGCATAATCACTGTTCCCGCTGGCTATCGCATAACTGTATGTACCATTAGTCAGGTATAGTGATACTGATGCATTTGATGTTAGGCCTGAATTGAAATCGGATGAACTCACGGACCATTTTACCGAGGTTGGAAGGCCTGATTCAGAGAAACTGATTCTGTATGTGTTAGCCAAGAAAGTGATGGGTGGAAGCTGGATACTGTTTCCAGTTACACTGAATGTTGAACCATAAACTTCCGGAACATAGTTCTTGTCCGAAGATGCAATATGATAGGCATAGGTACCGTTTGGCTCTGAAAAGTTCAGGGAAGAAACTGATGAACTGAATGACTGCCCATTGCTAAGGTTCACATACCAGGTTGTACCATCTGGAAGACCGGTTTCATTCACGTAAACGTTATAGGTGATCCTTGTAAGTTCAACGTTAATGGTCTCGCTCTGATCTGACACATCCAGCGTGCCTGATGAGATGGATTTTCTGAACCCGTTGGAGTATATGGAGTATGAATAACTTCCGGGTATGAGGGAGAACGATATGAGAGGATTCTCCGAAAATTCTGAAAAACTTGTGGACTGGACTCCTCCTGAAACGCTTACACCCCAGAGCGAACCGTGTGTGAGTCCTGAAACAGTGAAATACTCACCTGGAGTGGTATAAGTGGAAATATTGCCGCTTCCGTAGTTGCAAACATAGATCTCCGGTTGAACTGGATTGTATGTCAATCCCCATGGCTCGCTGCCAGTCTGGAGGCTGAGTACCTGGTTAAGGCCATTGATGACAGACAAGTTGTTTGAATTGTAATTTGTCACATAAACAAGGCCGTTGGAGGGATCATACAATATTCCGTATGGTTCGCTACCAGTATTCAGGCTCGAAACAACGATGGTTCCGTTTACAACTGAAACATTGTTGGATCCACTGTTGGCAACATAAATCAGGCCGTTCTCAGCATTGTATGTGATTGCGTCCGGATCGCTCCCAACCCTCAGGATGGATACAGTAGAGGAATTGTTAAGTACAGAAACGTAACCATTCTCTGAAGTGACATACAGATAACCGTTTGCGGGGCTGACAATTAAGGCGTATGGATATTCCATAACGTTTATCGTCTCGATTACAGACAGTCCTGAAATCACGCTGACTGTGCTGGAATCGTAATTTGCCACATAGACGAATCCATTGGCAGGATTGGAAGTAATATCTGTAGGTTCATAACCAACCTGTATTTCTGCGATTATACTCGTTCCGTTTATAACAGTGACATCATCTGTGTAATCATTGGCAACATAGATCAATCCATTGACAGGATTCCAGGTTATGGCGTAAGGATCACTATAGCCAATGGGAATCTCTGCGATTATTGCGGAGCCCTGAAAAACTGTGACATAATACTCCCCGTTTGAATTACTTGAATAGTTAGCCACATACAGATATCCGTTATCTGGATCTGATACTGCAGCAATTGGTTCATATGCAGGGAGTGAACCCTGAACAGTGTAGCTGTTGACGTAATCAACAGTTCTCGAAATGTCAGTGCCATAGCTCCTGACAGTTCCTGATATGAATGGAAATATATAGTAATCAGGCGGAGCAAAATATGAGATACTGTGAGTTCCGTTGGTTAAGGTAACGTTGATCCATGACGTCGTTGAAAAGTAATTTGTAGAGTCGAGGCTGATCTCCCAGGCAGACCCATTTTGAAGTCCGGGGAAACCCTTTTCCTGATCATGAATGATAAAGACTGTTCTGGTAAACTTGACATATATTACGTGTGAAGTGCTGAATAGGTTTATCACGCCGGATGTGACGTTTGATGTGTAGCCGGCCGCATAAATTTGATATTTATAGGTTCCGTTGATAACTGCAAAGCTGATTGAGCTGACGGACGAGGACTGACCCGTATTCGTCGTATTGAAAAGCACCAGCCAGGGTGTTCCCGGGATTAAACCGGTTTCGTCAAAGGTCACGTTATAGAATCTGACTGAAGTGCTCTTGCTGAACCCTGTGAAGGTGACATTCGTAATTCCATTAGCTATGACGTTACCGTCCACGGAAACAAGACCTCCTGAAACTGAAGGTATGAACCCGGACGACCCGGTCTTGTAGTTATAGGTACCATTCGGCAGGCTGAATTTGATCACAGTGGAAGTACTGCTCAGGTTGGTACCCGAAAGATTACACCACCAGGATGTACCGGCCGGAAGACCTGATTCTGTGAAAGCAACATAGTATCTGGCAACAGTGAAATGGGCAGTTTCATTTATATGGCCGTTAATCGTTACCGGAATTTCAGATGAGCTTCCGGTATAGTTTCCGTCACCATGCCCGATCCAGCCTGTGAACACGTATCCGGGATCTGAAAATGCACTGATCCATATGGAGGATGACTGATTGAACCAACCACTCTGGGGCTTTACACTGCCATTAGTATCATTGGCTGATACGTTCAGCCAGTACTGAACCCTGAACTGTAACAACAGAATGCTGTCTTCACCCGTTACCATATCGATACCATATGAAAGGTTTACAAGCACCCGTTCATCAGACTTGATTACAAATACAGGATTCTCTATCATCCATGGATAAGTGCCGTTGCCATTCTGGAACCACACATAACTGGAGTTTGATTCCTTTGTGATTCCATTAAATGTCACATTCCAGTCCATTCCTGCGGGATGACTTATGCCCTCAAAATATGTCATATACTGAGTTCCGGAAACAATCACAGGTGAAAATAAGTAAATCTCAGCACCGGCTGCCCAATAACCGCTGGTTCCCTGCCCCGCAAATGTCGCCTTGAAACTGTACTCACCCTTCGCAAGATACTGGTATGCTATAAGCACCGTGGAATATTGAGTGCCATTGGATGTTAGCGTTTTGAAATTTGCTGTAGATGATAGCGTTATGGAATACAGTCCACCGCCTCCAACCAGAATCACTGCAAGTGTATTGTCTGTACTGACCCAGAAATTTCCAGAAAGTCCGGACGCACCTGATGTTCCGTTATAGTATGTGAGTGAATTGTAGATTCCTCCGACAATCTTGGCTTCGGCAACACTATAATCGGAGGCACCAGTGGAAAAATTTGCAGAATCATGCAGTGAATGACCTATCACCACGGCCGTAATAGAGGCGGAATTGTTCACTGAATTGTCGGTGATAAAATTCTGATTGGCAGATGGAAAGATTGATGTCGCTCCGCCATCGGATACTGCATACAGGTACATGTCTCCCCCGGCGGACAAGGTGTCGTTGAGCTGCCCGTTAAATGAATTTGCAGAAACCACTGATGCGTTGGTCACTAATGAGTTGGGCAAGATTGCCTGAGTATTCCTATCATTTGTATGTAAGGTGACAGACAATGGACTGTTAGAAGGGCTAAAATATATCGCCAGAAGCAGTGCCACCACCAAAACGATCATGAATTCTTTCTTAGGTTGCATAGTTAACCTCTATAATTATTTCACTTTATGAATAAAAGAATGAACCTTTTTGTATTTAAATCCCATGCCTAACGTTTTGGATGACCATGGAGTTTAAGTCTCAATTACTTTATAATAATATGATCATGAGGCAGATACGATCCATCTTCCTAACGAAGTCAGGATAATGCCAATAATTATTCCCGCAGAGGATACTAACAAAGTATAACCGAAATAAAATACCCAAATGGTCTCAAAATTGACAATTACCTTGAAGAATCTTGTATTGAACTTGCCTCCTGGGATAGTATCCAGAATTTCCAGTGAATGGTCTGCATAAGATATGGCGATATTGAAATCTGCCATCTCAACTACGGGGATATGGCACGTATACTGTCAATTATTTTTTGAAGAATGCCCAGAAAGAAAGGAACTGTCATAGGGCACAGATTCAAGAGTCAATTATTCCCTCTTGAATTCTCCCATAACTTATCCAGGACTCGAAAATCATTCGCGAAAGCTCATCTTCCATCGTTCTTTCTCAATTGACTTATAAGAACTTATGCAGGAAGCTGTAGGGATTTTCTGTAAAATTTCTATTCTCAGCGCTCTGTTGACCACTTTTATTGCTGCATTTTTTAACCCATGTGGGTTACATATTTATCGTGTATTTCGCAGAGTGCATTAACGTGCATTAATTCAACTCACCCGTATAAATTGTGAAGAGCTATAATCATTTTCCATCTGCGGAATCACCATGTAAAATTCTATAGTTGGATATCGTTCTCATATATACCAGCAACATACTTCCCTATAGCCGGACTCGCTGTAAGTCCCGGAGATTC
>JBMFWA010000028.1:0-14591 GCA_049965715.1 Thermoplasmata archaeon
CCCTGTGGTTGTTTGCTATCCTCTCCCTGAACAGCCATATTGTTCTTGCATCCGGTACAGATTCAGGGTAATCAAGGAAGTTCATGAACCTTATATTCGAGTAGAGTTCGATCTCCATCGCTTCATCAACAAGACCGTACAGGGATTGGAGGAACAGGATCTTCACCATGAACACAGGATCAAAGTTTGGCCTCCCACCTTTCTCCGTATCGTTATTATAAAGATCAGAAAGGAGAGGCTTGATCCGATCCCAGTCAATCATATCCTTCATGTTTGAAAGCCTGTCACCAAACTTCTTCAACTGTTCATATTTCTCGCGGAGACCGTAATTCATTATGTCCATACACTTTGATCGATGTGTCATATATAAAGGAATCGATTGGAGAAGCAGAGAAACAGCATTCTGTACATCAATCTATGTAATCTCGAAACTGGAAAAGGGATCAGGATGAGGGGAATTGAATGGGGTTATTAGAAAAAGTCTGCAAAATACAAGGGCTAATAATATATAAACATATCGTTATAACAATTTCAATCGGATAATGCTTAAATATAATGAATTTTTTGATTCAATCTCCCCGTTTCTGGATTCCTATTTCCCCTAGTCGTAGAGCATCAGCGTCGATTTGATTGCCCTTTTCCACCCCTTATAATACCTGTCAGAAGCAGTTTTCTCAATCTCCGGAACAAATTTCCTATCGATGCGATTGTGTTTCCTGAGCATATCAATATTCCACATCTTTTCAGCTATTCCAGCCATATAGGCAGATCCTGCCGATGTCATTTCCAGATTGTTGAATCTCAGTACTGGTATCTGAAGGATATCAGATTGGAATTGCATCAGAAAGTTGTTCGCGGTAGGTTTCCCATCTACCTTTAATTCCTTCGGGCCAATTCCAGTCTCTGATCTCACACAATCCACGATATCCCTGATTCTGAAGGCTATTGATTCCAGGGCACTCCTGACAATTTCCACCTGTGTGACTTTTGGAGTGATGCCAAATATTACCCCCTTTACCTTGTTATCCCAGTAAGGAGCTCCTAAACCGGTCAGTGCGGGTACAAAATAAAGCCCGTGATCTGCAGGTGAAAGCATTGCCATAGACTCAGATTCACTGCTATTGTTGAGTATTTTCAATCCATCCCTGATCCAGTCAAGAAGCGAACCTGTATTGAATGAGCTCCCTTCCACAGCATAAATCATTTTCATTCCTCTGGCTTTCCATGCTACAGTTGAAATGAGCCTCTTTGTGACCGGAACTTGATCTCCTGCATTGACCAGAAGGAAGGATCCTGTTCCGTATGTGTTTTTCATGTCCCCCTTATCCAGAGCAAGGTGCCCGAACAGGGATGCCTGCTGGTCTCCGGCAATACCGCCTATATTGATCTCTTTACCAGTAACGGATTGATCTGTCTTTATTCCAGGATCAATTGAATCTACCACTTCCGGAAGCACGGTTTCCGGGATGCCAAATATCTCAAGTAATTCCTGATCCCATTTTCCGTCTTTGATGTTAAAAAGCATGGTTCTTGATGCATTGGAATAGTCCGTCACATGATTCCTTCCCGACGTGAGCTTCCATATGATCCATGAATCTACCGTTCCCATCCTGACCCGTTCCATAAATTTGGGTTCCTTTTTCGCGGCTATCTTACGGAGTATCCATTTCATCTTCATTGCGCTGAAGTAAGGGTCTACAACCAGTCCCGTCTTTCTCTTGATGATTGATTTGGTCACTCCCCTGAGGTCCGATGCATATGACCTGGTTCTCCTGTCCATCCATGAAATGGCGTTATACAGAGGTAATCCTGTTTCAGAATCCCATGCTATCACTGTTTCCCTCTGATTGGTGATTCCGATTGAGCTTATATCTGAGTAATTTATACCGGCGTCGGCAATAACAGATTTTATAGCAGAAACTTGCCTATTCCAGATCATGTTTGGGTCTTGTTCCACGAAATTTTCTTGAGGGAATGTCCTCTCGAGTTTTTCAGTCTTGATGTTAACCATGAGGCCATCCTCGTTCCATAGCGAAGCTTTACACCCACTGGTTCCACTATCTATCGATAAAATATATCCGGAAGGTCTTTCCTGCATGCTTCTCAGGTTTAGTATCGTACTTGAGCTTATAATCAATTTCTAGACACTGGTTGTCCATTGTGTCATAAAATGCGCTAGATGGTAATTTTCTTGATTTACTCTTACAGATCCTGTGCATCTTATCCTTCGCTATATTTCCCTTACTGTGTAGATATTTCCTGATATTTTGAATATCCTACAGTCGTGGTGGACATGGCGATCCCATCATTGTTGTTCCATCTCCATTGATCTCTATCCTCTTATTCCCCTTGATCTGGAATAACCAGTAGATGTTCTTTCCATCCATGAACTTTACTTAAGTCATCCTATGCGATTCGTATTTGTGCGAAATCGGTCCTAAAAATTTTAACATATGCGAGCGGGAATTCCCCTTTCGCGGGATAGGGGATGAAAGTGAGTGAAAACCTTATTACTTTTCACAGTATGTTGATTTGTCCGCTGGCAGACAGAAGTGAAACAGGTCGGAATGCATATTGCTTCATGCGTGCCTGCATCCGTAAAGTCATTTGACTCAGCATGAAGGACAGAATACCTTCGGGCCGAGGGGAATTCAAGCCCGTGGAGATTCCGCCAGCAACCTTTGAAGTGGGAAGCTCCCTGCGAAAGCTGGGAGATGAGGTCATATAGACTAACTCCTATAGAAAATGCAGTAAGCTTTTTTCAATAGTAGATCTCAGAGGATTAAAATATGGAAGAAACTAAAAAAACACAACCATACACGGTGAGAAAAAATACCGGAATTGGTTTTGCCGCTGGAGGTACACTTGCGATTCTGGCTATTACAGTTGCGGAGGCTATCTACCCAACTTACAGTTCTCGAAACGATGCAATAAGCTACCTTGGTGGTGCAGGAGTGCCAACCGAGTTGTTCTGGGATTCTGCTGTGGTAGTTGTGGGATGCCTGTGGCTTTGGGGAACTTTCAATCTCTTCAGGGGTAGCCACAGAAAAGTGTCGCCGATATTCTTCACACTAACGGGGATAGGATTCTTACTGGTTGGCCTGTCCCCCTGGAACCAGTCACCAATTACACACTACATTGGTGCCAATTTTATTTTCCTCTTCGGTTCACTGAGTGCAATCTCTGCATCAAGATTCACTTCCGGGGCCATGGTAAAACTCTCAATCCTTTCCGGATTCCTGTCCCTTGGAGCATATGTATCAGGATATTTCGGCTCCTATTACATTCTAGGCCCGGGCGGTATAGAGAGAATGATTTTCTACCCAATTCTCCTGTGGTCAATAGCCTTTGGAGGATATGCCCTCAACGCCCATGGATTAAGGATGACCCTTACTTGATTCGGGTATCCGTTTCGTTCCGTAACTTCGGCATATTTACATATTATATCTGCTCAAACCTGCTTTTTTCGTATTTTAATGCAAAAATTTCTTTGAAGACTTAAACGCATGGATGAACTGTCTAATAATTTAAACCTCTGACTAACTGCACAACCGACATGACATTTTTCAATAAAAGCCAACAAAAGACCTTTTAAAATCAAGTCAATAAGGCAGGGAGAATATCATCAACAAGGTAGAAACATGGGAAGTATAGCTAAATATATTTCAAGTAATCTAATGGTTTTTACTGTAATAATGGATAATTTACATAGTCCTGTACAAATATAATTCATGAATCCTAAAAAAAGACAATTAGATCTGATTATTCGCTCGTTAATATATTCTAGAAGGACTGCTCTGACTATCTAAAGACTCTAATAAAAAGAAAGTGTCCAAGACGGTGCTAAAAATCATACCAATTATGGTATGCCGGGATCGGGCATCGAACCCGAGACCTTCGGATTTCTCAGAATTTCTTCCTATGAGTCCGACGCTCTACCAACTGAGCCACCCCGGCCTTATCAAAAAGGTTCAGACTGTCGCTGATGTTTCTTCAGCAACTGGTGCCTGAACCGAGCTTTTTATTTTCCCGATGACCTCAGACTTTCTTACTTCCAGTTTTTTGACCGGATAAATATTCTTCGTCGCCTCTATAATGTCATTCTGGATGTCGTCGCCTATAATGTATGAACATATTTCATGATAGCTTGACTGCATCACTTTCTGGTTGAGCACTTCAAATATCTTCTTTCTGAGGGACGACCTCTTGTTGGAATTGAGCTTCGCATCGGAGACAATAACTGATTTTATCGCGATTAAATAGTCATCGCTGGTCTTGAACTTGGAGACAATGTCAATTCTTTCCTTTCTTCGCCTCACCATTCTTCTGATGTAATCATCACTGACGTAATGGCCTATAAAATCCGTGGAGCAGTTCGTGCCCTGGCAGTCTGTTATTCTGAATACCACCTTGGTGGTACCTTTCTTGAAATTCCCGGTAAAATCTGAAACAGGTATCTCTATCTTTCTTCCCACCATTGTCTCTGGACCATTGCCAAGACTTGTTATTAGTTCTTTTCCACCCATGTATGATGGTGAAGATATCGTATACCATGTTTTTTCTTTCCATTTGTCCTTCGTCTTTCTCTGTGTTCTTTCTGAAGCCATTAAATCCCTCTAATATATACTGATGAAGCGTTAATCAGCGTAGCAGCGTAATGAAACAGCAGAATTAAACCTTTCGATGCAGATTCAATGTTTCTTCCTAGTTGCGTTTCAGTGCTGCGGTCATGCAGTGAGCCCCTCCATATCCTCCCGTAAGTTCTGAGAGGTCTATGTCAATTACATCCATTCCAAGTTCCTTTGACTGCTTTGAATAAGGAAACATCTCATCTCCGGCTTTAGAAAGTGACTTTTTAACTTCCTCTTCGGTAACTTTTGAAAATATACCTTCTTTCAATAGCCGATCGAGGACCTTTCTGCTTTCCACGGCAATGATTTTCATGTCAGAGATTGTAAGAAAATTTGATGAATAGCTCAGTTGTTCAGCAACTGAAAGATTTATGATCGAAAAATCTTTCTCTCTCATATAATCCAGCAAGTTTGTCTCCCTTTCTTTAACATATTTTCCGTCCTGCAATACCATGACAGAGACCTTTGCCCTGTATGCCAGCTTTTCGGACGTGACTGCCACTCCTTCCCCGGAAATATTGAAGTACGTGTCCAGATGCATATTGATCATTGGATCCCTTTCCTGTCCACTCATGAAATCATAGACAGGATTTTCAACTATACCCACCTCCGGAAATTTCAGCAGCCCGGAATTCATCGCCGACAGTGCGCCTTCAACGTTGGTTCTTGGCCCGGTGCCGATGAGAGCAAAATTTCCAACCGGCATGTAATCACCTCCCTCAAAAAACGTGCTTTCCGGTATCCTGTAAATGTTCTTCTCCTTCAGACTCTCCCGGAACACGAATTCCGTGATTGAAGTTTCCTTTCTCCTCTGAAGCGCCTTCATGTTTGAAATTATGGTGCCGTCCGTGCCGACTGCCTGCTGATCCCTCATGAAATACAGGTTTGCCAGTGGAATGTTTGAATATATGGTGGGGTAACTTATGCCATCTGAAGTAGCCTTAAGATCCACGGACGGTTCAAGGGTCAGGATGTGGAAAAGGTTGAGAGGGTCCAGGCCTGAAACATTCTTCTCAAGCTCGTTTCTTGCCTTTGTTGATAACTCAACCTCCCCGTAAAACATCACAATCTTCTTGACACGTTCTTCCAGATGTAATCTGAATTCTCTGTCTTTCCTTGCAGAATCAATGATGGCGTCCTTCAGCAGTTTTACCCTTACACCAGCTTCCTCAAGTTTTTCCTCAAGGTCCTCGTGTTCCATGATTGCCTTTCCGGTTTTGAAGCTTCTTTCAAAAAGGAATGGCCTTGGAGAAAGCATCGCATAGTCTATCTCTATCCCTGGCCGGTGTATCAAAACTTCCCTCAGTCTTCCCCATTCTGCTGATATTCCCATATGAGATCAGTATCCCCTGGGGAAATCCTCCGTTAATCAAAAAAGTATTCGTTGTCATAAACAGAGACTTCAATCTCCTTGCCGTCTATCTCCCTTCGGACGGTAAAAGTCCTGAAAGTGACGGGATCCATCAGTTGTGATTCACCGGATCTGCTGTCAAGTACGATCAATTTGCGCCTCTCTGGAGATTCATCCAGCAATTCGAATTCATTCTCAACCAGATCTGATTGTGTAATCCCCGCTGGAAAGTTTCCAGTGCTATCCATGACCTTGATTCTTGACGGCGAAATCTCACGTATGATCATTTTCTTCTTCATGTACTTGATTATAGACCCTTTGGATATTCCCAGTATCCGGATGGAGTATGTGTACCTGTAAAAATCCTCGCCATTCTTTCTTCCTGCAAGAGTTTTGGATACTTTGAGCACAGCAGGATACCTGAACTGGATCATTCTGACGAGTTTCTTGGCATCACTGTTGTTTCCAAGATACATGTCATATCCTTCCCTCTTCTTCTCTATCTTGGAAATGAAGGAAGCGCGTTCCATAGAGGAGAAAGCTGAGAAACTTTTTTCCGCATATTTGAGTGCCTCGAGAAGATCAAAGTTTTCCCTGAATGACCTGATCTGAATAACAGCCTCGTAGTAATTCCCGGTGAGTTTGTTGCACTGGGGACAGCTTTGCCTGAGTACAGACATGGGTATTTTTTCCTTGCCGGAAATTGCAGATATTCCGGGTCTTGAAAATGTGTAATCTATGTCGATGTAGCCGTTCTTTGTCTTTAAGTCGTAGCTTATAGAATTTATATCGGTGGTTATAGATGAATCCGTCGACGTTATGGAATCCCGTACCAGATGTTTTATGTGTTCCTGTTCATTTGAATAATACCATCTGTTCTTAACTTTTACAGCATTGCACTTGGGACAGTTTTCCACCCTGATAATGTCCGGGAAGGCCAGTTTTATCTGTTCCAGATAGCATGATTCACACAGTCCATTCAGGACTGCTTCATTTTTTCCACACTTAATACATATCATTTTCGTTCAGGAAATTATTGTTCTTCTTGTACTGTTTTACAAGTTCTCTAGCAACCAGTTTCTTTCTGATTTCAGTTGTACCCGCGCCAATCTGGCCAAGTATCGCATCCCTCAGAAGCCTCTCAACCTCGGAATTTTTCATGTATCCAAGGCCTCCGTGTATCTGTATTGCTTCCCTGGAAATAAACTCAGCAGATTCTGCGGCGAACAGAATCGCAGATGCGGAGTCAAGAAGATTCATCCTGTCTTTCTCCAGTGATCTCAGGGCACGATCCACGATCATTCTGCTTGTACGGTACTTTGTATACATATACGCAAGCTTTTCCTGGATCAGTTCAAAGTTGTAGAGATGCTCCCCAAATTGTGACCGCTCCGTAGAATATTTTAAGGAAAGTTCCAGTGCGCGTTTGGCTATGCCAAGAAATATGTATGAAAGTATCACCCTCTCTGAGTTAAGACCGCTAAGTATCACGTTCAGTCCTTTATCCAGTTCTCCAACAATTCTATCATTTCCAACTTCAACAGAGTCGAAGTAAAGTTCCCCCGTGGGAGAACCTCTCATTCCCATCTTGCTGAACTTATTTCCTCTCGAAACCCCTTTGTCTCCAGCCAGCAGGACAAATGCTGTATACGCGTCACCAGTTCTTCCATACACCAGCAGTAAATCAGCATACGGTGCGTTGGTGATGTAGGTCTTGCTTCCGTTTATCACGAACCCGTTTCCCTTCTTCTCTGCTCTCGTCTTCATTGCAAGGGCATCAGATCCGGAACCAGGTTCTGTGAGGCACAGGGACCCGATATACTCTCCGGAGCACAATTTTGGAACGTATTTTTCCCTTATCTCCTCAGAACCGTTCCTGTAAAGATTGTCGAGGCACAGGTTGCTGTGGGCACCATAGGATAGGCCAAGAGAGGCCGAAGCATAACCTATTTCCTCCTGAATAACGGCCTGGGCTGCGTATCCCATGCCTGATCCACCATATCTTTCTGGAATTGTAATACCCAGATAACCAAGTTTCCCCATTTTTTTGAAGACATCTACTGGAAAATAATCCTCTTCATCCATCTTTGCAGCAATAGGCATTATCTCTTTCTTCGCAAATTCCCTGACGGAAGACCTGAGCATCTGCAGCGTTTCAGACTCTTCAACCTCAATCATGCTGAACAATAAGGTAGAACTCTATAAAAATATAGACCTTCTCACACATCATAATATGGTAACTTTATCGTATCGAAACACGGCACATGATCTTCCGGTCCTGAATCAGTCCAGTCCGCATCTCTCAGGATTCTTGTCCAGATTTATCGTTCTGATTTCTGATGAAACATCTGGAAGAAGTTCAAGCACTCTGTCCAGAATTTCCTTCTTTTCCTGGTTAATGCTGTAAAAAATCCACTGCTTACCACGTCTTTCGCTGACAAGGTCAACGCTTTTCAACTTTGCCAGGTGCTGGGAAACATTGGATTGCGAGATGCCCAATAAATCTACGAGTTCGCATACACACAGTTCTTTCTTTGAAAGTAATGAAACGATGTGAAGGCGATTTCTTTCACCCAGTACCTTGAAAATTCTAGAATATTTATCCAATGAATCCTTAATTGAACTGGCCTGCATGGTTATTGAATGCAGATCGTAAATATAATACCAGTCACTTGATCATCTCCCAATTTGTCATGTGTTATGTTTTCGTCACGTGTCATCCATTGAATTCCTTACATATGGAATGGTGGAAACAAAGTTCTTCTGCTCTATATGCAGGTGCCGGGATTTGAACCCGGGTCGAAAGCTTGGAAGGCTTCCGTGCTAGACCAGTCTACACTACACCTGCAGGTCAGATGTTATGTTACAGCATTATTTATTGTTTTCACAGCCTTCAGATGGCCCCGACAGCCTTTGTTATCCCAAAAGTTTTTGAGTTGGAAAGACCGTGGCCCGAGACAGTGACGGTGATATAAATTATCGTTCCGACTGATATTCCCGTGACGTTGAAATAGATGTATCCGCCTGAATAATTACTGGCTAAGCGGCTAATCGAACTCTGTACAACTGTATAATTAGTTATGGTGTAAATGAATGTCACGCCTATTCTAAGACTGACGGATGAGGAAACTGCACTGTACAGATTTGTGCCAGTGGAATTCAGATTCTGCCAGTTTCCTGTTGTTGCTATGAGGTACTGAGGTGTGCCTATTTGCGGTCCTGAAACCGCCGAAATAGGTGGGTTGAGGAAAATTATCCAGAAAACGACCCATGTGAGCATGAATTCGCCAACAAGGTATATCCAGTGTGAAGCTCTCTTAGGAAAAGGTATCCTCAGGAATTTGAGAACCTGCTTGAAGAATACAAGCAGTACGAAAAACAGGAGTACTGCCAAGTACCATACTCCCATGATGAACAGATATCCCGAGAAAAGGCCAAGGAGGGCAGCTATCAAGAAGATAAAGATAACTGATTTTGCCCTGTCCTTTTCATCTTTCAGGAACTCAAGTTCATTGAACTCCGGTTCCTCGAATATTGGTTCAGACTTTTCTTTTGCCATTTATTCAGACCCTATAATGCCTTTATTAATGAATTTAACGAACCCAGGGGGTCTTTTGATAATACAATACCGGAAGCCACTAATATTCCGGAGGCTCCAAGTTCAATGGATTTGGAAACGTCCTCGGCCGTCTTGATACCAGCTCCCACAATGAGTTCGCAATTGTTTTTCAGGCAGATGTCTGATGCTTCGGATATAATTTCAGGTTTCGACTTGGATACCGATATATTTCCGCCTATGAGCTCTGGTGGTTCATATGCTACATAGGTTGGTTTGATTGTTATGAAATTTCTGATCTCGTCAATGCTCTCCAGACAGAGAATTATCTCAAATCCTATCTTTCTGGCTTTCGTTACAGTGTCCTGTATGATTCTTCCCCCAACCCTGTTCTCTGAATGGTTGAGAAGTGAGGATGATATCCCATTCTTCGCCAGAAATTCCATAGAAATCTTCCCCGTGAATGGTCCCTGCGGGTTCGGGTCGACATGCTGGGCTATTATGTCTTCGTTTGCGAAAGTTGATTTTATCCTCAGATCGTAGGGGCCGACTGCAAAAGAAACCTTGACGTCATCCCTCTTTATTCTGGCAGCAAGTGATGTAATAAATGATTCGGCCTGTTTACCTGTGGAATTCTCGTAATGTTTCAAATTCACAATTAATCTCTTCATGGACCTGAATTACCGGTTAACAAAATAACTTTACCTTGTTATTCCATTTTTTTTATCTTCTCAATCTTACTTAGAATTTCCGATTAACATAGGGGCTATCTGTAACTGTGGCTTTGAATGAACGTTATTCAGCCATTTTTTTAATTTTGACTCCAGAACTGTCAAAAAATTTTATTAGGCATTATAAGCTTTACACGTATAAGGGATTCTAGAAAATCATGATTATCTTGTTAGGCTGTTCTAAAAGTATTGATCACAACAAATCTGCAGATGTTAATATTTCTTTCATGACAGGTTTTTGGGAATGTTTTTAATCTAGAGATGAAATACTAAAAGGTGAACCGGAATGAACTTCAGAAGAATTGTACTTGACGTCGACAAAACATTAAACAGGCCCACATTGATGGAACTTGCATCAGCCATTGAAAAGGTGCAGGGAGTGGAGGCTGTAAACATAAGTGTTACAGAGATAGACATGGAAACAATGGGAACGATCATTGTGGTGGAAGGCACAAAGATCAATGTCGACCAGTTGCTTTCAGTCATTGAGGATACGGGTTCAGTCGTTCATTCCATAGATGAGGTCGCTTCCGGGTCTAGACTTATAGAGAGCGTTAAGCGTAATTCATGAACACAAAGATATTTTTCCCCATGGCCATAGGCGTGACAGATGGAATAATAACTACACTCATACTCGTGTCCGCACTTATTGTTCATCATTCTTACATAGGCATTTCACTTGCGGTAAGAGTGGCATTCGGTTCCGCCTTTGTGGGAACATTCAGCTATTTCATTGCAGAGTATTCAAGTATGCGTGTCCAGCTTTCAAGAGAATCAAGGCACCTTAACCTTTCATCCCCGGCTTATCTTCTAAGAAGTAAACCTGGCAGGGATATACTCAAGGAGTCCATACTTTATACCTCACTGACAGGTATATGCAGTTTTTCTGGATCCTTCATTCCACTGGTATTCGAGGTCCTGATTCCCTCTAACGGTTTTATCGCCATAGCTGTTGCAGTTCTTGCCCTTGCCCTGACCGGATTTGTTATATCAAGGTCTATTTCCGGAAATTCCTTCTTCTGGGTCACACTCATGGTGCTACTTGGTATAATTGTCTCCGTTGTTGGAAATGCAATTCAGCTTATCAACTAGAAGATCACCTTTAATATTTATGTGTGTTTGAACTCATAATTTTCAACATTATCACAAGTTCCTTTTTATGCCGATATCCCTTACATAGAGTGATGGATAGGATCAAGGACCAGAGGGTTACTGATCACATGGCGAACGAAAGAACCTACCTTGCGTGGGTCAGAACCGGCATAGCAGTGATAGCACTCGGTTTCGTTGTGGCAAAATTCGGAATTATAATCAGGGAGCTTGGATCAGGTGTTCCGACCTCCTCGTTTGGACTTTCTTCATTAATTGGCGTACTTCTTGTAATTGCAGGCTCAGTAATGCAGGTCATGGCATTGAGGAGTTTTATCCGAAACAGAGCCAGTATAGAATCCGGAACCTATAATCCCTCGTATTTTTCAGAGGTATGGTTGGGAATAATGGTGTTGGTGATGGCAGTATTGCTGATTTATTACATGCTTCTGACGCTTTGACATTGAGAAGGAATTCGTAAAACACCATAACCACAATAAACTGCACTATTCCTGCAGGTAGGATGATTTGGATTTTCCACTTTACAACAGCAATTTGTGTATCTGTTCCAAGCAGTAAAAAGAACTGGAATTAAGATTCCACAATTTTAATAATACAGGCTGGATATATTTATAATGTTCAGGTGTGAAAATGACCTCCATTGAACTTCTGAATATTCGCCCCCATAGGAACTCCCTTTCAAGAGATTACGTATATTCTTAGGCGCCAGAGAAACAGGGTTGATAATAGGCACGTTGCTTTTGCTGTTTGGAATTTTATTCTTTATTGTTGGGATCAGACCTATCAGTGGTTTTGAACAGATTTACTTCTACTGGAGTTTCTCCTATGTGAATCCATTCGCAGGTCTTAAACCCGGAATTTATCCTGGCTTTCCTGCAGTGGTTAATACTTATGAGATTCTTATCCCATGGGTTCTGTTGGGCATTGTATCTTCCGGACTTGGAATAATAACTCTTGCAAAAGGCATCGTAAAAAAGTTCGACAAAGCTATATCGGTAAAGTCGGCAGGGGCCATAAAACGTGAAGTTACCTCTATCTGAAGTATAGAATTTTCTGAGTTTGTAAAACATACTGCTAATATTAACAAAAAATACTTGTTACTGAATATCTTAGACTAGTTGTGGAACACTATAACTCCAGAAAAGTTGCAGAGAAATACCACATGATTTTCACAAAAGATGCGGGTAACCTGCCACTCAAAATTAAAGCAACTAAAAGATATAAAAAGTTCATTTCCGGATTGATGCCTGGAGCACATATTTTAGATGCTGGATGTGGCACTGGAAGATTCGTACATTATTTCATAAGAGACGGTTTCAAGGTAACTGGAATCGATCTCTCTGCCTCAATGATCGAAATAGCAGCGAAAAACAACCCGGAGGCATCGTTCAGAGTAATGGATATGTGTAATCTGGATTTTCCGGATCACACGTTTGACGGCATATGGAATGTTGCAGCAGTTCTTCATTTAAATGAGTTTGATGTTTTAAAATCGTTCCTGGAATCAGAGAGAGTTCTAAAAAAAGGTGGACGTTTATACGTTGCCACCAGGACTGGGGATGTTACCTGCACTTCCGTCGAAGAAGCTACAGAAGGTGGTTCTATGACTGTGCATTATTACTCACCAGAAAAATTAATGGAACTTCTTGCCTCAGCAGGTTTTGATACACTGGATATGAGTATAGAGCAGGATGATTATTCGAGACCGTTCAATTATATTCACATTTACGCCGAAAGCTAGGCATTTTCAAGTTATTAGAAGTGTGTCGGCGTCTATAAAAATGGGCAGAATTGCTTGAAAGTTTAGAGCGGGTCCGGAGGGGTTCGAACCCCCGACCTATGGATTAAGAGTCCATCGCTCTACCTAGCTAAGCTACGGACCCGTGGCAGGTTATATGTGATGTTAATTTATAACTTTCCAATGATTCTTCTATGATCTTAAACGAAATGTATAATCATTTCTTGATCTGCCATGATCTGCATTCGATTTAAGCACTTCATGTTGATCTCTGTTCATAACAACTGTACATTTCAGTATTGAAGATATGATGGGCTGGATGCCCATTTATAAGAAATTACTTACAGAACTGCCTGACATATGCCGTAATCATCTCACTCACAGGCAGTTCAAGATCCTTCTTTGATTCAACCTGGAGAAGATCGCAGACCTGCTTGACAGTTATGTATTTTGACTCAACTGCATTCTGCAGAATCTGAACTCCATCATTACTGGATGCTCTAAGTGATGCAAGTTCAGCATAATCAATCCACACTTTTGGTACTGTACTGAGTCTTTCAGTAAGCTGACGGAGAGTTTCTGCTGCATCATCCAGTTTGCCTATTTCCCTGAGGAGAGAGACTTTCTCATCATAATATTCCAGTCTGTCCTTGTCGAGGGAAATTGCGACGTTGTAATCGTTAATTGCATCGTCAACATGATCCATTTCCTTCCAGATCGACGCACGCTCGAAATGATATTCAGCATTATTGGGATCAAGCTGAATCGCTTTGTCAAGTTCTGCCAGTGCCTCGTCATATTTCCTTATTCTGTGGAGCGACTGCCCCTTGAGGTAGTGATTCTCTGCCATTCTCGGATCAATAGATATCGCCTTGTCATATTCTTCCAGCCCCTCCTTGTTTCTCCTCATCTTCATCAGGAGGCTTCCAATCTGAGTGTGATATGGGGCATACTCTGGATTGATCTTAACTGCCTCTTTGTATTCTCCGAGCGCTTCCTCCAGTTTTCCCCTCTCCTGCAAGAACTGTCCCGTGGCAAAGTGATATGACGGATCGCCTGGTCTCAAGGAGATCGCTTCCCTGTATTCCCTGTATGCATCATCCGGTTTACCTGACTTGTAAAGTATGAGACCCTTCCTGTAGTGGTATTCAGGATTCTTCTGATCAAGCCTTATCGCATCATCAGCCTCTTTCAAGGCCTCACTGAAGAGTCTGATCTCGGAAAGAGCCATTGCCTTTTCACTGTGGTAATCCGCATTCTGCGGATCAATCGAGATGGCAGCATCGAATTCCTTAAATGCGTCACTGGAACCGGCTGGCTCGATCACTCTGGACCGTCGACCTATGGGCGCAGAGACCCTTGGAGGCGCAGGACTCATTTTAATCAACAATTGTCCCTTCTCCACATGGTATCTTGGATCCCTGGGGCTTATGCTTATTGCCGTGTCGAATTCCTTGGCTGCCTCGTCATACCT
>JBMFWA010000029.1:0-12212 GCA_049965715.1 Thermoplasmata archaeon
AAGGATGTTCTCAACAATCCTTCCTTTGTCTTGAATCGGTGCTTGAATAGCCATGACTGTATGGAGAAATGCTGTTCTGCCTTGTCAGATGTCTTCTCGACCATTGGATCCTGAAGATACAGGAATACCTCTTTCCTGTATCTTTTCAGAAATGAGAGGAAATTGGATATGATCGAATCATAACCATAAAGGCTGGTTATCTTTTCAAGCATGATATCAACGATCTCCTTTTCATTCCTGCCTTTGATTAATTTTCCTATTGGTTCACTGTTCTTACCGAGATTCCTGAGGTTCCTTTCAGTCTGGAAGAACATGAATTTGGTCATCCTCTTGGCCATGTCAAGATCCTTCTCCTTGTGGGAATCCTTTATCCTGTGTGCCAGATCCTTCTCTATGTGGAATAAACACCTCTGCCTCTTTATGCGTATATTGATACGTTCTGATACCGCTTCAAGTATGGATTCATAGTGATAGTTATCGGTTGTGATGACAATATAATCCAGGTTATCCGGGATGATGAATCCTGATAGCGCATCTGTCAGGAAAGCTGCAATTGTATCCTCTCTGAGATCATCAAGGATATCCTCAACAAAATTACCGGTTATGGAATCCCTGAGAAGTGCCCTGTATCTCTCTATTCCGGCGATGTGGACATACTGCTCATCGTATACGAAGTAACCGGATGCCTCCATCATTGTTGATGGAACTGGGGGAATTGTCTTCCTAAGTGTTTCATGAGATATTATTACCCTACCGATTGTGTGAAAGATCCCTGCCGTCTTTCTGAGAGATGTCTTGACCCTGGTGCGGATGCTCTTCTCTTTCACATCATCAGGATAATGCTTTCCGTAACCATAATTCGGCGGTCTTGCAACAAAGGAATATCTGCAGTCCTGGCAGATGTATCTCTGTATCCTGAATGTTATTCCATTCTCCAGTTTCCTGTTACAGGTACCATTCTTAACAACGTTTCTGGAATTGCACTGCGGGCACATGGGATTCATGTAGCTTATGAGATCATGATCCTTGAGCTCAAGATCCATCATTGGTATGTTGTTGAGCATGAAAATAGGGGAAGCGCCTGATGGAGAGAAATCATCAAGGGACGTAGATATCCTCTTGAACTCTGTATAAGGCGCCTTCCTCAGTCGCATGTGATGGTATGTTTCAATGATATTTCATGATTTCGGTTACACATGGCCTTTCAATGAAAAATCAACTAAATTTTGACAATGTCACCATTACGAAAGGTTATAATCCGTTTAATTAATTAACCTCTGGTGAAATTAAATGCCTGTAACGATTGGGAGTCATGCTCCTGAATTTACCATAAACACGACAAAAGGACCGCTTGTATTCTCGAGCCTAAAGGGAAAGTGGGTGTTGCTTTTTTCCCACCCCGGAGACTTTACGCCAGTATGCACGACTGAATTTCTCGCGTTCTCGAACAGATACGAGGACTTCAAGAAACTGGGCGTTGAACCAATAGGGCTGAGCGTTGACAGCATCTACAGCCACATAGCCTGGCTCAAAGATATTAAGGATCATTATGGCGTTGAGGTTCCGTTCCCTGTCATAGCGGATATCGACAAGGAAGTTGCAAGGATGTACAACCTGATAGATGAGAAAGCAGGCAATACTGTCAGAGGAGTGTTCATCATAGACCCCAACCAGATTGTCAGGTGGATGATCTATTATCCAGCTGAGACCGGAAGGAATATTGACGAGATAATAAGGGTCATAAAGGCTCTACAGTTCAACTGGAAGACAAAACTTGCCACTCCTGCAAACTGGAAAGAGGGAGATGCAGGTATACAGGGCGCTCCAACTGACTTTGAAACCGCCCTGAAGAGAGAGAAAGAACCTGGCGCAGAGAGATGGTACCTCAAGATAGTTAAGCAGTGAAAACTGCTTTCCATCTTTTTCGTTATTACGCTTTTTTGCACGATTCTCTTTCAGAATATAATTTAGAAATGTTATAATCTAATGAACCGATTACCTGCCATGCTTGTATCGTCTGACCTCGAGGAGATATCCAGAAAGGTCGAAAACAGGGAAATCCTGACCGAGGATGAGATCACATACCTTTATGACTTTGCCGATCTACCATCCGTTGGAAAGCTTGCAAGATCCATATCTGACAGGATCTCCGGCAAGAAGGTTTCGTTTGTTTCAAACATAATTCTGAATTATACGAACATTTGCAACGTCCGCTGCAGTTTCTGTGCGTTTTACAGAACCGGTTCTGAGCCGGATGCTTACCTGATGACAAAGGAGCAGGTGATTGAGGAGATAAGACCCTACTATGAAAAATACGGGGTCAGGCAGCTCCTGATACAGGGAGGCGTCAATCCGTCGCTTGACCTTGACTACTTCACATCACTTTTCACGGAGATCAGGAATGTATATCCAAAACTGGGGATCAATGGACTTTCCACCTCTGAAATAGCATTCTTTGCCCGAAAGGCAAAGATGACCATTGAAGATATTCTTGACATCCTGAGGAAGAGTGGTCTCGAGACTATTCCTGGTGCAGGGGCAGAGATATTCGATCCCATAGTGAGGAGAAAAATCGGAAGACCGCTGAACAGCCAGCTTGAATGGCTCAACGTAATGGAAACTGCTCACAAAATGGGCATCAGAACTTCTGCCACTATGATGTATGGCCATCTGGAAAACAGTCTTGACAGGGCAAGGCATCTTCTTGCCATCCTGAACCTGCAGAAAAAATATCATGGTTTTCTTTCGTTCACACCCTGGAATTTTGAACCAGGAAACACCAAGCTCGAAAAGGAGGGTCTGGTGAAATACAGGGTTGGAGGTGAGCAGGTGCTAAGAAACATCGCCGTATCAAGAATCGTTCTTGGGTATGATCTCCCGCTGATTCAGAGTTCCTGGCTCACTGGTGGGGTTTCGCTCGGACAGCTGGCAATAAGGTTTGGGGCCAATGACTGGGGAGGAACCATTTATGATGAAAGGGTCATTCCTGCAACCGGCAAAGAGGTGGGCAATCTCAGGAAAGAGATCATCATACAGGCAATCAAGCAGATCGGAATGGTTCCCGTCGAAAGAGATAATCTTTACAATACTGTGCAAGTATACGATTAATAATGGATGCTGAACGAGAGATCGGAATTTCAGGATATGTCAGTTCGAATTCTGGCTTTCCAGGGAGAATAAAGAATGCCCCTGAGGATTTTTCAGTTGATGAGATACCAAGGCTTCCTCCCGCTGACGATGACGGGAAATATCTCATATTCAGGGCGAGGATAAGGAACTGGGACACAAACCATTTTGTCATAGAACTGGCGAAGAATCTCGGCATAAGCAAGAAGATCATAACCTATGCAGGCACCAAGGACAAGAATGCTGTCAAGACTCAGTATTTCTGCATAAACACCCCGCGTGGCTTTCCAGGAAATTTTCACATGAAGGACGTGGATATACTCTCCTCCTTCAGAAGCAACACCATGCTTCGGCTCGGTGACCTCATTGGTAACAGCTTCCGGATAAGGATATATTCTGAGGGCGTTATGGATGACAGGATCAGGGCAATCAATGAAGAGATAGATTCCAGCGGGGGATTCCCCAATTTTTTTGGTCCACAGAGATTCGGTGCGACAAGACCCATAACCCACAGGGTTGGAAAATTCATACTGGAGACGGATTTTCATGCTGCCCTCATGGAATACCTTGTTGACCCTGAATTTGACCATGAGGAATACAGAATTGATTTCCTCAGGACCGGTGATGTAGAAAAGGCGCTGGAATCCTACCCCAAACATCTGGGATTTGAAAGGACCATTCTCACCCACATGTATTCAGGACAGGATGAGAAAGAGGTTTTCAGGATATTCCCGAGAAACCTTTCCATGATCTTCGTGCATGCATATCAATCTTATCTCTTCAACCGGCTGCTTTCCATCCGTCTGAAAAGCATAGGGAACCTGTGGGAGTTCATGGAAGGCGATATAGCATACCCTGTTGACATATATTTCAATCCGGACAAGGACAAGCCTATTCCGGTAACAAGATACAACCTGGAAAAGATGAATGATCTTTCACGGAAGGGCAGCGTCAGACCGACACTGCCCGTGTTTGGCTATGACAGCGTGTTTTCCCAAGGTGAACAGGGAGAGGTCGAAAGGAAGCTTCTTGATGATCAGAAGATAAGCCTTTCCTCCTTCAGGATTCCTGAAATGCCTGAGCTTTCATCAAAGGGCGAAAGACGGATCATTTCTGCAAGGCCTGTTGATATGAAGGTCGAGAATAACGTCCTCTCCTTCAGTCTTGGCCGGGGAATCTACGCTACCAGCCTGATAAGGGAATACTTCAAGGGAGAAAGTATAAAGCTTGAGGGGGATCAGATGAGTCCAACTTTCTGAAGGTCCTTCTTCACCTTGATAACTGCCTGCTCTATTTCGCTTTCTTCCTTTGCTCCGGTGCAGACCACTTTGCCTGATCCGAACAGAAGGAGTACCACTTTTGGTTCCTCAACCCTGTATACAAGCCCCGGGAACTGTTCAGGTTCGTATTCCACATTCTCAAGTCCCAGTGACATGGCAATGTCTGTTAGATTCAAATCTGCCTCAAGATCATACACGGCCACTATGTTCTGCACAATTATGTCAGGATTTTCATAGACCTCTATTCCGGCTTTCTTCAGTTTCTTTATAATTATGTCGATTGTAAGCTTTACGTTGGCCAGGTTCTTTGCCCCAGTGCAGTTCACTTTGCCGCTCCTGAAGATCAGTACTGCGGTTTTTGGATCATGCAACCTGTAAATAAGTCCCGGGAACTGTTCAGGTTCGTATTCGGATCCGTCAAGTGCAAGGGCAATTTTGCTCAGGTCGAGGTGCTCTGCAAGCGAAGTGGATGCCACGATATTCTCAATTGTAATTTTCTCTCTCTCGCTCATATTAACCGTCGCTCTCATTTAAATAAGGTATATAAATGATCCTTCCTCTTTTATGATATACAGTGCCCTTTCAGTAATATGAAAAATCCAATAAAGAGAAAGAGCCATCTCACGTATTTCTCGAACGATCTGACCGGTTTCTGATCAGTACATGTTCAGGGCTTCTTTTGCCTCGTCCGTCATCATAGAGGGGTTCCATGGTGGATCCCATACAAGCTCAATGTCAGCAGCCTCCACCCCCTGGATGTTTTCCACAACCCGCTGGGCCTCAGCAAGTATCCATGGTGTAACAGGACAGGTCGGCGCGGTCATTGTCATTCTTATGTAAACCCTGTCACCATCTATCTTGACCTCGTAAACAAGCCCCAGATTAACAATATCCATTCCTATCTCGGGATCCGATACCTGCTTCAGAGCCTCAAGTATCTCTTCCTTCTGGACCATATCACTTTACTTATTGGGATTAATTATTTAACCGTTGCTTTAATAAAAAAACTAATAAAAATCCGGATGAATTCTTGGAAGAAATGCATTCCTGATGGATTCCATTATCAGATCATGACGCTTCAGTTCGTTTCCCGAGATTTTGCCGGCAATACCTTCCTTCTGACCGATATTACCGTCCCCATAAAGCCTCTGGAAAGCATCCGACTCATTCATCCCCAGTTTGACTGAATCTATTATGTCATCTGGCACCTGAAAACCGCTGCTTGATCCTATTGTGATGCGATTGAATTTATCCGTAATGGCGCAGAAATGAACATCCAGGTATGCCCCTGAAGCCCTCTGATAGAATAGTCCTGACTCCACGCCAATGGAATAGTCGTTCTCGCCCAGTGCGCCTCTAGATCTCCTTATTGCCCACTCTTCCGTATCGCTGCCAAAGGGTTGATCCGATGGGAGATCAGGACCGTCGCTGCGTATAATCTCGTATTTTGAAAATACACGGGACGCGTAATCGCTGACGCATCTAACCTTCAGGTCATTTTTCGTTGCAATGGAAATCCTGACGGGGCCTGCTCTGTTGCCGTTTATGTCTATTTCCCCTGACATTATTCTCGATGAACTTATGGGAAACAGATCGTTGCCCAGTACGTATGGAACCTTGATTATTTCCAGAGGTTTCAGGCCTCTCCTCTTCCTTTCCTCGTTGATACGGAGGGCTCTCTGGTATGTCTCCGGCGATATCACGATCGAGGTGTAATCTGGAGATGTTGAAGAATTGCCCTCCCTGTTGTCAAGGGGTTTAATCTCATACCTGCAGTGGAAAGTATCCATGTAGTTCGTGAGTTCCCTCTTTCTCTCTGCATAGGATACATTGCTGTATGACTTGTTTTCCTCAAGATATCTGTCGGTGGTCAGGCCTATCATCACTGTATCGCCGGTGTCCACGGCCGCCTTAAGAAGCTTTTTGTGACCCGGATGCAGTATAGAGAACGTACCGCCGACTACCACCACCATCTAATGCACCAATTGAAAACGTATCTTTGCGATGCATATAATTTTTCATTCCCGTCTGTTCTGCTTCACACAATTATTCCACGTGTCGCCTTGCTGCCAGCTCAACTGCAGAAAAGGGATGAAATGGTAACTGTTCCGGGTTTAATGGCTCGCACCGGGTGCTTTGAAGATTTACTATGCGGTTATCTCTCTGGTCTCTTCCTCAACAACCTTTGAGAGACGTTTTATTCCTTCTTCAATCTCAGTATCCGTTGAGAAGGTGAAGTTGAGCCTCATGTTGTTCCTTTTTACCTCGTCCGGGTAGAATGAAGCCCCGCTTACATAAGCAACCTTGTTTTCCAGCGCCCTCTTGGCCATCTTCGTGGTGTCTATGTTTTCGTTCACAGTAGCCCATATGAACATTCCGCCATTTGGCTTGGACCATGTTGATCCCTCCGGGAAGTACTTCTCAAGAGCCTTGATCATGAGGTCTCTCTTTCCCCTGTAAAGTTCAACGGTCTTTGGAACCTGCTTTAACATTATACCTCTCTTCAGGTATTCATAAGCTATGAATTCTGAAAGCGAACTCGTTGCCAGTTCAAGTCCCTGCTTGAGGAGATTCACCTTCTGGATGACCTTCTCGTCCGCATTCACATAACCAACTCTCAAACCTGGTGCCATGACCTTTGAAAAAGTTCCCAGATATATGACCTCGTTCTCCCGTTCCATGCTCTTAAGAGATTCCATCTTTGGACCATAATACCTGAGCTCGCCATACGGGTTGTCCTCAATGAGCGGTATCTTGTAATCCTGGGCTATGTCGATGAGGTGCTTCCTCCTCTCTGTGCTCATTGTATACCCTGCCGGATTCTGGTAGTTGGGAATCACGTAGATAAATCTCGGTTTGATGTTTTCAGACTTAAGTTTATCGAGTTTCTCCTGAAGTATATCCGTTCTCATTCCGTTCTCGTCCATTGGAACCCCGCGCATCCTGACACCGTTTGCGACAAATGCGCTGATAGCACCGATATATGTAGGAGCCTCCGTCATGACAGTTTCACCGGGGTTAACAAATATTTTTCCCATGGCGTAAAGTGCCTGCTGGGAACCTGTTGTGACAATGACGTTCTTGCCTTCGGTCTTTATATTTTCAGTTCTGAGAAGAAGTTTGGCGATCTCGTCCTTGAGTTCTGGAAGGCCGCCAGTATTGCCATACTGCAGTGCCAGCTTTCCGTTGTTGTCGATGATGTCATCGGTTATTTTTTTGATATCGCCCAGCGGAAATGAAAGCGGATTGGGCATTCCTCCGCCGAATGAAATCATTCCAGGCATTGATGCAAATTTCAGAAGTTCTCTTATCTCAGAAGGCTTTATTGAATCCATTATCTTGGAAAAGGTATAATCCATATTCTAACATCGTTGTACCCTTAATAAATATGTCCACTAAACTGATTTTTCGGCCTTAATCTGTGCTTCTCAGCTGGCCGATGTGTCCATGTCGAAAGTGCAGACCGAAATTCGATCTTCCGGCGTATTTCGTGCTTACACATTCGATTTTGTGTCACGTTGTGGAGTATTAATTAAGAGTTGTGCCATTCCCCGTAAAAATGAAAGAGATCAAGTTCCTCATTCCTTACGTTGTTTTCACAGCCTTCTCATATTATTTCGCAAAAAACGGGCTCATTTATGCATCGCCATTTGCATTCATGGGACTCCGTTACCTCCTGGCAGCAGGATTGCTGCTGGCTATGTCCCGGAAGCTGATATTCAGCAGAAACCTGCTGTATCTTTCCCTTATGACAGTGACAAGCACAATGTTCTGGTCATATGGTCTGCTTTACGTTTCCCCTGCAGAATCTGCCGTATTGAGCTATTCAATGCCCCTATTTTCGCTTCCCATCGCCTTTTTCATGGTCAGAGAGAAACCGTCACGTACTGAACTTGTCGGCATATTCGTTGGATTCACGGGAATAATGATCTATGGATTACCCCTGCTGCAGGGATTCACGGAGATCGGAATGATACTGACAGTGATTAATGCATTCTTCTGGGGTATGTTCACAGTCTTCTACAGGAAGCTAAGAGATCAGGACCCGGTAAGTATAAACGCTTCCCAGATGCTCATTGGCGGTCTGATTATGATGGCACTTTCCCCTCTTGACTTTTCACTCAGGATAAATTATGAATTCCTGATTGACCTTTTATGGATGGGAACAATGGGAGGCGCATTACAGTTTCTTCTCTGGAACTATATGATCAGGATCAGCAAGGTCAACAGGATTACCGTGCTGGCCTTTTCTGTTCCCATATTCACCATGGTGCTCGGTGCAATAATGTCAGATGCTTTCCCGGGAATTCTCACCACTGCAGGCGTTTCAATAATGTTTTTTGGGATTCTCATTTCCAGGCTCAGAGGCGGTATATCCGTTGTGGACAGTCCATCCCAGTGAGAGTCCTTTTCCTGATTCCTATTTTAGGTTAGATCATGGGATGTTCAATCGTAGACCTTTTCTTCCACAAGCTTAAAGTCCAGAGCGTCCTGCTCCACATTCCTCCTGTTATTCCAGTATTCTGGTCTGGAGATTTCCTTCACGAATTCGTGCTGTATGATCATCTTCATGACCTCGCTGCTACCGGTCCAGATCAGCCCAAGTCTGGCGTCCCTCAATAGCCTTTCTATGGGATACACCGTTGTATAGCCGATTCCGCCCATCACCTGCATGGCGTTGTTGACAGCACCCCACATGGTTTCACTGGATGTGAGCTTGGCCATTGATATAATCTTCCTTGCATATGCCAGCGGAACTTTCTTCTTCTCGAGCTCATCTGCCACCCTGGAAGCTTCATAAACGAGCGCGGACGCACCTGACAGCGCTGTGAGGCTTTCAGCGAGCCTGAAACTGACCCCCTCATGCTCTATGATTTTACTTCCGAACGCCTTTCTCCTTAGCGCATAGCTAGTCGCGATCTCTATGGCAGCCATTCCAACACCGACTGAACCTGCAGCCGTTGTCAGTCTTTCCGGCACCATCATTATGTTGAAGACATCGTATCCGCCGTTTAAATCCCCTATTAGATTTTCTTCTGGAATTTCGGCGTCCTTGAAGACTATTCTTGCAGTTCCCCCGCCCCTGTTGCCCATGAGGCCGTACATTGTCTCGACCTTCAGTCCGGGAGTATCCCTGTCAACAATAAACGCACTGACTCCCCTTGTTCTGTTTGATGCGGAAGGATCGCTGATTGCATATGTAACAAAGAAGTCTGCGCCCTGACCGCCCACGATAAATCTCTTCTGGCCGTTCAGAAGAAATGATCTTCCCCTCTTGATTGCGGTGGTCTTCATCATCCCGAAGAGATCCGATCCGCCGGAAGGCTCCGTTATGGCTTCTGCACCATAGAGTTTTCCGGAAGTGATGCCCCTGAGATATTTCCCCTTCTGTTCGCTGGTACCGAACTTGTTAATGGGTTCTCCGACTATTGTCCCGAGCGAGTACATGCAGCTCAGAGTGAATCCAAGATATCCCATTTCCTCTACCGCGGACATGTCTCCGACCCATGAGGTTTCTCTTCCGCCATAGATCTTCGGGTATCTCAGCCCAAGAATATTTGCCCCCGCATTTATATCAATGAATTCCCTTGGAAATCTTTCATTTTCCGATTCAATCGATCTGATGAGATCCGGTGGGATTGATTTCACTGTCTTCCTTGCAAGATATTTAATTTCCCTTTCATTCTCATTTAGCAGAAAATCTTCCATATCAATTCCTCCCGGAAATCTGGCGAAGAGCTTTCTTGTCTATTTTTCCGGTGCCGGTCATCGGCATTGCCTCAATTGTGACAAATCTGTCAGGAATCCACCATTTCTGCATCTTTCCCGCATCCACCATACTCATGAGATAGTTCCTGACCCTGCTTTCATCAAACTTCTGGTTGTTTCTTGCCTTGATATAAGCGACAGGACGTTCTCCCCACTTGCTGTCTGGAACTCCAATAACCGCCACAGTTTCAACCTCCTGAATGTCTGAAATCACACTCTCAAGAACAGCAGACGGAATAAATTCTGCTCCGCTCTTTATGAGATCCTTGATTCTGTCGCTCACCTGGACTCTTCCATTGTTCAGTGCGCCAGCGTCTCCGGTCCTGAACCATCCGTCAGCAGTGAACGACTCTGCAGACTTTTCCCTTTCATTTTCGTACCTCTCGGGAAGCCATGGAGACCTGAAGTGAATCTCGCCTAACTCGCCTTCGGAAGCTCTCATGATCTTATATTCAGAAAATGGTGCCGGTATCATGCCTGCTGTTGAAAGAACATTTCTCTTTCCCAGTTCATGCTCGTCCTCCATTACAGATCCTATTCCAGCTATCAGCCCGTCAGAGAAACCGTAGATGGATGTGAGCTCCACCCCTTTGGCCGTCGCTGCGTTGATAAGCCCCGATGGTATCGGCGAGCCGCCGACCATCACCTTCAGTCCTCTGAGGGTCAAGGATGGATTTGAAAGCAGTCCATATAGCATTGTCGGCACCATGCTCATCCATGTGACCTTGTTCCTGCTAATTGCCTCAATGGTGCTTGCCATGTCGAATTTACCGTCCATCACATAATCTGCACCGATCATTGTGGCAACGTAAGGCGTTCCCCAGGACCACAGATGATAGTTTGGAATCAGCGAAAATATCACATCATTTGAATTCAACCTTGAATTTCCGGGATATGCGGAAAGCAGTGTCAGGATACTCCATATGGCCATGGTTATTTTCCTGTGCGAATATATTATTTCCTTTGGAGTTCCTGTTGTTCCGGAAGTGAAGAGCACCGATGCCGTGGTGTTTTCATCTATATCGAGCGATCTCTCTGCCCCGGACTTGAACAGATCCATATAGGAATGGTAAGCATCAGATCCGTCAATCAGGTATATGTCTTCACCTCTGATCAGTCCGAGTTCCTGAATTTTTTTTGCAATCGGCAGGAATTCCTTCGAGAAAAACAGCACCCTGTCACCTGCAGCCTGCACTGTCTTGATCAATTCCTCCGGAGGAAGTCTCATGTTCACTGGATGAATCACGTTGCCTGAACACGGAATCGCAAAGAGCAGCTGCATGTAAGGAATAGTATTCCAGTCAAGGACTGCCATCCTCGTTCCAGTATGATACTTTCCAGAAAGCCCGTTCGAAAGCTTCAGAACCTCATCATAGAGTTGCCGGTAAGTTTTGCTTTCGTTCTTGTAGATCACTTTTTTCTCCGGCGATCTAATGAGTGTCTGATAAAACAGCCGATCAAGTGTTAACCCGATTTTATTACTGCCATCCATTCGATTGCATGGAGATGATTATATTTACTGTTTTTGCTTGTGTTCCTGATAGATATTCTTGGGAAATAGATACTATTATAACGGTGGATGATAGTGTAAGAATTCTGCTGTAAAATTGATACACAATCTAATACTATGGAAAAACAAAATTTTAGAGACAATTTTATGGGTTTTGATGGGAAGATGGAGAAGAGAGGCACTGCAGATTAATATATCGCTGGATGTGTCCTCCACTTCCGGCTTTCACAGGGAGCTTCCAGCTTCAAAGGCTGCTGGCGGAATCTCCATTGGCTTGGATTATACTCAGACAGAAGGTACCCTTTCCTTCATGCTTTATGCTGATCCATCTGACTTTACTGATGCAGGCAAGCATGAAGCAATATGCAATCCGATCTTTCTCATTCCTGTCCGCCAGTGAAAAAATCAATATACTGTGAAAAATAATAAGGTTTTCACGCACTTTCATCCTGGTCTGCCCCCTTAAATAGTGAGACAAAGTTGTCTTATAGTGTTAAATATATATTAAATGAGGAATTGAATGAGGC
>JBMFWA010000030.1:0-6544 GCA_049965715.1 Thermoplasmata archaeon
GAGAGCTGGTATTCATGGGTCATCAATTCATCGGTGGATGCCATGAAGGACGTTGCAAGGATGATGAAAGTCCATCTTACCAGCATAATGAACTATTTCATCCACCGTATAACAAATGCAAGGGCTGAGGGTATCAATTCCAGGATAGCGCTAATAGAGAAGATGGCCTATGGATACAGGAATAAGGAACACCTGAAGACTGCGATATACTTCAGGTGTGGAAATTTACAGCTCTATCCATGAACCCACACAAAAGTCCGATGACCCATATTTGTTTTACGTTTAATCCGTAAAAGTTAAGACTAGGTGTTCGAAACCGTTAAAAAAAGTATGAGAGCAATAGTAGCATTAATAGTACTGCTGTTCGTCTTCTCTGCTGTAATTATTGGAGTGGATAGCGTATCGGCAACTCCTACTTCACAATCAGGACCAATTGGCATCGGTAATCTCACAGCAAAGGTGATAGCATATCCCGGAGAAATAATAACTGGACAGATCAATGCAACAGGTTACAACTTCGGTGTTTATATAGGCCCGGGTGTAACTAACGTTCTTGTGTACCACGCGCATATTTACGGTGCATCTGACCATGGCATATACGCGGAAGATACTTCTGGAATTTCAGTCATGTACAGTAATATCAGCTATGATGTTTTGCATCCTGACAAAGCGATACCAGAAGACAAGGCTTTACAGTTCAGTGGGGTCTCCAATTCTTACATTATAGGGAATATTGTAACTCATGCGGCAGGGGACGGTGGAATCAGGGTCAGCAGCAGTTCTTCACTTGTTCCTTCTGGTCTTCCCATTCCTGAAGTCAATGCAAGCGCTGATAACAACTTTATAGCAGACAATTACATAGCAAATGATTCCTTCGGGTGCGGTATCACTGTGACTGCATGGGGACCAGGCCAGATCGTGGCAAACAATTTGGTATTTTCGAACACGGTAATAGGAAGTTTCATGACTCCCCATGGCCCAACAGGTTTCGCAGTAGGAACAATCGTAGTTGCGGCTGATTTCCCATTCTCTGTGGCGAGGGACAATGTAGTACTTGACAATACTGTAATAGGTGGGCTAGAATCAAATATACTAGTGAATGCTCAGGCCCCATGGGCTCTTGATATAGGAAACCAAATAATAGGAAATACACTAATTTCAGGGGGATTCCAGAGAATTAACAACCCACCCTTCGACAACGCATCAAACCTGAACCTACCGCCGGCTCCAAATGGCATAGGTATATACGCAAACTACCAACCAGGTATGCCCGCCCCTCCCATGATACAGCAGACTAACGTTGTCGGAAATATAATTATAAATCAGGGTATAGGAATCTGGAATGCGAACGCTTATAATGGCACATTTGTTGACAACTATTTCGAAAATGTCACAATAAATTACCAGTCCTTTTATGGCATTGGATAAGATTCAGAAAGTCTATTTACTTTAAGTTATTTTTTAGATTTTTATTTATTTCTTTGTTTTTAGATTATGAAAAAAGTAGGCTGTCAGACAGGTTATTACTCGTTGATATTCCAAATCCGATGATAAACATTAGATTTTTTCTTATTTTGGCAATAGAATGAGGCCTTCACAGGAGGAACTTCTTTCATTTATTACTGAAAGAGGATATTTCGAGCCTAAACGTCGAGTAAACTTGCAACAACTATCTACTACCCTTTCTACTTCAAAATCAAATCTAAGTAGGAAGGTTCGGGGCATAGAACGTTACCTAGCTTATGAATACATTCAGAAAAATAAAAACCTACTTTTGGAGCAATAGTTAAAACATTCTAACATCAACTTTGAAATTTATTCTATTTTAACTTTCTAAATTCGTTTATAACAAGCAACTTAGAATTAACTTCGGGTGTTTAAATCAGCTGCTTATTGGGATGATTGGAGTCTATTACTCTTTGTTAAAAAGGGAGAGATGGATAACGCCAGTCTAACACCCCTCCCTTCTCCTTATTGTTAGGTAATGATTATTTTGCTCCTTGACACGTCAGACATAGCCTATTGCTGTACATTCCTCAGGGATTGTGAATTTTATTCAGCATTTGGCGTTTAGTAGGAATATTAGGTTAACTTTAATTTATTAGGAACAATTTATAGAAACCTTAAAATCATTCAAGTAGTTGTTATATTATGTCAGATATCCGGAATGAAATTTCTGACGACAGAGGAATAATCAAGAAGATCCAATTACTTTTGCCGGGCTATAGGGGATACAGAATAAACGAGGACCTAAGGGATGCAGACATTTTTCTGAAGGACGCGCTGTATAAGAAGATGCTTGAGGTAATCAGCGAGCTCAAGAACGGTCAGGCGAGTCTTATCAGCAATGGTGTTTTCAGTGGACTTGAGGTGATAGGAACTACCAGGTCCAGGATTCAGACAGCCTCAGCTTTGGTCAGGCATCATGATCTCGGTTATTCGGGAGTATCAGCTCCCATAAGGGCTGATGCCAAAAAGATATCCGCAATTTATGACCTGGATTCGAAGATCTCCGAAGAAATCAAAAGACTGGATTCTGCTATGAAGGAATTCGTGAACGAATGCAATTCGGGAAAACTCAATACTGAACTTCTTCAGCAAGTGAATTCCGTCGTGGCATCTATCCTCGATTTAAACAAAAGCAGGGCAAATTTGTTGTACGGGGGAGTGTAGATAATGTTCAGGCGGGGAGACGCAGGAGAGGTACCTGCAAAGGGAGGCAGTCTGTTCGGTTCAACGACGATTGAATGGGGGGACCAGTACAAGCAGGGCAACATAATGTGGAAGGTCCCTAGGCTGATAAGGTTGAATGATAACGTTGTAGTGAGGGAAGACGAGACTGCCGTGTTCTTCAGGGACGGAAAGGCCATATGGTACATAGATAAGCCAGGAAGATACGCTCTTACCGACCTCAATGCTCCGATAGTGGGTGGCCTGGTGAAATTACTTACGGGAGTACAGCAGCAGGCGGAGGTCTACTACCTGCAGAGGAGAATTATTGATGGAAAATTCGGTTCCAAAGAACCTTATGCGTTCAGGGACAAAGATTTCGATATAGTGATGCTGAGGCTGTATGGAGAGATAAGGTACAGAATATCAGACCCTTCAGTCTTCATAAATCAGTTTGTAGGAACATTCAATGCGGAGACAACGCTGGATGTGCAGACGAGGATAAGCGGTCAGGTTGTGATTCTCATCTACAACGTGTTGGGGAAGATGAAGGACCAGGGCATATCAGTCCTGGATCTCCCCACGAATCTCATGAACATAGAGGAGGCGGTCCTGGGAGCGGCGAAAAGCTCCTTCGACCAATACGGCATTGAGATAAACAAGGTTTCCGGCCTTAACATATCACTGCCTGACGATGTCCAGAAAGCAATTGATATGCGTTCCAGCATGAAGGTCGTTGGAGCGAACTACCTGCAGTTTCAGGCAGGGCGCGCCATGGTCGACGCGGCAACAAATCCCGGGGGGACTGCTGGGGCGGGAGTTGGGCTGGGAATGGGTATTGGTGCAGGAGGAGGGATGGCATATCCCATGGCTAACAGCATCTCCCAGGGAATGTCTCAACCACCTCAGTCATCTCTTAGCAGGACAAAAAAATGTCCAAAATGTCAGTCCGATGTTCCCGATAATGTCAGATTCTGCCCGAATTGCGGGTTTGATTTTTCCACCGTAGACACCATGAAATGCCCTTTTTGCGGGAAGGACATTCCAAAAAATTCGAAATTCTGTCCAGAATGTGGAAAACCATTGACTGTAAAATGTTCCAAATGTGGAACGGAGGTTCCATCGACTACTAAATTCTGCCCGAACTGCGGCAATAAGATGTTCTGAACTCATCCATATCTTGGCCAATCCAGAAGTGAATGACTGATATGATATGCCTCTTGGGATATGGGAAACGACAGTATCACCAGCAAATGTAATTTCTCATTTAAAATCTCAACGCGACTGGCTTAGGCGTAACAGCATTTCAGATTGAGTTCTCCGTGACTAAGAATATGAGAAGTAGTTCTCGATTTTGGCAGGCTTAATTTTTAAAAAGTATTATATTACTCTAAAAGTTATATTCAAAGGAGTGGACCGGAAATGAAATACTGTCCAAACTGTGGAGCCCCCAACGAAGATGCAGCAAAGTTTTGTGTTGGATGCGGAAGTCCGCTGGGCGCGCCAGTTGGCCCAACCGCACCGGCAGGTATTCCGTCTGCAGGAATACCACAGGCGCAGACTCAAGAGCAAGTATTCTTCAAGGGAGAAGGCACTCTGATCATCAGAAAAACAAGGGAGAGGAGCGGAGCGGCCAAAGCAGCAGGTGCGATGTTGGGACCAATTGGTTGGGTTGCGCTTAGCGGGAAGAAAAAAATTAAAACAAAGGCTGAAGGCGAACTTATCGTGACAAACAAGGCTATTTACTGTGCCGGAAATGCATATCCATTCGACCAGCTACTGAGTCTTACTAGGCACGGTAGCAAAGTCGTAGAGATAGAGTTTGAAGCAGATGTCGGGCCTGGAGGAGGTGGGGGTGTTGCGATAGAAGCCGAATTGAAGATGGACTCCGAAGAATCCTGCAACGAGCTGTTTCAGGGTTTACAGCACGCAAGAACGTCCCATCTTCAGATATGAGGCTGGAATACCCGTCTCAAGAAAATCATGAAATCTAGAACCACGAAAGGTCCAAGAAAGAGCAGATAAAGATGCTTCTGGAGAGATACGAGACTATTCTTTTCACAAAACATGAGGTTGTCGTGAATGAGCAGACAGGCACTTTCTACGTAACCAATAAGAGAATCTTATTCGAGACACAGATACTTAAACAAGGACGCTTCGGCCAAAAGGAAAAAATGCAGAGCGTCATCGCTGAAGAAATAAGGTACGAAGATTTAATGGACGCTACCGTAGATGATTCAGTAAAACCCAGCCAGCTGAAGATCGTTGCATCGAAGGGAATCGTCATGGTTTCGACCTCCGATCCGGACCAACTGAGAGCATATATCACGAAGGCGAAGGGATTCAAAGGAAGCTCCTCAGGATTTCTGGATAAGAGTATTGTGGTTAAGGTACGGTGCCCCTACTGCAATTCAATGGTGGACAGCAATCTTCCGAAATGTCCTTACTGCGGCGCACCGCTGGAAAGGTGATCGTTGTGTATGAATTTGTGTTGATAAGATTGTGTTTGGAAAAGGTGGGTTGAAACATCATGGCAGCAATGAATTTATATCGAATAATTATAGTTAAGCGGGTGATGTAATGGAATCCAGAAAATCCCTGTCAATCTTGATAGCCCTGATTCTGACTCTTTTTGTCGGATTGTTATTTTACTACATCGTGACGCGTTCCTCTGAGGAGTTTTCAGGTCTTGCAATCATCGGGCTTCTTTCTCTGCTGTTTGCATTTATCGGGTATCTCCTCTATGCATTCATCGGGATCAGTATAGCGTTGAGAGGATTCGTCTGGGCATACTATATCTTTGGATTCGGCGCTCTATTCTACTCAGTCTTGGTCCTAAAGTTCAGTATCGTTTACCTCCTGCTTTTGCTACTTATGCTTGTCGTCTCTCTCGTTCTCATCAGGTGGAGAGTAGGAGCCGTACATAGCATTCCTGTAAAAGGGGGAACCAGCTGAACATTCAGGTCTGTTATAAATCAAGAACTTCACCGGTATGATGAATAATTCATCGCATAATATCTTTGAAAGTGGCCGTGCCAGCTTATCTTATCAGACAACGTCTGCGATAGGGAGAGAGTGTAGTGGTGAAGCCAATCAAGTCACCTTCTCAAACGGCATCCTCGCAACATATGGAATCAGTCCATCTACTGAAAAGAAATAGGTGATACCTACTTCTAGGTATATGCTCGTTACAATCAAGCTGTTGGCTTTATTGACAATTGTGTTTACTATTCCCATGCCTTGCATAGAGACGTTCGGATAATCTATCATTGTGAATGAAGCGGCAAGGGAAATAGTGGAAACGGAGGTATCCATTAGGCCGGAAATCTCATCCATTTCGGTGAGTGTGGATGAAATGGCTCCGCCATGGAATCCGGTGTAAGCAACTGCCATAAATGCAAATATCAGTCCTACGGGAGAAACAGTGGCTGGAGAAATTTTCTCAATTATGAACGAGCAGAAAATGATCACAGGTATTTACTAAGAAGTGATGAGAGAATCATAATTTTAGGAAACACCAGGAATTCGCCCGATTTACAATTGCCGCAGATTCGAGACTGGATTGCTCCTATGAAAAAGGATATTCTGACTATTTTGTAAGCAATTTCTTCCTTATTATTTTTACTGATTGCGCTATGCTGTCCGAAGCCTTTGCATTCAAGGCCTTCTGAGACATTGATTTCATCTTCCTCTCCGTCAGGGAATCAATCTTGTCTATGAACTCTGTGTTGTTCTTCAGCATTGTGAAGATATGCTCAGCCAGGATTCTTGCTATTGCAACTATTGCCCTGTTCCTTCCAACCCTCCTTACTATGCTGAGATACTTGGCTCTCAATTTCCTTGATCTCCTTATGGCTATGTGTGATGCAATGAC
>JBMFWA010000031.1:0-1455 GCA_049965715.1 Thermoplasmata archaeon
CTTTGGTCAGGTCACTGGTTATACCCCAAATCTTGAGCTTGATGCATGTTGGAAGAATTATAAGAAAAAATGATTATGTGATGCATGAATCCAAACCAGAGGACACAGAGGGTCACAAGACATGATTTAGAGCCCAGATTTCATCAATTTCAGAGCAGTGACTCTTTTCTCTCTCCTCTCACTCTCTTTAGTTAACTGCGTTACTTAGTCCTGGGTTAGGATAGTAAAGCTCTTAGGTGTTATTACCAACATTAACTAAAGAGAGCAATCAACCTGATTGTTTTTAATCTGTCTGAGGTACAGGCAGAAGAAAGAGCAAGTGTTTTCATCAAGAAACGAGGTGAAACAGTGAAGGTATCACCCAGAAGATCAACAGTCCCGATACGCTGAACACGGAAGGTTTCCGGCGCGCATCGTAGCCGTCTACGTAAGAATCAGTACCGAGAACGAGCGATAAAAATTCAAATTTTAAGGCCATTGCAACTGTTGCAACAGAGAAGCCGAAGACACTAGTATCTCCACCAAAACACAAGCAATTTCGACCAAACAACTTGCTACAGTCTCCTATTTGATAAGAGAAAGACAGTTGAAAAAGAAGCGACAAGATCAAAGAAGAATTCATCGAGTTACAACAGAAGAGGAACAGGTCAAGATTCTCTTACTGTCAGCAGGTCGAAAACAAGAATCCACATTTTCGATCGTAAGTCAATCAATTCGGGTCCGCTTTTCAATTAAAAGACATCGCTGTGTTTGTCTCATTAAGATGAAGAGATCCGCACAGGAATCATTGAAATCGACCAGGAACATCAAAAGTTACAGTGTCAGAAGTGATTTTCACTGTCAACAACAACAAGTCGAAAAATCGTCATTTACAACGGAGCTTGTAACATCGCCAAGATCGGTCGGCTTTTATAGCAAAGACTACCACTGTCTACATCATTTAATTACAAAGTTGACAAGCCATCAAACAGGAAAATCCGCCAGGGAAATCAGAAGTAATAGTGGTCGCAAAATTTGCAGATTTTGACAGCAGTTTCAAGTCCTCCGACTTCGGTTAAGTCACCCCAACTTCAATTTCCGTCCGTACGAGCCAGTTTTTACACCAAACGAATCGGAAGCCATCATAAAATCGAGTTCAACACAAGAATCAAGAAAAACAAGCGGATATTTCAGAAGTTATTTGGAAATCAAACAAGGAAGGAATTAGGGCAAGGACACTCTCAAGTCAACTCCTTCTCAAGCATCAAAGCAAGTATCAAGGCTTTGAATCAAGTCAGAGTGTCACCTGGGGTGCCGCCTGAACCAAGAACTGTGCTGCCAGTCTCAAAATAGGGGGAATCCCTCGAAAAATTTCTTTCTTGAGCAGGTGGGAAAAAGTGCCATACCCAGCTCAAACATGGCTAGGGAGCCACAACAGAATCGAGGTCGAGGTCGCTTTCAAGAAAGAGGCAGTCG
>JBMFWA010000032.1:0-1410 GCA_049965715.1 Thermoplasmata archaeon
TATTGGAAGCGGCCGCCGACGGGGAGAGTAACAAACTTGCGTTTCAGAAGAACTAGTTAGTATGGAAGCGTCATAGACCTCCCGCCGGATTTTCAAAGCGACGCCGTCCTGTTTCAGAAGAACTAGTTAGTATGGAAGTCTACAGTATGCTCACTAAAAAAAGCGGTATTGCATATCGTTTGTTTCAGAAGAACTAGTTAGTATGGAAGGACTTTTACCGTCTAGACCTAAACATTGATAACACATCTTAGTTTCAGAAGAACTAGTTAGTATGGAAGTGTTCTTCCATCCATCCCTGATCGGATCAGACACCTTTTCGGTTTCAGAAGAACTAGTTAGTATGGAAGGATTCACTGTATTGTTTCTCTATCTCTGCTTTCCTCTTTGTTTCAGAAGAACTAGTTAGTATGGAAGAGGGACAAAACCATGAATTTTAAGAGATACAAAAAAGTTTCAGAAGAACTAGTTAGTATGGAAGGCTATTCTAACTTGCTCTTTTGTTGTCATTTTACCTCAATAGTTTCAGAAGAACTAGTTAGTATGGAAGCCATTGGCAAGGAGTTCCTTCGCCTTTCCCAGACTGAGTTTCAGAAGAACTAGTTAGTATGGAAGTTCGAAAACAACTTGGCTTTGCTTTCCCTGTGCTCTGACTGCGTTTCAGAAGAACTAGTTAGTATGGAAGTTCATGTTGAGTATTTCACTCAACACAGTAGCGGTACCGTTTCAGAAGAACTAGTTAGTATGGAAGCTCATGGGCAAGGCTCTTTGTCATCTCATCCTCGCCTAGTTTCAGAAGAACTAGTTAGTATGGAAGTTGATGAGAACGGGAAGCCAAAGATGTCCACTCCGATTTGGGGTTTCAGAAGAACTAGTTAGTATGGAAGTCTCCATCCCAATCCAGGATAGAGATACGGATCTTACCAGGGTTTCAGAAGAACTAGTTAGTATGGAAGTGGATGGCGAGGTTCTGATGGACAAAAGAGTAACCTTCAGTTTCAGAAGAACTAGTTAGTATGGAAGCTGGTCGAAGTATTTATTGATTGAATTCTCTATTATTCTGTTTCAGAAGAACTAGTTAGTATGGAAGAATCCCCACACCATAAGTATCTATGGCATAGTTTATCGTTTCAGAAGAACTAGTTAGTATGGAAGTCTGGTTTCGCCTTTCGGCTGTCTCTCCGAAAAATAAATTAATGAAGTGCAATCCAAATCAGTCCAAAACTGATCTGTGGCGGTACTTGCGCAGGAGTATCGTCATAGACCTCCCGGTTTCAGAAGAACTAGTTAGTATGGAAGGTTATCAAAGTTACTGCAATCAGAACTACAACCAATAGTTTCAGAAGAACTAGTTAGTATGGAAGTTCGGGGAGTCTTGTAAGCACCCGGAAGACTATGGCCTTATGTTTCAGA
>JBMFWA010000033.1:0-1391 GCA_049965715.1 Thermoplasmata archaeon
GGGGGTTGTAGCTTAGCTTGGTTTGAGCACCCGGCTGATAACCGGGAGGTCACCGGTTCGAATCCGGTCAGCCCCATTTATATCTAGGGGATATAGATAAGACTTCAAAACGTGCCGGTATTTTCATTTACTCATAAAAATATTAATTCTGTTTATCAGATTTAAATAACTCAGATAGTGTCTTAGCAATCTTTGATCTGTTTTTCATTCCCTTTCCATTTCTGATTTTTTGTTTAAAATTTCTCAGTCCTCTTTCCGATATTCCCTTATCCCTGACATCCTTAGGTCTTAACGATAATGTCCAGCCAAGAAATTCCTTGCCATTGACAATCTCATGATCCTTCAAGTATTCTAAATAATCCTCTTCATTTGCACCGGTTGTGCTGACATCGTCAAGGTTGTTTGATTCCTTTCCGATGTATCTGATGCTGTCAGCAATGATGTGTTTCCTGTGTGCAATCCCTTCATTATCATAATCGAACTTGTTATCGTTATGTCTTACATACTGTGTCAGGACATCCTCTAAGGTATGCCAGTATTCCCGTGAAGGTAACGGCAACCAATCAGATATATTACCTCCTATGAAAAAGGATATTCTGACGATTTTGTAAGCAATTTCTCCCTTATTAGTCTTACTGAGTCTGCAATGCTTTCTGATGCCTTAGCATTCATGGCCTTCTGAGACATGGATTTCATCTTCCTCTCCGTCAGGGAATCAATCTTGTCTATGAACTCTGTGTTGTTCTTCAGCATTGCGAAGATATGCTCAGCCAGGATTCTCGCTATTGCAACTATAGCCCTGTTCCTTCCCACCCTCCTTACTATACTGAGATACTTGGCTCTCAATTTCCTTGATTTCTTTATTGCGGTGTGTGATGCTGTGACAAGGACAAATCTCAGTATAGATGGACCTCTCTTTGATATATGACCTCTTATGTCCCTGTCACCAGACTGATCCTGTCTTGGAACTAGACCGGCATATGAAGCGAACCTCTCCTTTGATCTGAATCTGGAGATGTCATCTATCTCCGATATTACCACTGCTGCTGAATATACATTTATTCCCGGAATGGTCATAAGAAGCTTTATTCTGTGATCATCCTTCACGGCCAGGGCTATCCTGTTCTCCATCTCCCTTTCCCTGTCAAACAGGTCTGATAGTCTTTTCAGCATGTCTTCCATCACTATCTTCTCATTCCCCTTTAACTTGGGAAAGGATCCCTCTATCTCCCTCATCCCCTTCCTCCCGAAGATGTCTGTTGCATCTATCCTGATGCCATGCATTGAAAGCAGCGCATGAATCCTGTTCTTTATCATCGTTACCTCTTCACCCAGGGACTTTCTGTATCTTACAAGCGATCTCAGATCATCCGAGTACTCAGAAGGGAGAT
>JBMFWA010000034.1:0-1250 GCA_049965715.1 Thermoplasmata archaeon
CTCATACTTTGTTTCAGAAGAACTAGTTAGTATGGAAGCAACCTGATACTGCCTTACTGTTAATTTTTCCTTCTCCGAGAGTTTCAGAAGAACTAGTTAGTATGGAAGCCATTAAAGGCCAGCTGATGGATGCAATGAAAAGCAGGAGAGTTTCAGAAGAACTAGTTAGTATGGAAGTGCTGAATAGCAATTATGGTACCTCCTATTCCTTTATAAGGTTTCAGAAGAACTAGTTAGTATGGAAGGGTAAGACCATTCAGGTCATCGGATATATGAATCTCGTTTCAGAAGAACTAGTTAGTATGGAAGCTCATGAGTACTATCATGGAGATAATGAACAGGATCAGGACAATGTTTCAGAAGAACTAGTTAGTATGGAAGTCATCAGAAATTCACCCGCTTGCAGCCTACGTGTCCACCGCGTTTCAGAAGAACTAGTTAGTATGGAAGCCCTTCGTTATGTGCTATTACCATTTTCATACTTTTTCGTTTCAGAAGAACTAGTTAGTATGGAAGACGATTACTGTCTCACCATCTTCTATAGGGCTCTTGCAAACCCTAGTTTCAGAAGAACTAGTTAGTATGGAAGCCTGAGAAATAAAATCCTCAGATGTTTTCTTTATAGCCTCCTGTTTCAGAAGAACTAGTTAGTATGGAAGTCCAAATAACTGAGAATTTCATCCACTTCGGATATAGGCATAGTTTCAGAAGAACTAGTTAGTATGGAAGTACTTCAGAATCACTTTCTCACCTTCAGGCAGTTCATGACGTTTCAGAAGAACTAGTTAGTATGGAAGTCTCGAAGATGGGGCACGTGACCTTTGGAGATGATGATTTCATGTTTCAGAAGAACTAGTTAGTATGGAAGCATTGAGCCGTCTATAAGTTCCCTCACTTCTCCTGGGGTTTCAGAAGAACTAGTTAGTATGGAAGAATTCAATTTCTTGAATTTCTCATTAAGAGTTGTTACCAATGGTTTCAGAAGAACTAGTTAGTATGGAAGCATCCCACATCTGGGATGTCAGTCTCTCGAAGTTATCATGTTTCAGAAGAACTAGTTAGTATGGAAGGAAGTTATCATCAGCATCCTTTGTTGAAACAACGGCTGTTTCAGAAGAACTAGTTAGTATGGAAGATGGGTGTACTAACCATTTAGACAACTCATTGGTCCACACAAAGTTTCAGAAGAACTAGTTAGTATGGAAGATGAACATAATGTCCACATTTATAACATTTAAGGATTGTGTTTC
>JBMFWA010000035.1:0-1185 GCA_049965715.1 Thermoplasmata archaeon
GATTCCGCTTCCTCAAAGCTCTCAAACTCGAATCTCCTTATTACCTCCCTTTCCAGGATCGAGTTGAATGATTCTATGTGTGCATCCTCCTTTGGAGTTGCTGGATGGATCCTTTCATGGGGTATGTTCATCATTGAGAGGAAATTCTCAACGGTATTGCATATGAACTGTGTTCCGTTGTCGCTTCTCATGCGTATCCCTGAAATACTTTCCAGGCCTCTCTGATCAAATGCGATCATCATTGTCTCTTTCACATGGTTTCCTGTGCAGTGATATCCAATGTAATGCCCAACAACCTCCCTGCTGTAGCAGTCAATCATTGCTAGGAGATAGGCATTCCTTGATTCTCCATGAATCCAGACATACTTTATGTCGAATTCCCACACCTGATCCTTTGCTGTTACATCAACAACGGACTTCACAACCCTTGTCACTGGCTTTCTCTTATTGTATGAATGGTTCAGGAGGTTATTCTCTGACATGAGTCTCCTGACCTTCTTTCTGTTGATGATATAGCCAAGCCTGTTCAGATGTTTTGCCGTTTTCTTATAACCATAACAGACGAACTCCCTCGAAAGCAGTCTCTCAATCTCATTTACGATGATGCTGTTATCCACAATAGTGGTTTCATCCCCGTATTTCCTTAAGGTGAAAGATGAGTGGTTTCTTCCTCTCCTTGACGGGATATTTTTATTTGATTCGCTCCTATAGAAGCTGCATCGTGGTATATGGATAAGAGTCGCAACATCACTTATTCCGATCCCTTTAGCGATGTATTCATCTGCCAGTTTCATTATTTCCTCACCATCTTTTTTTTTAAAACGTCGCTCAGCATTGCATTCTCCAGTTCCTTCTCTGCAAGGAGTTTCTTCAGTTTCTCATTCTCCTTCATGAGTTTCCTTACTCCCGATTCCATTCTTCTGTAATGCGGTTTGAGGCCATCCAATCCGAAGGTGTCATAGGATTCCTTCCATTTGTAGTACATTCCAGGATCTATCGAGTATTTACGGCATGTTTCAACAACCTTGCCATTCTCCTTTACCTCCTTTATGATGGCAAGCTTTTCTTCTGCTTTCCATCTTCGCCGTTCTGTCATTGTTCCCCCCAAGCCTCATTCAATTCCTCATTTAATATATATTTAACACTATAAGACAACTTTGTCTCACTATTTAAGGGGGCAGACCA
>JBMFWA010000036.1:0-1089 GCA_049965715.1 Thermoplasmata archaeon
TTGACAGCGGTTATCTGCTACTAGACGGAAAACCAGGCAACAGTTGGGCTCGCGGCGTCTTCTCTCGATAACCATTCTCGAGTAGGCTTGCCATTATAGACCATTCTTCCCTTAATTGCTTTGTCTCTCTTTTCTGTGAGAAACATAAGTGCCTCCATTGTTTTCCTTTTTTCTTTGGGAGACAGCTTCGTCATGTCCATTGGCGTGAAACAATTTCTTTTGTGCAGTTGCTCGAGTTCCTTGCCAGCTGCATCTTCTCCGGCCTTTTTGTACTTGCTCGAGTTCCCTGCCAGATGCATTTTCTCCGGCTTTTTTAAACTTCTTCAGACCTTTTTGCAAAATATACTTCTGACCATAGCATGAACCATACATTGTAGCTTTGGCATTGATCTCTGCCATGCAATTTGCAATCAGCATTGCATACTGCTGATCATATTCCTCAACATCTTCAGGATTCACAGTAATATCAAACTTGACATGTTTTTCTTTGCCTTTTGACTGAGCATATGTCAATCTTTCCGGTCCTTGACAGTTTCTTGGTGGTTGCACTCGCTCAGGTTGTGCTTCCGGCTCAGGCATTTGGTTGGGTTCCTCCTCGGGATCCTCTTGGGCATCATCTTCTTGTGCCTTTTCTTCTGGCTGTTCTTCAGCTTCATTTTTTTCATGTTTGTTGGATTGGCATCTTCTTCCTTTGCTGTATCTGCCAATAATTCATCAATTTCTTGTTGGTCGACTCGATCGAAATATTCTTCCTCCTCGATCGCATCGTCGCGTTGATATTATTCATTAATGCTTTTTTTCTTTTCGTACTCGATGTCATCTTCGTCGTCGTGGTCGTGGTTTTCATTGTTGTATTCCACTCCTGCAATGTAATCGGAAAGGAATAATGTCGTTGTACATAGGTTTTGTAGCTTGAGCGACTTAATTCCTTGCTCCTCAGCCATAGTTTCGACGGCTCTAATGACGACGGTTGTGACGGGAATTTCCCAGACTCGTGGGCGGGTGATAACTCGACCTGAGTTTAAGTCCATGAGCTCATGGCTCCTCAATCTCCTCTTATTTTTTCGCTGTACCTGCACTTTCAGTTGT
>JBMFWA010000037.1:0-1028 GCA_049965715.1 Thermoplasmata archaeon
GTGGTGATCTGAGAACGGATAATACTACTTCCATACTAACTAGTTCTTCTGAAACAAACCATATCACCAGTCAGTATAGCCTACGATAGAAAATCTTCCATACTAACTAGTTCTTCTGAAACATTTGGTATCCCAACTAGCAGGGTTGCAATAAAGATGCTTCCATACTAACTAGTTCTTCTGAAACAAGAGGTGAGAAAACGGAAACGAAGGTTTTGAAGGAGGCTTCCATACTAACTAGTTCTTCTGAAACCGTGACTTACGAATCTGGACTTTCGTACGGAGTCTACCTTCCATACTAACTAGTTCTTCTGAAACCGCAGATTTCCCGTTGAGATACGGGTTGCCATCACCATTCACTTCCATACTAACTAGTTCTTCTGAAACCGAGAACAGCGGCGCAGGCTAGGGGAAAGCCTGCACGAAACTTCCATACTAACTAGTTCTTCTGAAACGCCATAGTCTTCAGGGTGCTAACACGGCTTCCAGAGGGACTTCCATACTAACTAGTTCTTCTGAAACTCTTGAGCGCTTATCAAGTAATATCGGATAAACGCAAATCTTCCATACTAACTAGTTCTTCTGAAACCGGATGTATTGTCCGCATATCAAGTAGTAACGGATAAGCTTCCATACTAACTAGTTCTTCTGAAACGAAAAACCAAAACACGGCGATCGGTGACGTATCCGGTAACTTCCATACTAACTAGTTCTTCTGAAACTATGGGAAAATATCGCTCTCATTCCGTGAATTTTCCAAAGCTTCCATACTAACTAGTTCTTCTGAAACCTTTGAAGATTCCCGAAGATGAAGTATTACCACTTGACGCTTCCATACTAACTAGTTCTTCTGAAACTCTAGTGAAAGAGTATAAGATTGATAATTACTAAAGATTCTTCCATACTAACTAGTTCTTCTGAAACATTAGCATTCAATGTGAATAATAAACATATTGTATTTGCTACTTCCATACTAACTAGTTCTTCTGAAACATGTTATATCAATCAGAAATCTAGACGAGGCCCGC
>JBMFWA010000038.1:0-1019 GCA_049965715.1 Thermoplasmata archaeon
TGAAATCCCACTCTCTTCCCTTTGAATTCCCTAGTCTGACTGATTGGGCCTTCCATACTAACTAGTTCTTCTGAAACTAAGAGGAAATTTGCGGAATCACTCAATTTGTTTACAGTCTTCCATACTAACTAGTTCTTCTGAAACTACATCGATAAGGTATTTCAAACAGTAGACATAGACAAGCCTTCCATACTAACTAGTTCTTCTGAAACGGAGATTACGAGATTTACGCTCGTGATCTCAAAAATGCACTTCCATACTAACTAGTTCTTCTGAAACAATCTCTTAAGGTATTTGAGATCAATTCAGTAACTAAATTGATTCTTCCATACTAACTAGTTCTTCTGAAACCTGAAATACTCGGCACGTTCTATCCGGTGGGTGGGTTCCACTTCCATACTAACTAGTTCTTCTGAAACGCTTAAAACAACTCTTTTCAAGATTGCGACATCCTTTGAAAACTTCCATACTAACTAGTTCTTCTGAAACGCGGGTACAGCGATGAGGGAGGAAATTTCTCACTCTACGCCCTTCCATACTAACTAGTTCTTCTGAAACGACAACGCAAAGAAGGCCGGGATTATTGGCGCCCTCATGGGTGCTTCCATACTAACTAGTTCTTCTGAAACATGCAAATGGAAAAAACAGAAAAGAATGAAAAGAAATTTGCGACTTCCATACTAACTAGTTCTTCTGAAACAAAAACAGAGAGAGGAACAGAAAAAGATGATTGAGATTGTACTTCCATACTAACTAGTTCTTCTGAAACTATCGCTTATGTGTGTGTGATGATTGCGACTACAACTACTGCCTTCCATACTAACTAGTTCTTCTGAAACGATACCAGAATACGATATAATTGCAGGTTTCAATATCCTTCCATACTAACTAGTTCTTCTGAAACTTTTAAAGAAAAATGTTAAATAAAGGATTACATGTTGAAAGAGACTTCCATACTAACTAGTTCTTCTGAAACCATCCTAAGAGTATGTTTCAGGCATTATTATATGCTTGTGGAC
>JBMFWA010000039.1:0-978 GCA_049965715.1 Thermoplasmata archaeon
AAGTTGAATATGTAATGTTCAAAATGGATTGAACATTACCATTTCTGGTGCCAGAAAGCATGAAATATGAGTGGATGTTTGCGATGTGTGAAGATCCACAGGTATACGTTCATCAAGAAGAGGATAATAACAACGGACCTAGATGATTTCACAGGTGAAGCACCATCAGTACCGAAGGACGTTAATATGCCGGACGTTTCCATATCCCCAAAGGGGGAGATGGACTTGCTGCTCTACAAAGACCCTCTATGCCCCCTCTGCCTCTCATCCAATATATCGAAGAACGGAACGTTTGTGAGAACACTGGAATCAGGGCAGCCTGTCCTCGTACAGAAGTACATATGCAACGACTGCGGCCATTCATTTGACGCAAGGCCTCCAAACTACGGATACGGCAACCACTTCTCCAACGAGACTAAGGAGAAGTCAGTCAAGGGGAGAGTGAAAACTTCTCTGAGGAACGTGAAGTCCTTCTTCCTGGACCTTCTAGACATGAGGATTTCCCATGAGACAATAAGGAATAATGTCCCAGGCATACCTCACGATAAGTGGGAGAGTTCAGGGTACTTCGTATACGACGAGCAGTATTCCCATGTCAACGGGATGGAACGCTTCAGGACGCTCCTCAAGGATTCAAAGACAGGTAGGTTCATTGAGGATGTCATAGACGATCTTTCGGAACAGAAGATAGAGCGATTCCTTCTCAACGCCATGTCGCAATTCCGCATTCCAAGCACAGTAACGATAACAACGGACGGATACCGCTACGAGGATGTTCTAAGGGAGGCATCAAGGAAGCTGGGAATACGCATAAGGAGGCAGAGATGCCTCTTCCACATAGAGAAGGACATAGCTCACAAGATAAGGGAAGCTCATATGGAAGATGAACTGGACCTCCCGAAGAGATTGATAAAATTCATGTTCTTCCAGACGCCAGGGAACCTGAGGAAGATAGGAAACTACCCCTCAATAATAGAG
>JBMFWA010000040.1:0-977 GCA_049965715.1 Thermoplasmata archaeon
GTGTCGGTTATGGTACAGGCATTATTTGTTTATGACATTGCAAGCTTTTCTTGGAAGTATGACATAGACTGCTTCGAGGCCGTAGCCTCTCGTACTCACGCCTCAACTCAAAACGTTTTCGCCGTTTCTCATCATCTCGAACGTTTCAACCGGTAACCAACATCCGGCCAGTTTAGCCTTCTCCGTCCCTCGATATCAACAAATAATGGTACGGGAATATTAACCCGTTGTCCATCGACTACGCTTTTCAGCCTCGCCTTAGGTCCTGACTTACCCTCCGCGGACGAGCCTTCCGGAGGAAACCTTGGGTTTTCGGGGTATAGGATTCTCACCTATATTTTCGTTACTCAAGCCGACATTCTCACTTCTGCTTCGTCCATACCCGCTTACGCTAATACTTCAATCTACAACAGAACGCTCCCCTACCGATATAATTTCTATATCGCACAGTTTCGGCAAATTACTTAGTCCCGTTCATTTTCGGCGCAGGTTTACTCGATCAGTGAGCTATTACGCACTCTTTAAAGGATTGCTGCTTCTAAGCAAACCTCCTGATTGTCTATGCACTCCCACCTCCTTTGCCACTTAGTAATTATTTAGGGGCCTTAACTGGTGCTCTGGGCTGTTTCCCTCTTGACAATGGAGCTTATCCCCCACAGTCTCACTGATAAACTTTCCACTTAGTATTCTTAGTTTGCAACGATTTGGTACCGAATTACCAGCCCGCATACGTAACAGTGCTTTACCCCTAAGCTATAACATTTACCGCTGCGCCAAAACGCATTTCGGGGAGAACCAGCTAGCTCCGGATTCGATTGGCATTTCACCCCTAACCACAGTTCATCCGCTGATTTTTCAACATCAGTCGGTTCGGTCCTCCACTTAGTATTACCTAAGCTTCAACCTGACCATGGTTAGATCATCCGGGTTCGGGTCTATAACTAATGACAAACGCCCTATTCAGGCTCGCTTTCACT
>JBMFWA010000041.1:0-953 GCA_049965715.1 Thermoplasmata archaeon
CCTGTGTCGGTTTACAGAACGGTTTGAAAGCCTTCATCGTTTAGCGGTTTTTCTCGGCAGTGTGAATCTATACCGTTGCAACGCATCGCTGCGCCACTACCCGTCATGGCTCACCTTCGGCGCGTGGATTTGCCTGCGCGCTATGACTCGCCACTTAGATGGCCGTGCCACTTGACCACGGTACTTCTCCTCCTGCGTCACCGCTTCACTCCAGCTCCCAAGGACAGGATTATTAACCTGTTTCCCATCAGATACGGCTTTCACCTTTTCCTTAGGGTCCCGCCTAACCCTGGGTGGACAAACCTTCCCCAGGTACCCTTGGGCTTCAGGGGGGAAGGATTCTCACCTTCCTCTCGCTACTCGGGCCTGCATCCACACTTGGACTTCGTCCAGCGCCCCTCGCGGGTACGCCTTCTCCCTACTGTCCAACGCTCCCCTACCAACTTCTCAGTTCCGCAGTTTCGGTTCCTGACTTCAGCCCCCTTACATCTTCGGCGCAATGTGCCTCAACCAGTGAGCTGTTACGCACTCTTTTAAGGATGGCTGCTTCTGAGCCAACCTCCTGGATGTCTCAGGCTCATAACTTCCTTTTACACTTAGTCAGGCATTTGGGACCTTAACTGACGGTCTGGGCTGTTTCCCTTTCGACCACGGAGCTTATCCCTCGTAGTCTGTCTCCTGCATTTTAAGTCATGGCATTCGGAGTTTGGTTGAGTTCGGAAGGCTCACGCCCCCTACCCCATCCAGTGCTCTACCTCCATGACTGACCATGCAAGGCCGTACCTAAATACGTTTCGGGGAGAACCAGCTATCACCAGATTCGATTAGCTTTTCACTCCTACCCACAACTCATCCAATGCTTTTTCACTAGCAACTGGTTCGGACCTCCAGTGGGGTTTAGCCCACCTTCTTCCTGGTCATGGGTAGCTCATCTGGCTTCGGGTCTGCATCAT
>JBMFWA010000042.1:0-836 GCA_049965715.1 Thermoplasmata archaeon
GGGTGAGGATAAATGAAAGCGCAGAACGTTACCAGGGAGATAATGACTGGGAACGAGGCCGTAGCAACCGGTGTAAAGCTTGCGAGGGTGAAATTCGTCTCAGCATACCCCATCACGCCACAGACAGCTATTGTCGAGAAATTGGCGGAAATGGTTGCCAACAACAAGATAAATGCTAAATTCATAGAAGTGGAAAGTGAACACAGTGCAATGGCTTCAACTATGACGAGTGAAATGACAGGGATTAGATCTTTTACTGCATCATCTTCACATGGAGTACTCTATATGCACGAGATGCTCCACTGGGTAGCCGGCTCAAGGTTACCAGTATTAATGGCTGTTGTGAATAGGGCAATAGGACCACCGTGGAATATATGGGCGGACCAGACGGACAGCATCACACAGAGGGATACTGGATGGATGCAGGTTTACTGTGAATCCAACCAGGAAGCAATGGATAGTATACTTTTAGGATACAAGGTGGCAGAAAACAAGAATGTAATGCTGCCAATAATGAGTATGCAGGATGCATTCACATTATCCCACACATCCGAACCAGTTATAATAAGGGATGAGAGCGATGCGTATGATTACATAGGGGATCTAAATCTTCCATTCAGCATAGATCTGAAAAATCCATTGGGATATGGATCATTGATGCCTCCAGATGGCCCATTCATGGAACTCAAGAAGGATATGAGGGATTCAATGTACAGAGCGATTGAAGTTGTGAAGGAAGAAACAAAGAAATTCAACGAAAAGTTCAACGCTGATTTTCCGGGCCTCATCGAGAATTTCATGATGGAAGATGCTGATTATGCCCTGATCACTATGGG
>JBMFWA010000043.1:0-835 GCA_049965715.1 Thermoplasmata archaeon
GTCCGGAATCCTGGGTTACTTTCTTGCCAAGGAATACTGGGGAAACGGATATTCAACTGAGGCCGTGGCACTTGCAGCTGAGTTTTGCTTTGGAACCCTTAATTTAAGGAAGCTTGTTTCTGCAGTTTTCGAACCCAATGCCGCTTCCATTAAAGTATTGATCAAGAACGGTTTCAAGGAGTGCGGACGATATCACAAGCATTCCTTTGTGAGAGGGCATGGCTTTGTTGATGAGGTTCTGTTCGAGAAGTTCAACGAAGAACATGCATCATGAAATAAGACAGCAAAGGTAAATTAGGGGTTATTGCTTTGCGGAGATTAGCCTGTATCTGCAATGCAGGCAAGCCGCGGTGGCCCAGTGGTACGGCGCCAGACTTGAGATCTGGTTCCCTTGTGGATCGGGAGTTCGAATCTCTCCCGCGGCGCTAAAAATTTTAATCCCTTAAAGACAAAATGTAACTTGTTGTATTTATCAATAGGCAAAATAACAGAGAATTCACGTAAAAGAATATTGTTACAGATAATGATTTTGAAGCAATCTATGGTTCATTGAGTTAATAAGTAAGAAAATATGAAAAAGAATTGGCAGTAGTGGGTCAAGTAGTTTGTATTATGAATGTCAATGATCAGAAGGAGCCCCACAATGAGGACATTTTGGTGAATTAAAGTCTACCATTGAACCACAATATTTGCATTTTACTCTTACAACGGTGTTAGCGTCAAGAAAACTAGAAGCACTACCTTTATAGGCCTTTGCTCTAAGAATATATGCTCTTAACTTATCAGGATCTAGAGTTACTACTTGTAATATATTTTTAGAACCAATAATTCTCAC
>JBMFWA010000044.1:0-822 GCA_049965715.1 Thermoplasmata archaeon
ACTACCGGGATAGTGGATAATGTTTATTTGTGGAATCATTAGACCGTTTGCAATGATTTCCCTCGAGAGGGATACGTAAGTTGAAGTATCTCCTGTTCCACGAAGGAAAGGTCGACTTGAAAGTACGATAATGGACGTGATCAGAGAAATAATGAATGAAAGAGTCACAACAAGTCTCTCATTCTCTGAAACTTTTCTCAATTTTCTTGCAGACAGGTTCAACTTAATAGTTGATTAAAATGAATGAAATAATCATTTGTATGGATGAAAAAATATTTCTGGGGTCAATTAGAGACGCCAAGCAGTATTTCACTTCTTCCATGAGGAATAATTATCGTGTTGCAGTTTAGCATGCGGCGCAGATTACCCAAGACATTCTCAGCCAGAAGGTACCATGTCCTTCACGCTCAGCCATCTGAACTTACGGATGCAGGCACGTATGAAGCAATATGCAATCCGACCTGTTTCACTTCTGTCTGCCAGAGGTTGGATACATGACCTCTGGAAGATCCATTAAGATTTCATCCCATCGCTTGCGAAAGCAGAATTCCCGATCGCATATGTTAAATTATAGATTCTGTCGATCTGAATATACCCTTGAGGCCCAGTCTTGCACTTCCCCAAGAAATCACTGGGGAAGCAAACGCAATAAAAGTCATCACTTTAGCCAGGACGTTAATGATATAGGGATAGTTCACCACAAAGGTAAAACCGGACTGTGGGTAACCAGTAAAATCCCACACCGCGAATATTATGAACCAGACTACCCAGAGAATTATTGGAATCCGTGAAAATTTCCAGTATCTAACCCCAACAAACCAC
>JBMFWA010000045.1:0-817 GCA_049965715.1 Thermoplasmata archaeon
GTTTCCACATTGATGATTTAATGAGCAGCCATGTTGATGCCAAGGTCAACGACAAGTTTGAAATCTGGATCAACAAGATGTATGGATTGCATGGGAAGTTAAGACAACAAGAGGCAAGGTTCATGATTACCTTGGAATGGTATTTGATTTCTCCCAGGAAGGTCAAGTCAAGGTTGACATGGTGGATTATATTTCCAACAAGGTTGAAGAATTCCCCATGAACCTCAAGCCTACGGATACGGTACCAACCCCAGCATCTGATAATTTATTTGCTGAGGGTGATGGTCCAAAACTCGACAAGGACAAGGCCGAGTTATTTCATACTTTTGTTGCAAAGGGTCTGTTTGCCTGCAAGCGAGCACGCCCTGATATTCACACAGCTATTGCATTGCTGTGCACAAGAGTCAAGTCCCCCAACCAAGATGATTGGAACAAGCTGGTCCGGTTGATCAAGTATTGTAATGGGACATGTCAGGACAAACTGATTTTGTCAACTGAGGATTTGCATGTCATCAAGTGGTTTGTTGATAGCGCCTTTGGAGTGCATCCTGACCTCAAGAGCCACACCGGAGCCGTCATGACGTACGGAGGTGGAGCAGCTCAATCAATTTTGCGTAAGCAGAAATTGAATACAAGAAGCAGCACTGAAGCTGAATTAGTTGCTGCAGATGATACAGCCACTATAATTTTGTGGACAAAATTATTTATGGAAGCCCAAGGACATGCAATTGAAAAGAATATTTTGTACCAGGACAACAAGAGTACTATTTTGTTGGAAAACAACGGGAAGCGCAGCACTAGCAAGCGCACCCGAGCG
>JBMFWA010000046.1:0-802 GCA_049965715.1 Thermoplasmata archaeon
GCTCTTCATCCTGGAAATCGTGATCCTTGTCCTGGCAGTTATCGCCGTAGCATTTTCTGCCGTTGCAATGATGAACACGAGGAAGAAGTACTGAAAGCAGTCCCCCATCTGCTTTCATTTTATTTTTCTTTTCTTATACTCCCACCTCTTTGGCCTCTCCCATAACTCTTAAAAAATCGACGACGAGATTGAGTCTCAACGTCCCAGTCGTTTTTCATGGGTGGCAAAATCCGGCTTTTACCGCTTAATTGAGGATTTCGTTTCCGTTATCATTTTCCTTGGACATGGATAGAGTGCTGTAAAAGCATAAATATAGTACCAGCATCTCCAGAGCGAAGCGGGGTGGGGTAGCCTGGATATCCCGACGGGCTCATAACCCGTAGACCGATGGTTCAAATCCATCCCCCGCTATGCTCAAAGTCGTTTTGTTGAAAGCAGTTGGACATGATGAGACAGATGACTAAGAAATCCGAACTTGCTTATATTTTGTAGTTGGATAACTCAGTACCAATTCATTGAATTGAAATCAATACAAAACCGAGTATCTAAAAACGGATACAGTTATTACGATCTTCTTCCTGATTCTGGGTTGATCAAAGAGAAATTAGCAAGAGATGTGATGTCTGTTATTTCGGCTACATTCCTATACAAAATTCATTCATTTCTTCATTTTATTCATTTTTCAGGATGCATAGAGAGATTTATATACGATACCATGGATGATAAGTCAATGATCGATTCGTTTAAGCGGGGGGAATGAATTGACCCACCTTTGGAAATCGCCCGGTTTAAAGAGAACGAT
>JBMFWA010000047.1:0-794 GCA_049965715.1 Thermoplasmata archaeon
TCACGGTAGCATATAATGCCAGGAATGCTGAGATCGATCTGTGAATCATGAACATTTGCTGGTGTTACTGACAATTTCTCAATGATCTTGATCTCATTCACAAGAGTATGCGCCTTGTATCCAAAGTGATGTTCATGATTCTTTACTGCTGATGAGCCATCTTTAGATCTTCTTGTCTTGGCCTCATCACCCCTGGGTTTGCCATATTCTCCCCTATCTGCCTCTATAAAGGAGGCATCCTGCATTGTTCCTGGCTTTATCCTTATTCTTTTTGCCATGATCTGGTCTCTTATCTCATTGAAAACGAGACGATCCTTTCCAGTCTTTGATAATCTCTCACGGAAGTACCATATGGTGTTCCGATCAGGCAACTTCTCAGGATATCCAAGGAAGTTCATGAATGATATCCGGTCTCTGATCTCCCTTTCTATCTGTGGATCAGAGAGATTGTACCATTGCTGCAGGAGCAATATTTTGATCATGAGTATGGGATCATAATTGGGTCTTCCTCCCTTCTCCGTGTCATTGGTGAATAGGTCCTCCAATATTGGTCTGATCCTTTCAAAATCAATTCGATCTGATATTCCGGTTAAGGGATCACCAAGCTTCTCTATCTCCTTGTACCATTCAGGAAAATTTGACTGCAGTAGATTCATGATCTTTGATCATGGGGTCATGAAAAAGGTTTTCGGTGAGGGTTTTTGGAAAACCTCATTAGGAAACATCCAGAAAGCCGGAAACAGAAAGATTGTTGACGTGCTGGATTATGCCGATCCTCCCACTAAGAAGGGGCT
>JBMFWA010000048.1:0-769 GCA_049965715.1 Thermoplasmata archaeon
GTACGCATACGGTTTCAGGTTCTATTTCACTCCCCTCACCGGGGTTCTTTTCGCCTTTCCCTCACGGTACTGGTTCACTATCGGTCGGTAGAGAGTATTTAGCCTTCGAGGATGGTCCCCCGATGTTCAGACAGGATTTCACGTGTCCCGTCCTACTCTTCGTCGCTCACGGTCTTGTGTTTTCGTGTACGGGGCTATCACCCGCTATGGCCGGACTTTCCAGACCGTTCCACTAACACGCCACCGATTACCACGACTGGGCTGGTCCCCTTTCGCTCGCCACTACTAAGGGAATCTCGGTTGATTTCTTTTCCTCCGGTTACTGAGATGTTTCAATTCACCGGGTTCGCTTCGCACACCTATGTATTCAGTGTGCGATACCCTGGCAAGCCAGGGTGGGTTTCCCCATTCGGAAATCGTCGGGTCAAAGCTCGTTTGCCAGCTCGCCGACGCTTATCGCAGGCTACCACGTCCTTCATCGCCTTCTACCGCCAAGGCATCCGCCATATGCGCTTACTCGCTTGACCATATAACCCCAAGGAGTCTGGGGATATGGAGCTGGTTCACGTTGCGAACGCGACATTTTCAAGCTTGAGAATCAATCATTCGCTTGAAAACTTAGCGTCAAAACAAAATTCACCGGATTGTTAAAGAGCACGCGACACTGTTGCCGCGCGATCAGGCGAGACCGCCCGTGAGGACGGGCTCGCATCATCGCGCTTCGCAGTGGGAGCCGGCGGGAGAGTGGTGGAGTCAGCCGGGATCGAAC
>JBMFWA010000049.1:0-755 GCA_049965715.1 Thermoplasmata archaeon
GTAATGCTCACGGTTGCATACTTCCGTATAGGAATGATGTCAACGCCACTCAACTTTTTTCCAAAAACGCCAATTGAATATTCTGATTGTCTTTGAGAGGAGTATGAGAATATTCTGAACAGGATCAAGGAAGCAACCTCAAGGCACATGGATTCCACATTGGAATATTGATGGAAATCCATAAAGTCTATGGGAATTCATTACGAAGAGTGAAGCGGTATTCCACATATCGAAAGGGAACGGGCATGAAGTGTCACTGGAAATGCTCAAGGATCACAATGGCATCGATATACATGAAAGGCATTCCGCATTCGAAACCCTGCCATATCATATGGTCGGTATGGCATAACAATAAACCATTCGAGATACCTGAAAGATTCAGGAAACAGGCATAAACAAAAAAAGGATAATACACAATATAAGTATGGATCAGCGGTAGCTATGAATCCATATGCATTGAAATTCAGTTAAGGAAACTTATTATAGGATGCTCATTGATCAGATAGCATCCATGATGGGAAAGAAATCCATTGTGGAGGATGAAATATCCAGATATGCCATCAATGACAGAAACGTGAAACTCTTAATGACGATCCCCGGTATGGGAGTATATTCTTCAGCTGCAGTCATGTCAGAGATCGACGATATTCACCGGTTCAAAACAAAGGAAAAACTTGCTTCCTATTCCGGTCTAACCCCAAGGCAGAACCAATCCGGATCAACCGATATAAGGGGCCATATAACCAAACATGGTC
>JBMFWA010000050.1:0-739 GCA_049965715.1 Thermoplasmata archaeon
GGGGGATTCCAGGATCTTTCTACAAGGTCATAATGGACAGGGATTCCGGCAGGATCCTTGGAGCACACATTCTTGGGGTGAATTCTGAAGAGATCATCAATGTGTTTGCGCTTGCAGTAAGGCTCAACATTGATGCAAAAACGCTGTTAACAACGCCCTTCACGTATCCTTCTGACACCTATGACATCAAATACATGATAGGATGAGGGTGTGTTGATTACGGTCGCCTGAACTCCCATTATTTTGTCATCACGTTCAGCAGATCGAAAGTTCGATGCATCCCGAACTTCCGGGCTTTACCACCACGAAATCTTATCCGGGGCTTCCATTCTGATCCTCGATGACATGCAGTTTCTCAAGTTCCAAGATCATCCTTTCCAGGGAATACTTCTTCATTAGGCCCGTAGAGATCATCCCTCTCATGAGTGCATTCCTTATGATCAGGGATAGAAAGAACACAAATATTGTACCACGAATGGTGGATTCCCTCCTCTTCCTCAGGGGGAATATGTCCAGATCAGTTTTCAGTGTTCTGAATGCTTTCTCCATGGAATCACGATCTGACCTGATGCTTCTCCACCATTGATCTCTTCTCTGCAAGCCTCCTGTGGAAATCCGATCTCTCGTCGCTCTCCCTTTTCGGATCATGATAGAAGTTTCCCTTCAGGTTCAGATCATTCATGGTGAATTCAACAGGCTTGCAGAATACAGGATCATTGTTGTACATGATGACATTATC
>JBMFWA010000051.1:0-737 GCA_049965715.1 Thermoplasmata archaeon
GGAGTGAAAGGCTAATCAAACTTAGAAATAGCTGGTTTTCTGCGAAATCTATTTAAGTAGAGCGTTTAAATTTCTTTATTTTAAGGTAGAGCTCTCGAAAAGCAATGGAGATGAAAATTTTACTACGTTTATTGAAACTTCGAATATAAAATAAAAGAATTTAAGCAGACAGACTGTAAGTGCTAAGATTTATAGTCAAAAGGGAAACAGCCCAGACTAATAGCTAAGGTCCTAAAAAATAGTTAAGTGAATAAAATGTAAAAGAGTAATAACAACCGGTAGGTAAGCTTAGAAGCAGCTATCCTTTAAAGAGTGCGTAATAGCTCACTGGTCTAATTCTGTTGCGTTGTAAATGTAAAAGGACTTAAATTATTTACCGAAGCTGTAGATTTAAACTATATTTTAGTTTAAATGGTAGCAGAACGTTCTGTAAATTTTTGAAGATTTATGATAACATAAATTGAAAATATCAGAAGTGAAAATGTTGGTATGAGTAACGAAAAACAACGTGAAAAACGTTGTCGTCTTAAGTCCTAGGTTTCCAAAACAAGGTTAATCCGTTTTGGAGTTAATCGGCCTCTAAGAAAAAACACGAAAGTGTTTTTTAATGAGTAAAAAACAGAGTCTTTTATTTTTTAGTAGTGACAAAATGTAAATATTATTTTTATTTTATGGAATAAATAAAAGTTTTATAGCATTTTCAAGAAATAGCTCTAATAAATTTCCGTACTAAATCC
>JBMFWA010000052.1:0-692 GCA_049965715.1 Thermoplasmata archaeon
ACTTGAGGTGTGGTAAATTCCGGAAGTCAATGGACTTGAAATACCTCTTCGAAATTTGATAACACGGCGACTGCAATAACGTTTGAAGTCTCGGGTGGATTTCCTTCAATGATAGCTCGTTGTTTCAAGCGGCGTTTTCAGATTAAAAATCGGGCTAATACTCACTGAGATATGAGTTCCGTCGTGTGCGACACTGATTCGACTTTTTGTTGTTGTCGGAAAATTCCACTTCGGTGGCTGTAACTCTTGATCTACCTGACCAAATTCAACAAAAGATAGCTTGCTGTCTTTGCCATGATGAGAAAAAGACGTTGATATGTTGCTTGTTTCAATACGACCTGTATTGGTGAAGTTATGATGGAAAATGTGAAATTTTCGGATCTGTTGCTGACAAGAGAAATTTGAAGATTTTACGACTGCCTGTAACTTGATAAATATCTAATCGATTCTCTTGATTCTTTTTTGCCAATCTTTAGCTTAGTTAATAGAAGAGTGTAGAAAGTTGAGCGGGCGCAATCAGTTCTTCAATTTCCTGTTGGTCAACATGATCATATTGCGCTTCATCATCAGTTGTGTTGTCTGTTTCATTTTGGTTTTCATTGTCATCATTGTCGGTGTTGTCATTGTCATTGCCATTGTCATCATCATTGTCATCGTCATTTTCATTCATATAGTCTAAACCTGCAATCCAG
>JBMFWA010000053.1:0-666 GCA_049965715.1 Thermoplasmata archaeon
GTGCGGCTGGATCACCTCCTTTCTAAGGAGTAACATTACTCCAGGTCGGTTATCCTTGATTGATACTCCACTGTTTAGTTTTGAGGGACCATTATTATCCAATCTCAGGTTGGGTAACTTGATGGTTTTCTTAATGGAAATGTTCTTTGACAACTTCACAGGGAAGATAAAGAGAAGAGAGCGCAATTTAGGTCAAGTGAACAAGTGTGCGTGGTGGATGCCTAGGCGACAGGAGCCGAAGAAGGGCGCGGCAAGCTGCGAAAAGCCACGGTGAGCCGCAAGCAGGCGTTGAACCGTGGATACCCGAATGGGGCAACCCGGCGGGGGTTAACCTCCGTCACCGGACACTGAATAAATAGGTGTTCGGGGGGCACCCGGGGAACTGAAACATCTTAGTACCCGGAGGAAAAGAAAGAAACATCGATCCCCCCAGTAGCGGCGAGCGAAGAGGGGTGAGCCTAAACCGGATCCAAGCAATTGGGTCCGGGGTTGAGGGACTTCCAATGTCATGGCGAAGTGTTAGCGGAAGCGCGTTGGAAAGCGTCACCGTAGGGGGTAAAAGTCCCGTACGCGAAAATACGGCGTCATGTAGGAAGTATCCCAAGTACCGCGGGGCACGAGGAATCCCGTGGGAATCCGGGAGGACCATCTCCCAAGGCTAAATAC
>JBMFWA010000054.1:0-663 GCA_049965715.1 Thermoplasmata archaeon
TTCTGAAACACAATCATGAACTACGAAACAATAGTTTCAACCAAGGATGCCTTCCATACTAACTAGTTCTTCTGAAACAAGATCACCTGTCCTGTATTCGAGAAAGTGGAAGGAGACTTCCATACTAACTAGTTCTTCTGAAACATTCGCTCATAGAGGCGATTCCCAAACTGAAAAAAGACTTCCATACTAACTAGTTCTTCTGAAACGGATGCGAAGATCGTGTTCAAGGATAAGCATGGAGCTTCCATACTAACTAGTTCTTCTGAAACGGTATGACGATCCTCCGAATGGTAATTCTCATAAAGAAACGCTTCCATACTAACTAGTTCTTCTGAAACTATTCTAAAAATGTTTATATACTTTGTTTCTGGCAAATACACTTCCATACTAACTAGTTCTTCTGAAACAATTCTCATAAAGAAACGACCTATGAATTAGTATGGGTCTTCCATACTAACTAGTTCTTCTGAAACATATAGAATCGGCCTTTTCAACCGTCGATATTGACAAACTTCCATACTAACTAGTTCTTCTGAAACAATAAAGAAAAAACGTGCGACCATAACACAGAGATGGGTCTTCCATACTAACTAGTTCTTCTGAAACGATATATGTGAAAAATAAACTGTACGACGACATCATCAGGCTTCCATACTAACT
>JBMFWA010000055.1:0-642 GCA_049965715.1 Thermoplasmata archaeon
GAAGCATATTGCCTGTATACTACTCCAGCGGGTTCTGAAATGTCAGCACCGGTAACATCAAAACCAATTACAGCAAAACCATGTGAGAGCCCACCAATACCGCTGAAGAGGTCAAGAACCCTGAATTCATCCATTGTTATCATAACGTTACTGCCTGGATAAATCTTTCGTCGACGTCAAGAAAAAGCGGATTCAGAAAGAATAGAAAGACAATAGACATTTCCTAATATCCAAATAATTATTCCCCACCGATAGATCAAAACGCCGAATGGATCTCTTTCTTACAGGAATCTGCCGGAATAGGCGTGGATGATCCTTGATTTATCTCTTTTTTTATTCCTTTTCTCCTGGGTATTCACTGTTTTTCCATAGATTATGATATCTTACCCTGCTTTTTCAATGTGATCATGGTAAGTGCATTATAGCCAGGGCATAGAAACATTGCCTTGACCCTGTACCTTCTCACCATGGTGACGAATGTATGGCCTCCATTCATGATACCTTTCATGACAGAATATGGCCTCTCTCCCGGAGAACGCTTTCTGGTGATTCGGAGATTTCTCCCTGTCTGTTCAACCGTAAGGGGATGATTTCTTGATGCCCTGTCCATGGTTGCATTGATATCCCTGCAGTAACCACCTG
>JBMFWA010000056.1:0-639 GCA_049965715.1 Thermoplasmata archaeon
GTACGGATTCCACTCCCGCCTTCGTGAGGACTGAGCGATAATCAATCTCCGTGCTGTCGCCTGTTACGACCTCCGTCCTGACGCTGTACTTGGTCGATTCCCGCCTTATCCTCTCCTCAGCTTTCCTTGCAACATCCTCGTTCAGTTCTATCCCTATCCCGTTCCTGCCCAGCCTCTTGCCCTCGATCAGCGTTGTTCCGCTTCCGAGGAAAGGATCCATGACCCATTCGCCCTTCTTTGTGTACCTCAGGAGGAGCTGGTTTGGTATCTGTGGAACGAAATTCCCCCAGTACCATCCAAGATGCTCGCCTGACCTGTCCCTCCTGTCGAATATCCAGAGACTGTCTGTTATTATGCTGTCGTATTCCTTCCACCTGTTGAGGTTGATGTCGTTGACCCTCCCGTACCTTACCTCTTCAAGGGACTTCATGAGCCTCCTGATATAGTACTTCATCCTGTCGGACGTATAGGAATTGATGATCTGGTCGATATCCCTAATGAATGATTCGCGGGTCGTATCTGTTCCCGCCCCCTCGTTTCCAGCGGGCAGGCAGTACTTCTCGGAAGCGCTGAGCACGTCATTCTTCAATTGCACCATGTTCCTGCGTATGGCGTCTGCATCGTCCGTCGAAGCGACTG
>JBMFWA010000057.1:0-635 GCA_049965715.1 Thermoplasmata archaeon
CTTCTTCATTCTCCATGCATAATCCCGGCCGTTGCTGTAACAAGGATAATACGAGAATCAACTCGGCTTTCTACTGAGTCAAACGCGTCGCATTCCGGTTTAAAGGGAACTGATCCGAGACGGACTTTTCCAGTTCACACAGAAATACTGCAACTTTCCTCGGTCTCTTCACGTTCTCGCTGGATTTAGTCAGAGGCACCGGAATCCGTCAATATGATTGACTCCAGTACAGTATCCACAGAGTGTCTGATCGGTGCGAAGGAAGTGTCAGCAAAGATTGGAAGCACGGGAATTCCATACGTTTTATGCAAAATCCCCTGTTATCTGAGTCTTTTCCATTGTTTTTGCTGCATAAACCTGCATGAAAGCCTGATGATCCAGACATAATATTGCGGATGTTTGATCAGTCCGCTGCTTATTACTGGTCGAGAGAAATGTTACATCTCATGTTTGTTATTCTCATGAATGGCTACAACGATCACTACCGCGCCTTTGTCACCCGCCTTCAATGAATGTTCACAATTCAACGGGAACATTGCATGCTCCCGCTCATTCAACCTGTGAATCTCGCCGTCAATCTGGACTGTCATTTCACCGGAAATCACGTACAGCCACTCGACGCGGTCAGGGTGATG
>JBMFWA010000058.1:0-578 GCA_049965715.1 Thermoplasmata archaeon
TTATGGCCTGCTTAACTTTATCGCTAAGTTTCAGAAGAACTAGTTAGTATGGAAGACTAAAAAATTATTTCAGGTTAGGAAAAAAGGTATCGATTTAAGTTTCAGAAGAACTAGTTAGTATGGAAGTATGTCTAACTCTGCATCATTTACGGCTGACTCACTAAAATAGTTTCAGAAGAACTAGTTAGTATGGAAGTTTACCATCTGCATTTAGGCACTGATAACACATCTTTATCACGTTTCAGAAGAACTAGTTAGTATGGAAGGAGTTTAATCTCGGATCCTTTTATCACACCACCTGCACGTTTCAGAAGAACTAGTTAGTATGGAAGTTTCGTTTTCAGCTTTCACATGTCCAACGACCGTTCCGTGTTTCAGAAGAACTAGTTAGTATGGAAGTCTTACAGAATCCCGACCAACGTTTCCGTTATCGGAATTGTTTCAGAAGAACTAGTTAGTATGGAAGTCTCTTTTAGTACGCTTATGGCCTGCTTAACTTTATCGCTAAGTTTCAGAAGAACTAGTTAGTATGGAAGGCCCAATCAGTCAGACTAGGGAATTCAAAGGGAAGAGAGTGG
>JBMFWA010000059.1:0-547 GCA_049965715.1 Thermoplasmata archaeon
GGTTTTCTGCACGTGATCCCAACCAGTCTCTCTGCAATGGATGCATATTCCAGTAATGCAGATCCTCTCCTGACCTTTGTAATTCTCAGGAACATAGGGCAATGACACATATGAATATTTAAAGGTATGTGCATATAATGTGCACATACATTGATCGAAGACCAATGCCTGGAGAAGTTGTAAATAAAAGGGTTCGTGACAAACTATGATACACTATCGGGATGGCCAATGCCCTTTCTCTCCGCGAGCTCAACTTAGAACTAAGGGCTTTGCAGATAGAAACGTTAATTAAATTTGGATATATCCGCACCCATTGATAAGACCCAAAATACCTTATATCTTTTTCCTGATTCTGGGAATTACTGTTGCTGCACTCAATGTTGGCGGCAATTATATAATTCATTTTATAGATATTAGCTGGCCAATAAATAAAACCTCTGCTATTAGTATTGTTGCAAGTTTCTTCTCGTCCTGGTCTACAGAGTCCATGGGTGGCTACACAGCTATAAATATATTCAATTTCCCGCCTTATGCCATAATCGCATTC
>JBMFWA010000060.1:0-546 GCA_049965715.1 Thermoplasmata archaeon
GTTCTTGCCTTGCACATTTGGTGCAAATTGAATGGCTTTTGCTTGTGTAACCATGGGAGAGGAAGTCCTTGATCTTGTATATTGTGACTTCCTGCCACCTCCATGGCTTCTTTGAGCAATTCCTCTTCCTTGGAAGCGGCCTCTGCCTCTTAGGTTTTGCTGTTCCCTTGCCATTGGTTGATCGCTTTAGACAATTTTGAAAAATGTTCTCAAAATTTTTTGCAAGGGATTACCCCTATTTTTGGACTGGCAGCACAGTTCTTGGTTCAGGTGGCACCTCTGGTGACACTCTGGCTTGATTACCTTGAGTTGTGTGATCCTTGTTGTGTGCTGGTAACTTGACTTGAGCTCCAACTCTGCCAATAAACTCACTTTCTTAATATCCCAATAACTTTGGAAATATCCGCTCTTTTTCTTTGATTCTTGAATTAAGCCTGATAGTTTAAAGCTTTCCAAATTGATTGGCACAGAAATGAGGTCAATCGGATGGATAGTGGAAATGTATTGAATGCCGAAAGTCGATGGACTTGAAATTCCTCGTCGAAG
>JBMFWA010000061.1:0-546 GCA_049965715.1 Thermoplasmata archaeon
GCCATTTGTGATGTTTACCGGCGTGAACAGCTGCGTTGAGGACTGGATTTGTACTGATTTTTCTCGTTCTGGGTCATTCAAGGTGTAGCCCATTCTATTCCGGCAAAAATAGAGTGTAAATTTGTATTCGCTTAAAACATTAATCAAATACCGACCGGTCCATTTGAACGAGTCCATCAATAAATGTTCTTTCTGTGTCCAATCTTAATTACAACAAATATTAACTCACTATTCTTTATCTTAGGGTGACTGAGTAGTAAAATCTCCTGCCGGTCAGCCCTTCTATGCTGCTCTCAGTCAGCATTAAGAGCAGCAGGGAGGGAAAATGTGAATAAGAAAAGAAGGAATGACAAGAACATGAACAGCCCAGTGGTTGGAATAGACATAGGTGAGGAGAAGAGCACAGTGACATACCTCTCCCCAGAGGGAGAGATGAGGGACAACTTTGAGTTTGATATGAACACAGATGGATACAATGAATTCGCATCCAGGATACCGAGGGAAACAAGGATTGCATTTGAGGCATCCGGATCTGCATACGTGGTG
>JBMFWA010000062.1:0-526 GCA_049965715.1 Thermoplasmata archaeon
CGGAAGGATAACCACCTTAGAATTTACTTTTCATTCATGAAAGTGTAAATACTGTAACTTTTAACCCATCCAGGTTCCATGCGAACTAGAGCCTGATTTTACCAATTTTTCTGAAGTTATTGCTTAGATTTTCATGCAAAAGTTATCAAGATGGACGTGGCCAAAATCTAGCAAACCTCAGGTTATCTAGTCTGATAATGGGGCTGCCCGGATTTGAACCGGGGTCTCAGGCTCCCAAAGCCCGTAGGATACCAAGCTACCCCACAGCCCCTGTTGGCGAGGGATTTGACTTAAGCTAAAAAATTTAACTAATTGCTCTTCTCACCGCTGATACTTGTATGGTAGGAGATCTTTCATAGGCACTCTGGCAGGTTTTCCATCCATATTGATGATCACATGTATATCGGGTTCATAGTCGATTGATATTTCCCGGCACATTCCGCATGGAGGCATTATCTCGTAGTTCCTGTGATGTCTCTCCATGTCAGGATGCCTGACAGCTACAATCGTATCCAGATCCTCTATG
>JBMFWA010000063.1:0-519 GCA_049965715.1 Thermoplasmata archaeon
CTATGCTCTTTGCCAAATGGTGATTCTTCACCATACCGTTTATGTTCAGGTCTTCGAATACGATGAGATCTTGATTTTTCACAAGATCCATGGATACTTTGTGTGAAAAATAATCCCTCTGCCTCTGTATCTTCCTCTGTATTTTCTCTACCCTATTCCTCGCTTTTGTTCTTTTTTCTGATCCTTTCTTCTTTCTGGAGAGTTCTCTCTGTGCTTTTGAGTGTTTCTTCTCCGATTTTCTCAAAAACTGTGGTGGTTCTATTTGTGATCCGGTACTGGTCGTGATGATGGTTTTCAGCCCCATGTCTATGCCAACAGGTTTGACTAGCTTAAATTTGGATTTCTGCTTGAGTTCGTTTACTTCTGTTTTATCAGTATTAAAATCAGCATTGCGGTCTGTCTCAACAGTCAAGCTAATGAACCAGTCTCCTACTGAATCACGCTTTACCGATACCGTCTTGATCTCTCCTGTGACGGATCTGTGCATGAACGTTCTTATTTTTCCCAGTTTGGGAAGCC
>JBMFWA010000064.1:0-517 GCA_049965715.1 Thermoplasmata archaeon
CATGATAATTATAGACGATGACGGATATTATGAATATGCTTCCATACTAACTAGTGTTTCTTAAACAAGAGAGAAAATGGGAACAACTCACAACATCGACTTCCATACTAACTAGTGTTTCTTAAACTTTCAATTCAAAAGGCATCTGAAGGACAGACATCATGGCCTTCCATACTAACTAGTGTTTCTTAAACTAAAGGAGGAAACGGACATGATCTAGAACAGGCGATAGGACTTCCATACTAACTAGTGTTTCTTAAACGAGCAGGAGATAGAGTCAATGGTCGCTGAACTAAGGATGCCTTCCATACTAACTAGTGTTTCTTAAACGAAGTGGAAACGAGATGAGACTCGAATTGAAATTCATCGACGGGCTTCCATACTAACTAGTGTTTCTTAAACGCAGATGGACATAAGGAAGACGTAGTCTTCCTCTGCCTTCCATACTAACTAGTGTTTCTTAAACGAAATTTGGTATATATGACTATTGACGATAGCGTAAAACAAACTTCCATAC
>JBMFWA010000065.1:0-514 GCA_049965715.1 Thermoplasmata archaeon
ACCAAAGATGGTATAGTAATATTCGATCTTATATACTCAAAATGAGATTGATCATTTTTCTTTATATACTCCAGATCGCCTTTTTATAATATATTTTTAGCTGAATAATGAATGACCAGTTCCAGATCATAGCTCCTCCAACGATAAGATGCTCTCAGGTTGTGGTTTCTGTTAACCATGTTAACATCCACCTTTGGAAGTTATCATCTCTTTGATGCTTAAACTTCGTGGGTATAACCCAATACCCTCTATCTCGCCAGAGAAAGCTTCAGGAACGATTTTTTATTATATTGTATATTGCGTTCAGATCCGCATGCATCTTCAGGGATCTTCTGTAGGACTCAAATGCCATTATTTTAAAAATTCCTTCTCTGTCTCTATGGACGGTATCATTTTGTGATGTTCTCTGGCCAACCAGATTATGCAAAAATAATAAGAAGAGTTTCAATATGATCCTGCCGCATGGCTAAACTGTATTTTGTGAGACACGCAGAGATAAAGATAGATGCAGAAG
>JBMFWA010000066.1:0-503 GCA_049965715.1 Thermoplasmata archaeon
ATGACAGTCTTCCATACTAACTAGTTCTTCTGAAACTAGAAACTATAAGGTACGATAATCCGATCAGTGGCGATCTTCCATACTAACTAGTTCTTCTGAAACAAGACAGCCTCAAAGACAGTTGTAGAGGAGCAGACAGTCGAAGCTTCCATACTAACTAGTTCTTCTGAAACAAGTAAACGATTCAGAAAGACAAGAGGTTATAGCCTCTGCTTCCATACTAACTAGTTCTTCTGAAACACTTAATAGAACATTACCACTTAAGCGATACAGATATGCTTCCATACTAACTAGTTCTTCTGAAACCACTTCTATGAAGGAGAAAATACTGACAGAATGCAGGCTTCCATACTAACTAGTTCTTCTGAAACTTGAACGTGGAAAACAAACATCTCGTATTCGTTAAGACGCTTCCATACTAACTAGTTCTTCTGAAACTATCGTTCAGGGATTTTGAGAATGACCGAAAAGTCTTAAAACTTCCATACTAACTAGTTCTTCTG
>JBMFWA010000067.1:0-501 GCA_049965715.1 Thermoplasmata archaeon
TGATATTATAATTTACCTAACCTTTCCAGGAAGTCCCAGCGACCATTAATTGATGATTTAAAATCGTTCCTCCTAATGACATGAAAATCCTCAGTTTTGTGAGAAGTGTGTTGCGATACTCATTCTGATATTCCAAGATCATCAGGGTTTTCTCAGACTTTATTTACGAAGTTCCGTAGCCAAATAAAATTTTCTGGTGTCCCTAAAAAATAGAAATTAATCCCGGAATCTTTCTCCATTTTTACCGAGGATTCATTCCCGCGAGAACGTTAACGTGTAATTCATGAGGCATAAGTACCTTGAAGGGTTCAGCACATCTGCTCCCTATTCTCGCTCCGTAGAGTGACAAAATCGTTTTCACTGTATCAATTGAGGAATCTTCAGGGAACTGTGACCTGTGACATTTCAATGCCGCAATCTTCTTATCCATCGTTTCTGAACAGTCAATGATCACATTTGGACTGAACGGGAATCCAAGTGCCACATTTGGTCTCGTGACAG